>NZ_JAHDTH010000062.1 GCF_018531445.1 Pseudonocardia lacus
CCGGCCGCATGGGCGGCGCCCCCCTGCCGCCGACCCGCGCCACCGGCCCGGCCCCCCAGGGCGCCGCGCGCCAGGGCGGGTTCGCCCGGCCGGGGAACGCGCGACCGAAGGGGCAGGCCGGTCCGAAGGGGCCGAGGCGACCGAAGGGGCCGAAGCAGAAGGGCCTCAAGGGCGTCATCGCGTGGTGGCGCGACATGACGTGGCGCAAGGTCCGGCGGATCTGCTACGTGCTGCTGGGCATGCTGGTCCTGGGGCCGTTCGTGGCCTTCGCGATCGGCTGGATGATCTTCAAGGTGCCGGACGCCCAGGACGCGGCGATCAGCCAGGTCGCGACGATCACCTTCGCCGACGGCACCACCCCGGTGGCCACCGTGCGCCCGAAGATCACCGACGCCAACGGCGACGAGGTCTCGATCAACCGCACGATCGTCACGCTCGACCAGATCCCCGTGCACGTGCGCGACGCGATGCTCGCCGCCGAGGACCGCACCTTCTACTCCAACTCGGGCTTCGACCTGTCCGGCATCGGCCGCGCGATCTTCAACCAGGCCACCGGCGGCACCGGCGGCGGGTCGACCATCACCCAGCAGTACATCAAGATCTCCACCGGCCAGGACGACTTCAGCCTCTGGCGCAAGTACAAGGAAGTCGTGCTCGCGGTGAAGATCACCCGTGAGCAGAGCAAGGACAAGATCCTCGAGAACTACCTGAACACCATCTACCTCGGCCGCGGCGCCTACGGCATCCAGGCCGCCTCGCAGGCCTACTTCGGCAAGGACGTCAAGGACCTGACGACCTCCGAGGCCGCGATGCTGGTCGGCATCAACCCGTCGCCGTCGAACTGGGACCCGAAGAAGAACCTCGCCAAGGCGCAGGAGCGCTGGGGCTTCGTGCTCGACAGCATGGTCGAGACGCAGAAGCTCACCCCGGCCGAGCGCGCCCAGATGGTGTTCCCGGACAACTGGGACCGCCCGCAGGCCGACAACGTCGGCGTTCCCTCGGACGACCGGTACCACATCTACGAGAAGGTGGTCGCCGAGCTCGGCACGCTGGGCATCAGCGAGGAGGAGATCAAGACCGAGGGTCTGGTGATCACCACGACCATCGACCGCGAGCGCCAGATCGCGGCGGTCGACGCGGTCAAGGACGTCCTCGAGGACCAGCCGGAGAACCTGCGCTCGGCTCTGGTGTCCATGGACCCGCGCACCGGCGCGGTCGTGGCCTACTTCGGCGGTCTCAACGGCACCGGCCTGGACTACGCCACCGAGGCCAACCGCCAACCGGGCTCGACGTTCAAGCCGTTCGTGCTCTCCGCGGCGCTGCAGGACGACAAGGGCGTGGGCCTCGGCTCGACCTACGACGGCAGATCGGGCCAGGAGTTCGTCGGCGGGGTGAAGGTCAACAACTCCGAGGGCTTCGACTGCAACGAGTGCGACGTCAAGGAGGCCATGACCAAGTCGATCAACACGGTCTTCTACCGGATGGCGCTGGACACCGGCCTGCAGAAGGTGATCGACGCCGCGCACCAGGCCGGCATCCCGGAGAACATGGTCAACGAGGCCCGGGGCGGCATCGCGCTGGGCGACCAGGAGGTCCGCCCGATCGACATGGCGACGGCGTTCAGCACGTTCGCCGCCGACGGCGTGCGCCACCAGCCCTACTTCGTGCAGAAGGTCGTCACCGCCGACGGCGAGGTGCGCTTCGAGCGCCCCGAGCGGGTCGAGGGCGAGACCGTGATGGACGCCAAGGTCGCCCGCAACGTCACCGAGTCGATGATCGACATCTCGCGCACCTCGCAGATCCCGCTCGACTCCGGCCGGCCGGTCGCGGTCAAGACCGGCACCGTGCAGCTGCCCGGCAGCAAGAGCGGCGAGAACAAGGACGCCTGGACGGTCGGCTACACGCCGACGCTGACCACCTCCGTCTGGATCGGCACCGACACCAGCGAGGCGATCAAGACCGCCGACGGGCGCAACGTGTTCGGTCGCATCCTGCCCGGCGCCATCTGGCAGAAGTACATGCGCGAGGCGCTCAAGGGCACGGACAAGGCGGAGTTCTCCGAGTTCGAGCCGATCGGCAAGGCGCTCGGGTCCGGCGGTGGCGACGACGAGCACGGCGACGACGAGCACAACGACGACGAGCACAACGACGACGACGAGCACAACGACGACGAGCACAACGACGACAACGGCGACGACAACGACGGCGACAACGGCGACGACGACAACGGCGACGACGGCGGCGACGACAACAACGACAACAACGACGAGGACAACGGCGACGACGAGAACCAGGACTTCGCCGGTCCCGGCGCGGGCCTGGCCGACAGCGGTCCGGGGCGTCCCGGTGCCGGTCGACCCGAAGTCGAGCTGAACCTCCCGGGCCCGGGTCGGGGCAACAACTGATGACCCGGGCCGGCCGGGGGGCCGGCCCGTCGCCCGGTCGCCGGGTGATCCCGACGTGGACCGAACCGCTCGCCGCGGCGGCCAGCCGCCCGGTGGGCGGGCCGCTCGGCCGCCACGCCCTGGTCGGTCGTAGCGCGTTCTGGACCCCGCTGCGGGTCCTGCTGCTGCTCGCCGTCGTCGTGCTGGCGCTGGCGTGGCTGGTCAAGTCGCCGTGCCTGCAGCAGTACCGCACCGACGACGGCCAGCTGGCCCTCGATTGGCGCGAGGGCCGCCAGTACGTGGCGATGTGCTACTCCGACACGGTCCCGCTCTACGGCATCGAGGGCGTCGACCGTGGCGCGGTGCCCTACCGCGACCCCTGGGTCGAGGCGCAGGGCACCCCCCAGGAGCGGCTGCGCTACATGGAGTACCCGGTGCTGACCGGTTTCTTCCAGTACGCCAACGCCCGGCTCGCCGACGGCTGGTTGTGGCTGGCCGAGCGGGTCCCGCTGCTGCCCACCGCGTTGCCGGTCGTCGTCTACTTCGACATCAGCGCGCTCTGGCTGGCCATGGCCTGGCTGGTGGTCGTGTGGGGGGTGCGCGCGCTGCGGCCCTCGCGGCCGTGGGACGCGGCGCTGGTCGCCGTGTCACCGCTGGTCGTGGTGCACGCCTTCACGAACTTCGACACGCTGGCGGTGGCCTTCGCGACGGCGGGGGCGCTCGCGCTCTCGCGCCGCCGGACGGTGCTGGCCGGCGTGCTCATCGGCGTCGGTGGCGCGTTCAAGTTCTACCCGCTGATGCTGCTGCTGCCGGTCCTGCTGGTCGCGCTGCGCCGTGGGGAGCCGTGGACGGCCGGGCGGACCATCGCCGGGGCGCTCCTCGGCTGGCTCGCCGTCAACCTCCCGGTGGCGCTGGCCTGGCCGACCGGCTGGTGGGAGTTCTTCCGGCTCAACCAGACCCGGCCCGCCGACCCCGACTCGCTCTACTTCGTGACCAGCTACTTCACCGGGTGGGCCGGGTTCGACGGCCCGCTGGCCGCCGGGCAGGCCCCCGCCGTGCTCAACGCGGTGAGCGCGGCGCTGTTCGTCGCCCTGTGCGTCGGTATCGCCGTGCTGGCCTGGAAGGCTCCGCGCACCCCGCGCGTCGCGTCGCTGGCGTTCCTGGTCGTGGCGTCGTTCCTGCTGGTGAACAAGGTGTGGAGCCCGCAGTACTCGCTGTGGCTGGTGCCGCTGGCCGTGCTCGCGCTGCCCCGCTGGCGGCTGCTGCTGGCGTGGATGGTGGTCGACGCACTGGTGTGGGCCCCGCGCATGTACTACTACCTGACCCCGGAGGAGCGGGGGCTGCCGCCGGACTGGTTCCTGGGCGCCGTGCTGGTCCGCGACGCGGTGGTCGTCGTGCTGTGCGTGCTGGTGGTGCGCTCGGTGCTGCACCCGGAGCGGGAGGATCCCGTTCGCGCCTTCGGCGACGACGACCCCGACTGGCCGGCCCGCCCCGCGCGACGCCCTGTCGCGGAGCCGCTGCCCGCCTGACCTCGACATCGTCACAGTGGATCGGGCTCCGCCGTGGGGCAGTATCGGGGGATGGTGCAGCGCGAGGACGTGTCCGCCGCCCTGGCGCGGTTCGAGCGGGTGCCCGCCGACCGGCCCGACCTCAAGCGGGCCGCGGTGGGCATCACGCTGGTCGACGACCCCGGCGGGACGGCGTTCCTGCTCACCCGCCGGGCGGCCACGCTGCGCGGCCACGCCGGCCAGTGGGCGCTGCCCGGCGGCCGCGCCGACGACGGCGAGGAGCCCGGCGAGGCGGCCCGCCGCGAGCTCTTCGAGGAACTCGGGCTGGGCCTCGGACCGGAGGCCGAGCTGGGGCTGCTCGACGACTACCCCACCCGCTCCGGCTACGTCATCACCCCGGTCGTGCTGTGGGCGGGCGCCGGCGCCGACCTGGTGCCCAACCCCGCCGAGGTCGGCGAGCTGCACCGCGTCCCGCTGGCGACCATCGACATCGAGCCCCGGTTCCTCACGATCCCCGAGTCCGACAACCCGGTGATCCAGCTACCGCTGTTCGGCCGGTTCGTGCACGCCCCGACCGGCGCCGTGCTCTTCCAGTTCCGCGAGGTCGTGCTGCGGGGCCGGGCTACTCGGGTGGCGCACCTGGAGCAGCCGGTGTTCGCCTGGCGGTGAGCCCCGCCGCGGTGTCGTCGGTGAGCGCGTCGGACGTGCGCAGGAACACCACGAACAGCACCACCAGCAGCGCCGCCCGCCCCCACACGCCGATGACCAGCGCCTGGGCGGCGAAGCCGTCGTAGATGCCGAAGCCCTCGCCGGTGTGCAGGGTGTGGAACCAGCGGAAGATCCCGATCCCCATGGCCACGTCGGCGACCAGGTAGCCGGCGACCAGCGCCCACGGCACCCGCAGCAGCGCGAAGAACGGCAGCAGCCACAGCACGTACTGCGGCGAGTGCACCTTGTGCAGCAGCAGGAAGCCGCACAGCATGGCCGCGCTCACCCCGACCCACGGGTACACGCCGGTGCGCCGCCAGCGCCACCAGCCGACCGCCGCCGCCACCGCGAACGACAGCAGCACCAGCGACGGCGACAGCCAGTCCATGGTGGCCTGGAACTCGGGGTCCTCCGGGCCGGAGTCGGGCCGGAAGCCCCAGAACCAGATCGAGTTGGTCGTCAGGTCGACCTTGCGCAGCGACTGGAACGAGAACGACGCCCGCCAGCCCGCGTAGCCCGCCACCGCGAACGGCAGGTTGACCAGCACGACCGTCACCACCGCGGCCAGCGCGACGCGCACCGCAGCCCACCAGTCGAGCCGGCCCGGCCGCGACGCGGTCAGCACGTACAGCGCCAGCGGCAGCACGAACGCGCCGGGGTAGAGCTTGAACGCGAAGCCCAGCGCGAGCAGGACCGAGGCGATCGTGCCGCGCTCGGCGATCGAGCGCTGCGTGCGCCAGCCGTGCATCACGAACACCGCGGCCACCGCGCAGGCCACGACGGGCAGGTCCCAGTTGTGGAAGGCGTAGAGCACGATCGGCGGGCCGAGCGACCAGACCAGCGCCCGCCACCGGGTGAGCCGGCCCAGCAGGTACGCGGTGAGCAGCCCGAACGGCGCCATCAGCAGCGCCGAGCCGATCAGGTAGCCGCCGTCGGTGTCGGCGAAGATCGCGCCGGCCCAGATCAGCAGCCCGGTGAGCACCGGGTACTCGACCGTGCCGCCGACGAGCTGGCCCTCCGGGGTGATCGAGCCGTGCACGTAGGGGAACACGTGCTTGTCGATGTCGCGCCCGATCCACAGGTGCTGGATGTCGGAGTAGCAGACGTCGCGGTCGGGGCGGACGTCGTAGTCCGGGGCGCTGCGGCCGGACTCGTCGTACTCCGGGCCGATGCAGCGCGCCTTGTTCTCGAAGCCCAGCAGCATCGTGACGCCGCTGAGCAGCACGATCACGGCCAGGACCAGCCGGCCGGTGGTGGGGCGGGCGGGTGGGGGCACCTCGGGGACCTGCTCGTCCTCGTCGCGGGTCGGGGCGGTCCTGGTCACGGGCCGGCCACGCTGGTCGGGCCGGCGTGCGACGGGATCACGCGGCCAACCGCTCGCGCAGGAAGGCGATGTCGGCGGCCTGGCCCTCGGCGGGCGTCTCGACGACCACGGGGGCCCCGGCCGCGGCGCACACCGCGACGAGCTGCTCGGGGTCGATCGTGCCGTCCGCGACGTTGGCGTGCCGGTCGCGGGCCGAGCCGAACTCGTCGCGCGAGTTGTTGAGGTGGACCAGGTCGATCCGGCCGGTGATGGCCCTGGCCCGGTCGACCACGTCGACCAGGTCCTCGCCCGCGGCGAACGCGTGGCAGGTGTCCAGGCAGAACCCGACGTCGAACTCGCCCACCGCGTCCCACAGCCGGGCCAGCGCGTCGAACCGGCGGGCCATGGCGTTGTCGCCGCCCGCGGTGTTCTCGATGAGGATCGGGACCGCGAACCCGCCCTCGCCGACCTGGCGCTCCACGAACTTGCGCCAGTTGGCGAACCCGGCCGCGGCGTCCTCGCCCTGGGTGACGTGGCCGCCGTGCACGACCAGCCCGATCGCGCCGACCTCGGCCGCGGCCGCGGCGTGCTGGACGACCAGCTTGCGCGACGGGATGCGGATGCGGTTGTTCAGCGAGGCGAGGTTGACCACGTACGGGGAGTGCACGACGACCGCGACGCCGCCCGTGCGCAGCTGCTCGGCCTGCGGGTGCGCCGGGGGCTTCTTCCACCCCTGCGGGTCGGCCAGGAACATCTGCACGATGTCGGCCCCCCGATCGGCGGCGGACACGACCGGGTCGTCCTCTCGCACGTGGGCGCCGATGAGCATGCGGGCCAGCGTAGTGACCGCCCCCGACGTCCCTGCGCGCCCTCCGCCGGGCGGGTGCGCGCTGGCGGGATCGAAGGCGCTGGTAACCTCGGCGTGTCGCCCCGACCGGCGCCCACCTGGGTGTCCGCGTTCCCCGCCGCCGTCACGGCGGCGCTTTTCTGTCGGGGGGCAGTGAGAACCTCCTGTCGCGGATGGACCGCGACCGTTCCAGTCCGTAGGAGGTGAGTGGTTCTCATGCGTCATTACGAGCTGTTGGTCATCCTCGACCCCAGCCTGGACGAGCGCACTGTGACGCCGTCCCTGGAGACGTTCCTCAACGTCGTGAAGACCGACGGGGGCACCGTCGAGAAGATCGAGGTCTGGGGCAAGCGCCGGCTGGCCTACGAGATCCTCAAGAACGCCGAGGGCATCTACGCGCTGCTCGAGGTCGCCTGCGAGCCGGCCACCGTCGCCGAGCTGGACCGCCAGCTCGGGCTGAACGAGTCGGTCCTGCGCACCAAGGTCCTGCGCCGCGAGCCGAAGCGGGCCCCGGCGCCCGCGGCTGCCGCGAGCTGAGGCGGCGGCGATGGCCGGCGAGACCGTCATCACCGTGGTCGGCAACCTGACCGCCGACCCCGAGCTGCGGTTCACCCCTTCGGGGGCCGCGGTCGCCAACTTCACCGTGGCCGCCACGCCGCGCACCTTCGACCGCCAGTCCGGCGAGTGGAAGGACGGCGACGCGCTGTTCATGCGCTGCAACGTGTGGCGCCAGGCGGCGGAGAACGTGGCCGAGACGCTCACCCGCGGCATGCGGGTCATGGTGCAGGGGCGCCTGCGCCAGCGGTCCTTCGAGACCCGTGAGGGCGAGAAGCGCACCGTGGTGGAGCTGGAGGTCGACGAGGTCGGCCCGTCGCTGAAGTACGCCACCGCCAAGGTCAACAAGGTCAGCCGCGGCAGTGGCGGCGGCGGCTTCGGTGGCGGCAGTGGCAGTGGCGGCGGAGGCGGCGGCGGAGGGGGCGGCTACGGCGGCTCCGCACCGGCCGACGACCCGTGGGGCTCCGCCCCGCCCGCCGGCAGCGGACCGGCCGTCGACGACGAGCCCCCGTTCTGACCTGAGCACCCCCCCCCGCCCCGTGCGGGACACGAGCACAAACCAGGAGCACCCCCACCATGGCCAAGCCAGTGCTGCGCAAGCCCATGAAGGCGAAGGTCTGCGCGTTCTGCAAGGACAAGGCCCAGGACATCGACTACAAGGACACCGGCCTGCTGCGGAAGTTCATCTCCGACCGCGGCAAGATCCGGGCCCGTCGGGTCAGCGGCAACTGCCGCCAGCACCAGCGTGATGTGGCCGTCGCGGTCAAGAACTCCCGCGAGGTCGCGCTGCTGCCCTACATCTCGACCGCGCGCTGAGCCGGGCGGACCGGTAGCGGAGGACATCGGAATGAAGCTCATCCTCACCGCCGACGTGCCGAACCTCGGCGCGCCCGGCGACATCGTCGAGGTGAAGGACGGCTACGGCCGCAACTACCTGCTCCCGCGCAAGATGGCCATCGTGGCCCATCGCGGCGCGGAGAAGCAGGTCGCCTCGATCCAGCGGGCCCAGAAGGCCCGGGCGATCCGCGACCTCGGCCACGCCAAGGAGGTGGCCGACGAGCTCTCCAAGCTCACGGTCACGGTGAAGGCGAAGTCCGCGGGCGACTCGGGTCGGCTGTTCGGCTCGGTCACCACCGCCGACGTGGTCAAGGCCGTGCAGGCGGCCGGCGGGCCCGCGCTCGACCGGCGCGCCGTCGACGTCCCCAGCCAGATCAAGACCGTCGGTACCCACCAGGTCACCGTCCGGGTCCACCCGGAGGTCACCGCCGAGCTGTCGGTCGAGGTCTCCTCGACCTGAGCCGGCCCGGTCGCAGCGTCGACCGGGAGTAACACTGCGTGAGCGGGGTGGGGGGGGGCCGGGCGGGGCGGCGCCCCCCCGCGCCGCTGTCGGGGGCGCCGCCCCGGGG
>NZ_JAHDTH010000063.1 GCF_018531445.1 Pseudonocardia lacus
CCCCCACATCACGGGGGGGCGGGGGGGCGCCCCCCCGCCGTGCGGCCCCCCCCCCCCCCGCTCCGCTGTCGGGGACCCCGACAGTCGGTGCGCCGGGCCCGTCGCCACCCCGTCGATTGACACGCCGTCGGGTTGCGCCGGCGTCGCCGAGTGACCGTCCCACAGCGACGGGCGGCCGTATCCGCCGGTCGGCGCGACACGCCGGGAACCCGTCATCGGCGTGTCGCCGAGCGGAAGTTATCCACAATTGCGATCATGCCGCTGAACTGCGGAAACGGTCGAAATTCCGGAGTTGTCCCCAGTCCGTCCACAGGCTTGCCCCCGCCCTGTCCTGGGCGTGGCCGCTCGATCCCCAGCTCCGTACACAGGCGCGCCCGTTGCTCGGCTTGGGAATCGTCGGGGGGACGTTCTACCGTCGTCGCAAGAGCCGGTGTCCCGGCTCGGAGGGACGCCAGTCGTAGCGCGGTACGCCACCCGAGCACGTCGAGCGGATCGAACCTTTGTTCGATACAATAGGTCCGGGGGGTGACTCTGCGTATGGCAGTGACAGACGACCGCCCGTCCGGCCGGCCCCGTGCTGTCCGTGCCGCGGAAGGGGGCGGGGAGTCGGGATCGCCGTTCGACCGGCAGCCCCCGCAGGACCTCACCGCCGAGCAGTCCGTCCTGGGCGGCATGCTGCTCAGCAAGGACGCCATCGCCGACGTCGTCGAGATCCTCCGACCCGACGACTTCTACCGCCCGGCCCACCAGACGGTCTACGACTGCATCCTCGACCTCTACGGCCGCGGCGAGCCCGCCGACGCCGTCACCGTCTCCGCCGAGCTGCAGCGCCGCGGCGAGCTGATCCGCCTCGGCGGCGCCCCGTACCTGCACACCCTGATCGCCACGGTCCCCACGGCGGCCAACGCCGCCTACTACGCCGAGATCGTCGCCGAGAAGGCCATCCTGCGCCGCCTCGTCGAGGCCGGCACCAGGATCGTGCAGCTGGGCTACCACGGCGCCGACGGCGCCGAGGTCAACGACGTCGTCGACCGCGCCCAAGCCGCCATCTACGAGGTCACCGAGCGCTCCACCACCGAGGACTACGTCGTCCTCGAGGAGCTGCTGCAGCCCACGATGGACGAGATCGACGCCATCAGCTCC
Source organism: Pseudonocardia lacus (assembly GCF_018531445.1). Taxonomy (GTDB): domain Bacteria; phylum Actinomycetota; class Actinomycetes; order Mycobacteriales; family Pseudonocardiaceae; genus Pseudonocardia; species Pseudonocardia lacus. Next base: position 1,144 of record NZ_JAHDTH010000063.1, read on the forward strand.
CGCGGCGGCGTGGCCCTCGGCGTCCCCACCGGCTTCGTCGACCTCGACGCCCAGACCAACGGCCTGCACCCCGGCCAGATGATCGTCGTGGCGGCGCGCCCGGGCCTGGGCAAGGCGCTCGCCCTCGACACCCCCCTCCCCACGCCCGACGGCTGGACCACGATGGGCGAGGTCGCGGTCGGCGACCTCCTGCTCGACGCCGACGGCCGCCCGACCCGGGTGGTCGCGGCGACCGAGGTCATGCGCGAGCGGCCCTGCTTCGAGGTCGAGCTCTCCGACGGCACGGTCATCGTCGCCGACGCGCAGCACCAGTGGCGGACCTCCGACGGCGCCGTGCGGACCACGGTGGAGCTGGTCGCCGGCCGCCACACGATCGACGTGTGCGCCCCCCTCCGGCTCGCCGAGGCCGACCTCCCCGAGGACCCCTACGAGCTGGGCGTGCGGCTCGCCCGTGCGGGCTGGGCGGTCGCCGACCTGGCGCCGTACCTGCGGGCGGCCGAGCACCAGCGCCGCGCGCTGCTCTCCGGCCTGATGGACGGCGGTGGCGTCGTCGCCCCGGACGGCGCCCTGCGCTTCCCGGCCGCGGGCGCGCTCGCCGCCGACGTCCGCGACCTGGTGGCCGGCCTGGGCCACCGGTGGGTCCCGGCCCCCGGCGGCCGCGTCGAGGAGGGCGTCGTCGCGTTCCTCGCCGGCGACGAGGTCTTCCGCGACGACCGCAGGCGGCTGCTGCACAAGGAGCGCCACGACGCCCGCGCCGACCGCGAGCCGCGCCGGCGGGTCGTCGACGTGCGCCCCGTCGCGAGCGTGCCCGTGCGGTGCGTGCAGGTCGACAATCCCGCGCACCTCTACCTCGCCGGGCGCTCGATGGTGCCCACGCACAACTCCACCCTCGGGCTCGACTTCGCCCGGTCGTGCTCCATCAAGCACGGCATGACCAGCGCCGTGTTCTCCCTGGAGATGAGCAAGACAGAGATCGTCATGCGGCTGCTGTCCGCGGAGGCGCAGATCCGGCTGACCGACATGCGTGCCGGCCGGATGGGCGACGACGACTGGACCCGTATGGCCCGGCGGATGAGCGAGATCAGCGAGGCCCCGCTGTTCGTCGACGACTCCCCCAACCTGACCCTGATGGAGATCCGGGCCAAGGCGCGCCGGCTCAAGCAGCGCAACGACCTCAAGCTCGTCATCCTCGACTACCTGCAGCTGATGACGTCCGGCCGCAAGGTCGAGTCCCGCCAGCAGGAGGTCTCGGAGTTCTCCCGGCAGATCAAGCTCCTGGCCAAGGAGCTGGAGGTGCCGGTGGTGGCGATCAGCCAGCTGAACCGCGGCCCCGAGCAGCGCACCGACAAGCGGCCCATGCTGTCCGACCTGCGCGAGTCGGGGTCCATCGAACAGGACGCGGATATGGTGATCCTGCTGCACCGTCCGGACGCGTTCGAGCGCGACGACCCCCGGGCCGGCGAGGCCGACCTGATCCTGGCCAAGCACCGCAACGGGCCCACCAACACGATCACCGTGGCCCACCAGCTGCACTACAGCCGGTTCGCCGACCTCGCCCACGGCTGAGCGGTGTCGTAGGGTCTCACTCCTCTGGCACTGTCTCACATCCGATGTCACTCCCATGTCACTCCCATGTCACTGGTGACACGTGAGTAAGACAGCTGCTCCCGCGCGGCGGTCGTTGTCAAGTCAAGTGAGACAGTTGGTCTTACTGAGTTGGCTGTGGAACCGGCTGGTTGATCCACGCCCGCTCCGGCAGGCGCGGCGGGCAGGGCCGGCGTGCGAGCCGCTCGGATGGCGAGCGTCGGCCCGGTCAGGGGGGGCCTGGCGGTGAGTCTGGACCTCGGTCGCGGTGTCGAAGTGGACCGATGCGGGGTGTGCATGCCGATCCCGGAGTGGCGGCGGTGTTCGTGGTTGTAGGCGGTGAAGAACGACTTGCAGAAGCATTGCGCATTACGACCTGCGATCTCTCGCACCGTTGCGAATTGCTGATCTTCGTGCCGCCTCGCGTGATCTTGATTGAAGGGCTGCGGTGGAAGGCGTGGGGGCCGGATTCCGACAGTGGTGAACCGAGAGCGTGTCGCGTCCGTTTGCACGTTGAACGGGGGAGGCGCGTTTATGATCGACATTGCTGCGATTCCGGTGATCAATGGCGACCCGGATATGTTGGACGAGCACGCGACGTCGCTGGCGACGACCGGTGCGGCGTTCGCGGACACGGGCGCGCGCATCCACGCCGGCTGGCAGGCGCTGGCGCCGGTCTACCTGGCGCCGGAGGCGGGTGACCTGCTGGCCGCCACCGGCCCGGTGCAGGGGGTCGCCGCGTCGGTGGGTGAGGATTACCAGCTGGTCGGGCGGGCGCTCACGGAGTACTCCGCCGCCATGCGGGAGATCCGGCTCCGGCTGGACGCGCTGCGCTCCGACGCCTCGGCGCTGGTCGCCGAGGTGGGCGACGCCGAGCCCGACGACGGGCAGGCCGAGCAGAGCGCCCAGCTGTCGAGCGCGGTGACCCTGGCGATGGCCGACTTCGACGAGGCGCAGCGCCGGTGCGCGGCCACGATCAGGTCGCTCTACGGCGACCGGTTCGGCGGGGGGCCGCGCTTCTTCGACGATGCGCAGGCCCAGCTGCAGGCGCTCGACGACGCCGTCATCATCTCGAACATCATCGGCGATTCCGGGCTCGTCAGCCCGGATGCCCTGCTCGGCGGCGACCCCGCGGCGCTCGAACGCCTCGCCGCGCAGTACCCGCAGCTGCGCGACGTCCTCGCCCGTGCCGCCGGCTACTCGGCGCAGGACCCGGACTACGCCGTGGCGCTGCTGAACGCTCTGGGCCCGCGGGACGTGCGGACGCTGGCCGACCTGACGAACACCTTCGGCATCGCGTACGACAAGGGCATTCTCACGGGCGACCCGTACGGGGGATTCGTGGTGCCATTCGCCGCGGTCCTGGCCGCCGGCGACCGCAGCGACCGGTTGAACCCCGCCATCCGCTCGGCGGTCTTCGACGTCGACGCCACCGACGAGCCCGGCGGCGAGGGCGGCGTCGACAACCTGGGCTACGCCGAGCAGCTCAGGGACATGCGCTACCGCTCGCTCGCGCTGCTGGCCGGCGCCGGCGACTTCACGCCGCAGACGACGGCCGACCTGGCGAACGCGCTGATCCAGGATGGTCCGGTCGCGCCGACGTACCCCGACTTCAGCGGCTTCAGCAACGCGCAGTTCCTGAGCCGGCACCGCGATCTGGCCAGCAACGAGTGGGCGGCGCTGGCCGCGCTGCGCGAGGACGACCAGGCGGCGAACATCTTCTACCGGACCGACCGCGACGAGTTCCCCGGCGAGCTGGAGAACCTCTACCTGATCGGTCAGCACCCGGGCGACGACGTCGCGGCCCGGCGCCTGGGCCTCACGGCGGAGGACGCCCAGCGCTACGGCGACCAGATGCTGGCCGACACGCTGCGCGGCGGCATCCAGACCTACCCGATCACCACCGGCCAGGCGTACGCGCCGGAGACGATCGCGCTGGTGGAGCAGGCGGTGAAGGCCGCGGGGGCCGAGGACATCGAGGCGTCCGATCCCGTCCGCAACGCGCTGGTCGACATCACCACCCCCTACACCCGCGACCTGGCGATCGTGGCGGCCGGGGGCGGCCCCGACCGGCTACCGACCCGGCTGCCCGGCCTGAGCGTCGAGGACGTCCAGGCTTTCGTGGGGGAGGTCTCGGGGAGCGAGCAGGCCAGGGTCGCGCTCGGGCAGAACGGTGCCGCCCTCGTGCAGGCGGAGATCGCCGACGAGACGGCCGACATCGCCTCCAACGACCCGCGCGCGTTCGGCAGCGGGGTCGACCTGTCCGCCGCCTACTACCGAACGCTCGGCGAGGGGTGGAACCAGTTGCAGCTCGATCGCATCGAGCAGCGCGAGGCGCTGGTCGAGGGGTGGCGGACGGTCACCGACCCGGCGGTCGATCTGGTGTCCGGCAAGTTCGTCGAGCGCATCCCCATCCTCAACACCGCGTCGGAGATACCCGGGGTGGGGGACGCGCTCGACGAGGCGACCGGGGCGATCAACGAGAGCCTCAACACCGCGATCTACGACCACGCGATCCCGAAGCCGGAACTCGAGGCGCTCACGACCTGGCGCGACGCCGTCGAACCGGAGGTGCACGCGGCGGTGGCGACCGCCCTCTACGAGAACCCGGACACCCGCGCGAGCTTCCTGGCCCAGGCGCAGGTCGACCCGCAGGACACCGCCCACCTGGCCGAGATCAACGCCGATGGGCAGGTCACCTTCGAGGAGTTCCGTAGCCTGAGCGACGTGCAGGACGCCGTCCACACCTACGGCGGCGACGTCCTGACGCGCCTGCAGGCGGAGGCGGCCTTCGACATGGGGTCCGCAGCCCAGGAGGAGTCCGCGGGCGGCAAGGAGGAGGGGGAATGATGGAGCGCCGTTCCGGGGCGGCGGCCGCTGCGGTGGTCGCGGCCGCGTTGGTCGCCGTCGCATCGTGCGCGGGCGGCGGGTCGTCCGAGAACGCAGGGCTGACCAAGGCCGACCTGCGCACCCTGCGCGACGACCTCGAAGCCCGCACGTTCGAGACGGTCGTGCGCATCCTCTACGAGACCGAGGGAGCCCGCGCGGACTTCCTCGCCCAGGCCGCGGCCGACCCGCAGGACACCGCCCGGCTGGCCGAGATCAACGCCGACGGGCAGGTCACCTTCGAGGAGTTCCGCAGCCTGAGCGATGTGCAGGACGCCGTCCACCACTACGGCGGCGGCGACATCATCACGTTCTTCGAGCAGCGCGTCATCGAGGCGCAGCGCCCGGAGTGAGCCGGGGACCGGACGCGCGCACCGGTGGTGCTCCCGGTCAGTTCCCCGGTTCGCGGCGGCGCGGAGCCGATGGAGCGACCGCAAGCCTGGAACAGCTCGGCGTCCTCGACGCGGACTTCGTCGCCATGGGATACCCCGACGACACCCTGGGCCGGCGGCGGAGTGCTGGGAACCTCCGACTGCTCAAGGACCTCGAAGAGCCCGTTCGGCGTAGGTGACGCCCTGCTCGTGCACCGATTGTTCTCGGACGACCACGATCCAGGCGATCAGCGCGAGGAGGTGGATCGCCGCCGCCACGCCGACGGTCTGGGGGTCGGGCCCCAGATCAGCGGCCGGCGTCCCACAACCGATTGCGCGACGCTGGGACGACGTCACGCAGGGGCGCCGAGCGGCGGGTGCTCGAGCACGCGCGGCTCGTACTCGACGAGCTGGATGCGGCCGTCGAAGGTCCGGTGCTCGATCATCTCGAGGGCGACGTCCGGGTAGCCGTCGTAGATGCGTTCTGCGCCCGTGGCCCCGGTGATCACCGGGAACAACCCGACCCGGAAGCGGTCGACGAGCCCGGCTTTCAGCAGGGACCGGCACAGGCTGAGGCTGCCGATCGTGCTGAGGAGCCCCGAGCCGTTCTCCTTCATGGTGCGGACCGCTTCGACGGCGTCGTCGCGGACGAGCGTGGAGTTGGCCCACGCCAGTGGCTCCTCGAGCGAGGAGGAGAACACCACCTTCGACGCCCGCGTGAGCTCGTCGACGGAGGCCTCTTCCTCGGCCCTGAACTCGTCCTGGCCATCCGGGACCTCGCCCGCGGCGAAGCCCGACATCAGGCGGTAGGTGTTCGCTCCCATCAGGTACGTGACCTCGGGCTGTTCGCCGAGCCAAGCGAGGTACTCGGGGCCCTCCAGGCCCCAGAACCCGGGCCAGCCCTCTCCCGATGCGTAGCCGTCGAGGGAGGTGATGAAGTCGACCAGAAGCTCTGCCACGGTGATGTCCCTTCCTGGGTTTCCACGAGCTCGGACCGGCCGGGAGTCACGAACTCATCGGCCGCGCCGGGTCGACGTCATCGTGCCTCCGGGGCCGGCTCTCGCGGCGAACCTGGCAGGAATGGAGCGCTTCTTGTCCGTCATCCGACATCCCGCGACTCCCCGGGCCGGGCACCATCGATCACCGAGCGCACTCGGACGGCATCGGCTCCACCGATCAGGAATCCACCGCCACGTCGTCAGTCCTGGTAGCCCCTCGCACCGGTGGAAGGATCGACGACCATGACCGACGCCAGACCGCAGGGCGCCGACGAAGCCGCGTTCATCGCGGCGGCGCGCGCGGAGGACACCGCGCGGTTCGCGGTCCTGACCGAGCGCCATCGGCGTGCGCTGCAGGTGCACTGCTACCGGATGCTCGCGAACTACGAGGACGCCCAGGACCTGACCCAGGAGACGTTCCTGCGGGCGTGGAACAAGCGGGAGACCTTCGACGGGCGCGCCGCGTTGCGGACCTGGCTGTACCGGATCGCGACGAACGCCTGCCTCGACTTCCTGGAGAAGCGCAACCACCGCACGCCCGTGCCGGCCGAGCTGCCCGGCGCCGGCTCGGAGGTGCGGTACCTGCAGCCCTACCCGGACCGGATGCTCCCCGACGACCCGCACGAGTCGGCGGTGGCGCGGGAGACGATCGAGTTGGCGTTCGTCGTCGCCGTCCAGCACCTGCCGCCGCGCCAGCGGGCGGTGCTGATCCTCCGGGACGTACTGGGCTGGCCGGCGGCGACGACCGCCGACGCGCTCGAACTCAGCGTCGCGTCCGTGACCAGCGCCCTGCAGCGGGCGCGCGTGACGATGCGCGAGCAGTTGCCCGACCGCCGACTCGACTGGCGGACCCCCGCTACGCACGAGCTGTCGGACGACGAACGCGCCACGGTGAAGGCGTGGGTGGACGCCCACGAGCGCAACGACCTCGACGGGCTCCTGTCCCTCATGCGCGAGGACCTGCGCTTCGCGATGCCGCCGGACCCCGGCGTCTGGGTCACCGCCAGGTCCGCGCTGGACTCCTGGGTCGCGGGTGGGTTCGGCGGGCCCGGGTACGACGACTGGCGTTGCATCGTCACGACCGTCAACCGCATGCCTGCGGTCGTGGAGTACCTGCGCACGCCCGGCCAGCCCGGCTACCGGCTGTTCGCCGTCGACGTCCTGCACATCGTCGACGGGAAGATCGCCGAGCTCACCGGATTCCCCGCCGCCGACAGACCGTGGCTGGGCCTGCCCCCGACACTGTGAGGCAACGACGCGTCGTCTCACGAGCCGGGCAGGTGGCCCGTGCTCATCGCCTCGTCTCGTACCGGGTCAGCACCACACCGCCGGGGAACGTCCGCGTCTGCACCAGGTCCAGGTTCCCCCAGCTGTCCAGCGCGGTGAAGAACGGCGTTCCGCCACCCACCAGGACCGGGTGGGTGACCAGGACGTACTCGTCGATCAGCCCGGCCCGCATGGCAGCGCCGGCGAGAGTCGCGCCGCCGATGCTCATCGGGCCGCCGTCCTCGGCCTTGAGCCGGGTGATCTCGGCGACCGCGTCGCCGCTGACCAGGCGGGTGTTCCAGTCGACCTTGTCGATCGTCGAGGAGAACACCACCTTCGGCGTGTCCCGCCAGTTCCGCGCGAACTCGATCTGCGCCGGGCCGGCGCCGGGCTGCCGCTCGCCGGTCGGCCAGGAGGAGCTCATCGCCTCCCACAGCTTGCGCCCGTACAGCACCAGCTCGGTCGCCCGGTCGTGGTCGAGCCAGAACTGGAACAGCTCCTCGCTCGGCGGCCCGCTCCAGCCGATGTCGTCGCCGGCGGCGGCGATGTAGCCGTCCAGGGTCAGGTTCATGCCGAAGATCAGTTTCCGCATCGTGCAGCCTCCCGTGGGTCGATCTCCCAGGAACAGACGGGCGCGGCCCGCAGACCTAATCGGGCGCGACCGGTCACCCGAGGGCGACGGCTTCTTCCGGGTCCATGGCGGCCCCGTGCGCGTACGCGACGGCGAAGGCGTGCTCGCCCAGCGCGCCGCGGACGCGCTCGGTGATCCGGTCGATCTCGACGCGTTCGGCGGGGCCGGCCGGAACCGAGATCGCCCGGCGGACGGCGTCGGCGGCGCCGAGCAGGTGGGCCGACGCCCGGTCGTGCCGCGCCGCCCCGGCCAGGCCCTCCAGCGCGATCGCCACCCCGCGGTCGCCGAGGGCGCGGGCGGCGGCGAACGCGTCGAGGTGCCGGCGCCTGGCCTCGTCCCACCGGCCGCGCTGCTCGGCGAGGAAGCCCAGCTCGGTGAGCACCAGGGACAGGTGCAGCGGTGGGGGCCGGTCCGGCGGCCGCGGCCCGGCGGCGTGCAGGAGCGCGGTCAGGTGCCGGGCGGCGCGGTCGAGGTCGCCGCGGCGCCGGCTGGCGAAGGCCAGGCAGATCTCGGCGAGGGTGGCGGCGATGCGGTACCCCTGCTCGTCGGCGAGTCGGTGGGCCCGCTCGGCGAGGTCGCACGCCCGCCCGTAGTGCCGCTGCTGCACCGCGATCCAGGCCAGTCCGGCCAGCCGGGCCGCGACCTCGGGCCACATGCCGAGCTCCTCGGCCATCCGCAGCCCGTCGTGGGCCAGCCGGCTCGCCTCCGCGTAGTCGCCGCGCTCCTCGGCCAGCCCGCCGAGCCGCGCGCTCGCCTGCAGCATCCCCCATCGTTCCCCGAGGTCCCGGAACAGCGCCGCGCTGCGCCCGCCGTCGCGCTCGATGGCCGCCAGGTCGTCGACGACGTGCCCGATGCGCGCGCGAGTGCTCAGCACCGCGGCGACGCCCCAGCGGTCGCCGGCGTCCTCGCACGCGGTCAGGGCGCGGTCGAGGCGCTTCTGCACGGCGAGGACGTCGCCGAAGTCGACCTCGGCGTGGGCCACGAACCACTCCGCCCGCCCCCGCGCGGCCGGGTCGTCGAGCTGCTCCCACAGCGGGACCACCGCCGGGTCGGGCCGCTCGCCCAGCAGGAGCCGGATGCCCACCCGCCACGCGGCGGCCCGGGCTCGCAGGGCCACGGGGGCGGGCGCGGCGAGCCCGGCGGCGGCGTCGAGCCGGTCGGCGGCCTCGACGAGCCGTCCGCGCAGGACCCAGTACCAGGCCAGCGCGACGACGAGGCGCAGGGCCAGCTCGGCGGCGCCGTCCGCGGTGGCGCGGTCGAGCGCGGCGCGCAGGTTCGCGGTCTCGGCGTCCAGCCGGTGCAGCCAGCGCCGCTGGTCGGCTCCGTACAGGCCCTGCTCGGCCCGCTCGACGAGCTGCGCGTAGTAGCGGCCGTGCCGGTCGCGGACGCGCTCGGTCTCCGCGGCGGCGTCGAGCCGGTCGAGGCAGTAGGCGGCCACGGACTCCAGCAGCCGGTAGCGCGGGCCGTCGGCGCCGGGCACGACCGCGACGAGCGAGCGGTCGACGAGGCGCACCAGCACATCGGCGACGTCGATGCCGACGTCCGGGCCCTCCTCGGCGCCCACCTGCTCCGCGGCGTCGAGGGTGCAGCCGTCGGCGTGCACTGCCAGCCGTCGCAGCACGGTCCGCTCGGGCCCGGAGAGCAGCTCCCAGCTCCAGTCGACGACCGCGTGCAGGGTCCGCTGGCGCGCGGGGGCGTCCCGGTGGCCGGTCGCCAGCAGCCGGAACCGGTCGTCCAGGCGGGCGACCAGCTGGTGGACCCCCAGCGCCCGGACCCGCGTAGCGGCCAGCTCCAGCGCCAGCGGCAGCCCGTCGAGGCGGCGGCACAGCACCGCCACGGCCTCGGCGGTGTCGCCGTCCAGCGCGAAGCCGGGTGCCGCGGCCGAGGCCCTGGCCACGAACAGCCGCACCGCCGGCACCCCGGCGAGCGCGACCGGATCGGCCGCCGCGAGGCCCGCGGGCACCTCCAGCGGCGCGACGGCGCACACCACCTCGCCCCGCAGCCCGAGCGGCTCGCGGCTGGTCGCCAGGATCCGCAGCCCCGGCGCCGCCCGCAGCAGCCGCCCGGCGAGGTCGGCGGCGTCGTCGACGACGTGCTCGCAGTTGTCGAGCACCAGCAGCAGCCGCCGGGTGGCCAGCGCTTCGGTGAGCCGTCGGACGGCGGGCAGTCCCGCGCCCGCCAGGTCCCGGACGTCGAGGGCCGCGGTCACCACGGCGGCCGCGCCCCCGACCGAGCCCGCCGACAGCGAGCCCAGCTCGGCGAACCGGACGCCGTCGGCGAACCGGTCGACCAGCCCCTCGGCGGCGGCCACCGCCAGCCGCGTCTTGCCCACCCCGCCCGGCCCGGTCAGCGTGACCAGCCGGGCGGACGCCAGCCGCGCCCGCACCCCGCGCACGTCCTCGTCGCGGCCGACCAGGTCCGTGGTCGGGGCGGGCAGGTTGCTGCGCGGGGGACCGGGCGCGACGGGCCCGGGGTCGCCGGACAGGATCGTGCGGTGCACGGCGGCCAACTCGGGACCGGGGTCGACCCCGAGCTCCGTGGCCAGCCGGCCGCGCACCGCGGCGTAGGCGGCCAGGGCCTCGGGGGCGCGCCCGGACAGGTGCAGGGCGCGCATGTGCAGCTCCTGCAGCCGCTCCCGCAGCGGGTGCGCGGCGGCCAGCTCGGCCAGCTCGGCGACCAGTTCCCGGTGCTCGCCCGCGGCCAGCCGCGCCTCGGCGTGGTCCTCCAGCGCGGTCACCCGCTCCTCGTCCAGCCGGGCCGCGGCGGCCCCGGCGAACGGCTCCCCGGCCACGTCGGCGAAGGCCGGCCCCCGCCACAGCGCGAGCGCGTCGGCGAGCAGCGCGGCCCTGGACCGCGGGTCGCGGGTGCGCCGGGCGCGCGCGGTCAGCGCCCGGAAGCGGTGGGCGTCCAGGGCGTCGGCGTCCAGCCGCAGCCGGTAGCCGGGCGGTGGCGAGGCCACCAGGCGGTTCGACCCGGGCTGCGCCGCCGCCAGCGCCCGGCGCAGCTGGCTGACCTTCCCGGACAGCGAACCCGCCGGGTTGGCCGGCGGTGCCTCGCCCCACAGGTCGTCGACCAGCCGGTCCGCGCCCACCGCCCGCCCCTCGTGCACGAGCAGCGCGGCGAGCAGCGCGCGGACCTTGCGGCCGGGGACCGGCACGGGGTCGCCGTCGGCCGTCCACACCGCCACGGGGCCCAGCACCCCGAAGAGCATGCGGGCACGATAGCCCGGCCGCGGACCGTCAACGAACCGTCAACTCCCCCCGGCACGGTCTGCGCATGGGCAAGGTCATCAACTCCACGTTCACCAGCGTCGACGGCGTCATCAACCACATGCCGGCCTGGCACTTCGACTACGTCGACGACGAGCACGACCGGATCGCCGAGGAGCAGCTGCAGGCCGCGGAGGCCCTGCTGATGGGCCGGCGGACCTACGAGATCTACGCCGGCGCCTGGCCGGGGCGCCCCGGCGGGTACGCCGACCGGATCAACTCGATGCGCAAGTACGTCGCCTCCACCACCCTGGACACCGCCGACTGGGCCGGCACGGAGATCATCTCGGACGACCTGGTCGAGGCGGTCGCGAAGCTCCGGTCCGAGCCCGGCGACATCCTGATCCACGGGTTCGGGCCGGTGTCCCACACGTTGATCAACCACGGTCTGCTCGACGAGCTGCACCTGTGGGTGAACCCCCGGTTCGCCGGCGTCGGCGGCCCGGGCGACCTGCTGCTCGGCGAGGGCACGAACACGCGCCTGGAGCTCCTCGGCACGCGGACGCTCCGGTCCGGGATCGTCCTGCTCTCCTACCGGCCCGTCGCGGCCGAGCGGACCGGGTGACCGACCGGATCGACCCCACCGGGTGAGCCCGCCCCCCGGCGTGGGCGTCGACCGGGCTCACGCCGGGGTGGAGCCCTCGTGCCGCGGCAGGCGGGTGAGCACCTGCGGGCCGTCGTCGGTGATCGCGATCGTGTGCTCGGAGTGGGCGGTGCGCGAGCCGTCGGCCGAGCGGATCGTCCAGCCGTCGGGGTCGAAGACGATCCGGTCGGTGGTGCGGGCCAGCCAGGGCTCCAGGGCCAGGGTCATGCCGGCGCGCAGCTTCAGGCCGCGACCGGCGCGGCCCTTGTTGGGCACGTGGGGGTCCTCGTGCATGGTCCGGCCGAGCCCGTGCCCGCCGAACTCGGTGTTGATCGGGTAGCCGTACCCGGAGGCGACCGCCTCGATGGCCGCGGAGATGTCGCCCATCCGGTTGCCCGGCCGGGCGGCCGCGATGCCGGCGACGAGTGCTTCCTCGGTCGCCCGGACGAGCCGCAGGTCCTGGTCGGCCGGCGTGCCCACGACGACGGTGCGGGCGGCGTCGGCGACCCAGCCGTCGATGCCGACGGCGATGTCCGCGGTGAGGACGTCGCCGTCGCGCAGCACGTAGTCGTGGGGGAGCCCGTGCAGCACGGCGTCGTTGACCGACAGGCAGGTCACGTTGCGGAACGGGCCGTTGCCGAAGGAGGGGGCGTAGTCCCAGTAGCAGGACTCCGCCCCGCGCCTGCGGATCATGTCGCGGGCGTGGTGCTCCAGGTCGAGGAGGTTGACGCCCACCTCGGCCATCGCGGCGAGCTCGGCCAGGACCTGGGCGACGAACTGCCCGGTGGTGCGCATCCGCTCGATCTCGGCCGGCGACTTCAACTCGATCACGGGTTACCTCGTGGGTCGTTCGACGGTATAGTAATACCACCCTAGCGATCGATCGAGCTCCCCGTCGCGCCGCACCAGGGCCAGTGCGAGGGCTGCACCACCACGGCGTGGCACCTGCCCGACGCCGCCTACCTCAACGCCCGCGGCGTCTCCTACGCCGTGCTGACCACCGGGCGCTGGGCGGAGGTGGCGCCCTTCGTCGCGTTCATGGGCTACACCCGGCCCTGGTACTCGGTGCGCGACCTGACCGGACCTGCCGGCGGCCCGATGGGCTACCTCACCTGCTACCTGCGCGACGGCGACCGCACGTTCCTCACCTACTCGACGACCGGGCGCGGCAACGAGCGGGTCAACGCGTCGATGGGCCTGCTCGACAGGACCGTCCTCGGCCGCGACGAGGCGTGGGGGGACAAGCCCGAGGGCTGGCCGGAGGGGGGCCACTCGGCCTGGCGCTCGGACGCGGAGGGGACGATCGAGTGGGGCCCGACCAGCCGGCCGGTGCCGCAGTGGACCCGGCCCGGCGCGACACCCGTGCACACCCTCGGGCGGCGGGGCCACCACCACTGAACGATCGGGTCCGGCACGGTTCCGCGAGGAACGGGCGGCGGCCAGGAACCCGCCGACACCGGGACCGCTGAGCGACCCGTCACCCTCGACCCTGCCAGCGGGGCCCTGACGTGCGGTGACGCTCGTCTGAGCCATTGTGATGCCAAGCTGAGCCACTTTTGCTTGCCTGTGGTGCCATGGTGTGCCACAGTGGTGCCATGGACCTGAACCCGTACGTGGCCTCGCTCGGTCGTGAACTGCTGACCGCGGTCGAGACCGGCGGCGAGGGCGCCGGCGCGGTGGTCGAGCGGTTGACCGTGGCGATGGAGTCGGCCATCCGGCTCGCGCTGCTGGAGGCGTTGTCGGCCGCCGCGGACGAGATCACCCGCGAGCTGGCCCCCGGCTCGGTCCAGGTGCACCTGCGCGGGCGCGACCCGGAGTTCGTCGTGACGCCCCAGCCCGTCGAGCCGCCCGCCGAGCGGGCCCCGGCCGGCGGCGCGGCCCCGGTCGACGACGCCGGCCTCGACGACGGCCCGGCCGTGCGGGTCAACCTGCGCCTGCCCGAGCAGCTCAAGGCCGCGTTCGAGGAGGCGGCGGGCAAGGAGGGCCGCTCGCTCAACGCGTGGCTCGTCCGGGCCGGGTCGGCCGCGCTGCGGGCCGCGGACCGCGACCACGGCGGCCCCGCTCGGCGCGACGCCCGCAGCGCGCAGCACCACACCGGCTGGGCCCGCTAGCCCGGCCACCCACACCACCACCGACGCCCCGACCAGCGGGGATGCACGTCCGACACACTCCGAGGGGACAGCCATGCCCGTGTACGCCACGCCCGAACCGGTCTCCGTCGTCATCGAGCTGCACGCCGCCGTCGTGCGCGTCGTCGCGAGCGACCGCGCCGACACCGTCGTCGAGGTGCGACCGACCGACGAGACCGACGAGTCCGACGTGAAGGCCGCGCAGCAGACCCGCGTCGACCACGCCGACGGCACGCTGACCGTGCGCGGTAAGACGTTCGTGCACAACTTCTCCAAGAAGACCCACTCGGTCGACCTGCTGATCGAGGTGCCCACCGGCTCCCGGGTGCGCGGCGAGCTGACCTCCGGCGAGGTCCGCACCACCGGCGCGCTAAACCGGTGCCGGTTCAAGGCGTCGGTCGCGCACCTGCGCTTCGACCGGACCGGTCCGCTGCAGGTGAGCACCCTCGGGCACGTCTCCGTCGACGCGGTCGCCGGCGACGCCGACATCTCCACCGGCAGCGGCCGCGTGCAGATCGGCAGGGTCGACGGCGCCGCGGTCGTCAAGAACTCCAACGGCGACACCGAGATCGGCACCGTCGCCGGCGAGCTGCGGGCCCGGGCCGCCAACGGCGACGTCGCCGTCGACCGGGCGGGCTCGCGGGTGGAGGTGAAGACCTCCAACGGCAGCGTCCGCATCGGCACCGTCGTGCGCGACTCGGTCTCGCTCGTCACCGCCTCCGGTGACATCGAGGTCGGCATCGCCGCGGGCACGGCCGCGTGGCTCGACCTGAAGACCGGCTACGGCCGGGTGCGCAACGAGCTCGAGGACGTCGCCTCCGCGCCGGCGGAGTCCGAGGAGACCGTCGAGGTCCGCGCGCAGACCTCCTTCGGCGACATCACCGTCCGCCGCTCCTGACCCGCACCTCCCGGAAGGAGAACCCCATGACCACCCCATCCCGGTCGGCGATCACGGCGACCGGACTGCGCCGGTCGTTCGGCGACCACGTCGTGCTCGACGGGATCGACCTGGACGTCCCGCGGGGCAGCGTCTTCTCGCTGCTCGGCGCCAACGGAGCGGGCAAGACCACCACGGTCAAGATCCTCTCCACGCTGATCCGCGCCGACGGCGGCAGCGCCACCATCGCCGGCCACGACCTGGCCGCCGAACCCGACGCCGTCCGCGCCGCGATCGGCGTGACCGGCCAGTTCTCCGCGGTCGACGACCTGCTGACCGGCCGGGAGAACCTGCGCCTGATGGCCGACCTGCACCACCTCGGCCGCGCGGCCGGCCGGCGGCGGGCCGACGAGCTGCTGGAGCGGTTCGACCTCGTCGACGCGGCCGGCAAGCCGGCCTCGACCTACTCCGGCGGCATGCGCCGCCGGCTCGACCTGGCGATGACCCTGGTCGGCACGCCCCAGGTGATCTTCCTCGACGAGCCGACCACCGGGCTGGACCCGCGCAGCCGCCGGGGCATGTGGGAGATCGTGCGGGAACTGGTGGCCGGCGGCGTCACCATCTTCCTGACCACCCAGTACCTGGAGGAGGCCGACGAGCTGGCCGACCGCGTCGCGGTGCTCGACGGCGGCAGGATCGTCGCCGAGGGCACCGCGGACGAGCTCAAGCGGCGCATCCCCGGCGGTCACGTCCTGCTTCGCTTCGCCGATGCCCGCGACCTCGCGGCGGCCGCGCGCGCCGTGGGAGCGGCGTCGCGCGACGGCGACGCGCTCGCCCTGCGGGTGCCGCACGACGGCGACGCGCTCGCCCTGCGGGTGCCGCACGACGGCGACGTCCGGTCGCTGAAGGCGCTGCTCGACCGGCTCGACGAGAACGCGGTCGAGATCGACTCGCTGAGCATGCACACCCCCGACCTGGACGACGTCTTCCTCGCCCTCACCGGCGACCCCACGAACCGGAAGGTGGCCTCGTCATGAGCTCCGTGAGCCACGCCCTGACCGACTCGGCGACGATGGTGCGCCGCAACCTCACGCGGATGGTGCGCTACCCGTCGATGATGGTGCTGCTCATCGGCATGCCGGTGGTGTTCCTGCTGCTGTTCGTCTACGTCTTCGGCGGCACCCTCGGCGCCGGGATCGGCGGCGGGACCGGCGGGCGGGCGGAGTACGTCAACTACGTCACACCGGCGATCATCCTGATGTCGATCACCTCTGCCGTCCAGGGCACCAGCATCTCGGTGGCGATGGACATGACCGAGGGCATCGTCGACCGGTTCCGCACCATGGCCATCGCCCGGGTCTGCGTGCTCACCGGGCACGTCGTGGGCAGCCTCGTGCAGACGGTGCTGGCGATGGCGGCCGTCATCGGCGTCGCGCTGCTCGTCGGGTTCCGGCCGTCGGCGGGGCCCGTCGAATGGCTCGCCCTGGTCGGCGTCCTGGTGCTGATGGCCTTCGCCTTCATCTGGCTGTCGGTCGCGCTCGGCCTGGCCAGCAAGACCGTCGAGGCGGCGAGCAACGTCGGCATGCCGCTGGTCCTGCTCCCGTTCCTGGGCAGCGGGTTCGTCCCGACCGACTCGATGCCGACGGTGCTGCGCTGGTTCGCCGAGTACCAGCCGTTCACCCCGCTCATCGAGACCATCCGCGGCCTGCTGCTGGGCACCCCGCTGGGCAACACCCCGCTGGTCGCGCTGGCCTGGTGCGTCGCCATCGCCCTCGGCGGATACCTCTGGTCGAAGAAGCTGTTCAACCGCGAGTCCACCCGCTGAGCCGAGACCCACCCCCATCGGACGGAACGCACGGGACCCATCCGGGCCTGCTGTCTGCGTACACACATGCGTATAACTAGTTGACCCGCAGTGCGAGAGGACGACCATGGAACACACCGTCGCGACGATGCCGGCCGCGCGTCAGCCCGGCTGCCCCTTCGACCCGCCGAAGGAGCTGGTCGAGGCCCGCGACCAGAGCCCGATCCACCGCTACACCTTCCCCGCGGGCGAGCCCGGCTGGCTGGTCACCGGGTACGACCTGATCCGGACGATCCTGGCCGACCGGCGGTTCAGCTCGCGCAAGGAGCTCATGCTCCACCCGACCATCGACTACAGCGGCATCGAGATGCCGACCGCGGCGCCCGGCGAGTTCCTCCTCACGGACGAGCCGCTGCACGGCCGCTACCGCAAACCGCTGGCGGGCCGGTTCACCGCCCGGCGGATGCGGCTGCTCACCGAGCGCGTCGAGCAGGTCACCGCCGAACACCTCGACGCCATGCAGCAGGCCGGGCCCCCGACCGACCTGGTCACCGCGTTCGCCAAGCCCATCCCGACGATCATGATCTGCGAGCTGCTCGGCGTGCCCTACCGGGACCGGGGCTCCTTCCAGGAGGACATCGACAAGTTCATGAACGGCGAGACCCCCGACGAGGAGCTGATCGCGGCCTACACCCGGGTCCAGCAGTACCTCGCCGAGCTGGTCGCGGCCAAGCGCGCGGAGCCCACCGACGACGTGCTCAGCGAGCTCACCGGGGGCGACTTCACCGACGAGGAGCTGCGCGGGATGAGCACCATCCTGCTGGCCGCCGGGCTGGACACCACGGCGAACATGCTGGCGCTGGGCACCTTCGCGCTGCTGCGCAACCCGGAGCAGCTGGCCGCGTGGCGCGCCGACCCCGCGCTCACCGACCGCGCCGTCGAGGAGCTGCTGCGCTACCTCAGCGTCGCCAAGACGTTCTTCCGGACCGCGCTGGAGGACGTCGAACTGGGCGACCGCACGATCAGGGCGGGCGACCGGCTCATCCTGTCGCTGAACACCGCCAACCGCGATCCGGAGCGCTTCACCGACCCGCACGGGCTCGACCTGCGCCGGGAGCCCAGCGGGCACCTGGCCTTCGGCCACGGCATCCACCTGTGCCTCGGCCAGCAGCTCGCGCGCGTCGAGATGCGGGTCGCGTTCCCGGCGCTGATCCAGCGCTTCCCCACCCTGCGGCTGGCGGTGCCGGCCGACGAGGTGGCACTGCGCCCGGAGAGCGCGGACATCCACGGCGTGAAGAGCCTGCCCGTCACCTGGGACGCGTGAGCCGGGCAGCCTGCCGGCCACTTCGCCGCACGACGGCCGCTGCTCGTCGCTCCGGGCGACCGGTCGGCTGCCCTGGCGACGATCGCGGCTTGCTTGTCGCGGGCGCGCGGTCGACCATCGGTCGTCCGCGCGCACACGCGACGGTCGAGAGTGACGCATGGAGGCCTCCTCGATGAACGGCGCCCTGCCCGAAGCCGCCCGTGACGTCGCGCTGCTGGTCGCCCGGGTCGTCCTGGGCGTGGTGCTGTTCGCGCACGGCTGGCAGAAGGTCGTGATCGACGGCGTCGCCCAGACCCGCGACCAGTTCGAGGCCCTCGGCGTGCCCGCCGCGATCGCCTCGTCGGCGTTCGTGGCGTTCGTCGAGTTCGCCGGCGGCGTGCTGCTGGTGCTCGGGGCACTGACCCCGCTGGTCGTCGGACTGCACCTGGTGGTGATGATCGGAGCGGCGGCGATCGTGCACGCCTCGAACGGCATCTTCGCCGCCGACGGCGGGTGGGAGCTGGTCGGCGTGATCGCCGCCGCCGAGCTGGTGCTCGCGACCTGCGGGGCCGGGCGGTTCAGCGTCGACCACCTCGTCCTGGCCCGGATGCGGCACCGCCCGGCCACCGCGGCGCCGACCGCCGAGCCGGCGGCCGTGGGGGCGACCGGCCGCCACGAGAAGACCGAGCCCGTGGCCGACGCCGAGCCGGTCACCTCGGCCTTCCCGGTCGTGACCGGCGCCAACTTCGCGGTCCGGCCCGAGGCCCCGATGTTCGGGGAGCTGCCGCCCACCTCGGCGCTGCCCGAGCAGGGCGGGGCCCGGCCGCGGCGGATCCCGCGCCCCATCAGCCCGCTGCAGACCCGCCGGTCCGAGCCGCGCCCGACCGATCGGACGGACGACCCGGCCGACCTCTGACCGCGTCGCCCCTAGGCTGCGCTCGCCCCGGCGGTCCGCCGGGATCGGCGTCGGCCGTCGAGAACCGCGCGGCCGCTCCGACCGGTCCGCGACGGCTCCCGCCACGGGGTCGCGGACCGAAGGAGGACCACCCGTGAAGTTCATGCTGCTGATCTACAACAACCCGGCCGTCATCGAGGCCATGGCCGAGGACGAGAAGGCCCGGATCTTCGCCGACGTCGACGCGATCATGGCCGAGCTGACCGAGTCCGGCGAGCTGGTCGGCGGGGAGGCGCTGGCCCAGCAGGCCCGGACCGTCCGGGTGCGCGAGGGCGTGCCGGCGGTGACCGACGGCCCGTTCGCCGAGGCCAAGGAGCAGCTGGCCGGCTTCCTGACCGTGGACTGCGTCGACATCGAGCGGGCCGTGGAGATCGCCGCGCGCTGGCCCGACGCGAAGCTGTGGGCCATGGAGGTCCGCCCGGTGATGACCCCCGACGCCGGAGCGGAGATGTGAGCACTGCCGGTACCGGCGCCGACCGGCGCGTCGAGGGGCTGCTGCGCGAGCTGGCGCCGCAGGTGCTCGGCGTCCTCGTGCGCCGGTACCGGCAGTTCGACCTGTGCGAGGACGCCGTGCAGGAGGCGATGCTCGCCGCCGTCGTGCAGTGGCCGGAGCAGGGCGTGCCGGACAACCCGCGCGGCTGGCTGATCACGGTGGCCTCGCGCAGGCTGACCGACGAGGTGCGCAGCGAGCACGCCCGGCGCAGGCGGGAGGACACCGACGCCGCGATGAGCGCGGAAGCCCCCGCCCCGGCGCCGGACGAGCAGCGGGCCACCGCCGACGACACCCTGCTGATGCTCGCGCTGTGCTGCCACCCGGAGCTGTCGGCCCCGTCGCAGATCGCGCTGACGCTGCGCGCGGTCGGCGGGCTGACCACGGCCGAGATCGCCGGCGCGTTCCTGGTGCCGGAGTCGACCATGGCGCAGCGGATCAGCCGGGCCAAGCAGAAGATCCCGGTCACCGCGGCGGACCTCGGCGCCACGGCAGGCGCCGGGTTCGGCGACCGGCTCGACGCCGTGCTGCACGTGCTCTACCTGATCTTCAACGAGGGCTACACAGCCACCTCCGGCGCCGCGCTGCAGCGCTCGGACCTCACCGCCGAGGCCGTCCGGCTCGCCCGCACCGTGCACCGGCTGCTGCCGGCCACCGACCCGATGGCGGGCGAGGTGGCCGGCCTGCTGGCCCTCATGCTGCTCACCGACTCCCGCCGGGCCGCCCGCACCGATGCCGACGGCGGCCTGGTCCCGCTGGCCGAGCAGGACCGCGGCCGGTGGGACGCGGCCGCCATCGCCGAGGGCACCGAGCTCGTCGAGCGGGCGATGGCGAGCACGCCGCTCGGCCCGTACCAACTGCAGGCCGCGATCGCCGCGGTGCACGCCGAGGCGCGCACCGCCGAGGACACCGACTGGGCGCAGATCGACCAGCTCTACCGGGTCCTGGAGCGGGTGGCCCCGAACCCGGTGGTCACCCTCAACCGGGCGGTCGCGCTGGCCATGGTCGCCGGCCCCGGCGCCGGCCTCGACCTGCTCGCCGGCCTCGACGGCGACCGCCGGATGGCCGGCAACCACCGCCTCGACGCCGTGCGCGCCCACCTGCTGGAGCTGGCCGGCGACCCGGCCGCGGCCCGCGAGGCCTACCTGCGGGCGGCCCGGCGCACCACGAGCATCCCCGAGCAGCGCTACCTCACCGCCAGAGCCGCCCGCCTCCCCACCCCGTCGAGAACGAACTTGTCGTGATCAACAGGGCTTTTTGATCACGACAACTTCGTTCTCGACGGGTGCTTGGTCGGACGCGGGCGCGCTGGTTGGACGAGGGCCACGCTGGCCGGCGTCCTCGCAGCACCAGGGGTGCGCTCGCAGCCCGCCGGCGCACTGCGACACCTCAGCTAGCGCTGCGACGACCACGCAGCCCTGCGCGGACAGGCCTTACGGGGAGCGAAACGCCCGCCTAATGCCAGGTGGGTCAGGCCGAGGCGTGGGCGGCGATGAGGGCGTTGGCTTCGGCGGCGCGTTCGATGGTCGCCAGGTGGGCGGCGCGCAGGACCTCCAGCCGGGCGCCGGGGATGCCGTCGGCGATGGTGCGGGCGTGCGGTTCGACCGGGGTGGACGGGTCGGCGTCGCCGGCGATGACGAGCGTCGGCACGGTGATCGAGGCGAGCCGTTCGCGGTGGTCCCAGGCCTCGATGGCCTGGCAGCAGGCCAGGTAGCCGTCGTCGGGGGTGCCGGCGATCATGTCGGTGGCCTCGGCCACGGCGTCGGGGTTCTCGGCGGCCCACCCGGGGGTGAACCAGCGCGAGGCGACGCCGGCCGCGATCGGCGCGGTGCCCCGGTCGCGGACGGCGGCGATCCGGTCGCGCCAGACGGTCTTGTCCGGGAAGTACGAGCTGGTGCAGCACAGCGTCAGGCTGCCGAGCCGGTGCGGGGCCTCGGAGCCCAGGTACATGCCGATCATGCCGCCCATGGACAGCCCGCACCACGCGACCCGGTCGAGGCCGAGGTCGTCGAGCAGGGCCAGCACGTCGCCGGCGAGGTCGCCGATCGTGTACGGGCCGGCGGGGACGGGGGAGCCGCCGTGGCCGCGGTGGTCGACGCGGATCACCCGGAACCGCTCGCTCAGCGCCGCGACCTGCGGGCGCCACATCTGCAGCGTGGAGCCCAGCGACCCGGACAGCACGATCACCGGGGCGTCGCGGGGTCCGTCGTCGACGTGGTGCAGCCGGACGGTCGTCATCGCGGGTCTCCTACGGTGCGCATCGAGCGCAGGGTGCGCAGCTCGGTCCCGGTGGGCGGCGCGGTGATCATCAGGTCGGCGGAGACGTCGAGCTCCCAGCCGGTCTCGGCGCGCACCCGCTCCACCTCGATGCCGTGGTGGGTCGCGGTGAGCACCAGTTCCGCGGTCTGCGGGTCGGGCTCCAGCACGCCGAGGTCGGTGATCACGCGCACCGGGCCCGCGCCGCGCAGCCCCAGCACGCTGCGGTCGGTCGGGCCGCTGCCGTGGCCCACCGACGTCACGAAGTCGACGCTCTCGACGAACGCCCTGGCCTTGTGCCGCATCACCACGATCACCTCGCGGCAGGACGCCGCGATCTCCGGTGCCCCGCCCGAGCCGGGCAGCCGCACGGACGGCTCGTCGTACTCGCCGATCACCGTGGTGTTGATGTTGCCGAACCGGTCGAGCTGGGCCCCGGACAGGAACCCGACGTCGATCCGGCCGGGCTGCAGCCAGTAGTTGAAGATCTCCGGCACGCTGACCACCGACAGCGCGGACGCGGCCAGCACGCCGTCGCCGATGGACAGCGGCAGCTCGTCGGGGCGGGTGTCGAGGGTGCCGGACTCGTAGATGAGCACCAGGTTCGGCGCGTGCAGCCGGCGGGCCAGGTTGGCCGCGGTGGAGGGCAGCCCGATGCCGACGAAGCAGGCCTGCCCGTCGCGCAGCGACCGGGCCGCGGCGATGCTCATCATCTCGTCGGACGTCCAGGTGGTCTCCCCGGCGCCGGGCTCGGTCCTGGTCATGCGGCCTGCTCCCCCCGCAGCGACGACAGCCACTCCCCGAAGGCCGCGCGGTCCCGGCTGATCCGGTCCCAGGCCCGGTAGGCGGCGTTGTCGCGGTCGTAGTAGCCGTCGGCGTAGGACGGGGCGGCGCCGCCGGGCGCCTCGGCGACGACGTCGACGACCCAGTGCGGCAGCACGACGGCCCCGGGCACCGGCTCCAGCTCGTCGACGACCTCCTCGACGGTCACCAGCGACCGGGTGGAGGCCAGCACCGCCTCCTTCTGCACCCCGACGATGCCCCAGATCTGGACGTTGCCGGCGCGGTCGGCGCGCTGCGCGTGGATGATCCCGACGTCGGGGTTGATCGCCCTGACCGCGGCCAGCTTCTCGCCGGTGAAGGGGCACTCGACGGAGGAGATCGTGTCGGTGTGCAGCGGCAGGTCGGTTCCGGCGTAGCCGCGCAGCACCGCGAACGGCAGCCCGGAGGCGCCGGCGACGTAGCGGTTGGCCATGCCGGCGTGGCTGTGCTCCTCGATCGCCAGCGGGGCGGGCCAGCCGGTGGCCAGCGCGTCGCGCATGCGGTGCAGGGAGCCGACGCCGGGGTTGCCGCCCCAGGAGAACACCAGCCTGCTCGCGCAGCCGGCCCCGATCATCTGGTCGTAGATGAGGTCCGGGGTCATCCGGACCAGGGTCAGCCCGCGCCGGCCCTGGCGGATGATCTCGTGCCCGGCGGCGAACGGGATGAGGTGCGTGAAGCCCTCCAGGGCGACGGTGTCGCCGTCGCGCACGAGCTCGGACACCGCCTCCGCCAACGACGCGATCTTGGCCACGACAGAACGCTAGTGCCCCCGGCGGGGACCGGCAATCGGCGCGCCACAGCCGGCCCCGCGCCCGCCCCGACCGGGGTCGGTGCCGCGGCGTCGTGGCACGTCACAGGAGGCCCAGGTCACGAAGGGGAGCCGGGTCGTCGCCGCCGGTGCCACTGTGAGCTGGTGTCCAACCGTGCGAACGAACGTCCCGCGGTCGGGGCCGGCCGCTTCCGGCTCGGCGCCACCGAGGTGAACCGGCTGGGGTTCGGCACCATGCGACTGACCGGGCCCGGGATCTGGGGCCCGCCGGCCGACCCGCAGGGGGCCATCCGCGTGCTGCGCCGCGCGGCCGAGCTCGGCGTCGACCTGTTCGACACCGCGGACTCCTACGGCCCCGAGGTCGCCGAGGACCTGCTCCGCGAGGCACTGCACCCCTACGACGGGATCACCGTGGCGACGAAGGCGGGGCTGCTGCGGACCGGTCCGGACGAGTGGCACGCCTACGGGCGGCCCGAGTACCTGCGCCAGCAGTGCGAGCTGAGCCTGCGCCGGCTCGGCGTCGAGCGCATCGACCTGTTCCAGCTGCACCGCATCGACCCGGCGGTCCCGGCCGAGGAGCAGTTCGGGCTGCTCGCCGACCTGGTGGCCGAGGGCAAGGTCGCCGCGGTCGGGCTGAGCGAGGTCGGCGTCGAAGAGATCGAGCGGGCCGGCGCGTTCGTCGACGTGGTGTCGGTGCAGAACCGCTACAACCTGGTCGACCGCACCTCCGACGACGTCCTGCGGCACTGCACCGCCCAGGGCATCGCGTTCCTGCCGTGGGCCCCGGTGGCCGCGGGTCGGCTGGCCGAACCCGGCGGGCCGGTGGCCGACGTGGTGGCGGCCACCGGCGCCACGCCCTCGCAGGTGGCGCTGGCCTGGCTGCTGCAGCGCTCCTCGGTGATGCTGCCGATCCCCGGCACGGCCGACGCGGCGCACCTGGAGGAGAACGTGCGCGCCGCCGAGCTCGTGCTCGACCTGGAGCTGGTCGAGAAGCTCGACGCCGCCGCCTGACCGGGCGACCCGCGTGCGCGGGCGGTGACCGACCGACCGCGTGGTAGACACCCCCGGGGGACGTCGATCGTCGGGAGGTCGTCGTGGCGGTGGGGGATCCGGAGGCGGAACTGCGCGACGCGCTGGCCACCGGTCGGGAGCTCGACCTGGGCGGCGCCGCGATCCCGGCCACCGCGCTGGCCGCCGTGCTGCTCGCCGACCCACCGCCCGGGGCGCCGGCGCTGCGGCTGCGCCGGGCCCGGTTGAGCGGTGTCCTGCGGCTCACCGGCGCCGCCGTCGCCGTCCCCGTCGAGCTGCGCGACTGCGTCTTCGCCCACCCGCCCGACCTGCGGATGGCCGAGTTCTCCGGGCTCGCGCTGACCGGCTGCACCGTGCCCGGCCTGCGGGCGGGCAACCTGCGGGTGGGCGCCGACCTGCTGCTCGCCGACGGGTTCACCGCGACCGGGCCGGTCAACCTCTCCGACGCCCAGATCGGGGGGTCGCTGCGGCTGTCGGCCGGGCGGCTGCGTGGCGCCGACGGGCGCGCGCTGTTCGCCGACCGGATCGTCGTCGGCGGCACCCTGTACGCCCGCCGGCTGCGCAGCGACGGCGAGCTGCGCCTGCCCGGCGCCCGCATCACCGGCAACGTCGACCTGGCCGGCGCCGACCTGGCCAGCCCCACCGGCGAGGCCGTCGACATGACCGGGGTGAGCATCGAGGGCAGCTTCCTGGCCGGGCGCCACGGCACGGGCACCGACCTGGAGTTCCGGGCCACCGGCCGGGTCGTGCTGACCGGAGCGCGGATCGGCGGCGACGTGGTGTTCTCCGGCGCCCGCATCGAGCGGCTGCCCACCCCGGGCCCGCCGGACCCCGACCCGGTGCCCGACGAGACCCGCATGCCGGTGGTGCCGGGCGGGATCGTCGACGCCGGGGCCGCGCTGGTGGCCGACCGGGTCCAGGTGCAGGGCAACCTGGAGCTCGACGACGGGCTGTCCACGGACGGCACGGTCCGGTTGCCGAACGCGGTGGTCGGCGGCTACCTGCGGCTGTCCGGGGCGCGGCTGCTCGGCCCGCGCGGGGCCGGCGACCGCGGCATCGCGCTGCTCGGCGACGGCATGGACGTGGGCGGCGACCTGGAGGCCCGCGACAGCGGGCGCGGCGCGCTGGCCTGCGCCGGCCAGCTGCGGCTGGTGGGCGCCACCGTGCGCGGCAGCGCGAGCCTGTCCGGGATCACCCTCAGCGCGCCCGGCGGGTACGCGCTGCTGGCCGACCGGTTGCGCATCGGCGGCGAGTTCTACCTGCGCCGGCTGGTCTGCGCGGGCACGGTGCGCCTGCAGGACGCCGAGATCGGCGCCACGCTGGACTGCACCGGGGCGCGGCTGACGGCTCCGCGCAGCCGTTCCGACGGCACCGTCCGCCCGTCGCTGGACGCCCGCGCGGCCACCATCGGCAAGGACCTGGTGTGCGCCGGCGGGTTCAGCGCCTCGGGCGGGGTCCGGATGCGGGGCGCAGACGTGGGCAAGTCGGTGCAGTTCACCGACGCCACGCTCGGCACCACCGCGGACGGGCGGGCCGTGTACGCGCTCAACGCCCACGGCCTGTCGACCTCGGAGCTCATCGTCCGGCCGGCCGTGGCGCCGGCCGGGCCGGTCCGGTTCAGCCGGGCGATCGTCACGACGTTCGCCGACTCCGCGCTGCTGTGGGACGCGGTGGGCGGCGTGGAGATCGACGGCTTCGACTACAGCGCGTTGTACGAACCCCGAGCGGTGGACGTCCGAACGAGGCTGCGCTGGGTCCGACGGGCGATGACCGGCTACGCGCCGGGTCCGTACGACCGGCTCGCTGCGGCATATCAGCGATCCGGCAACGAGGAACTCGCCCAGAAGGTCCTCATGGAGCGCCAGCGCAGGCGCTACGCCGAGGCCGACGCGGTGGAGCGCGTCTGGGGGTGGCTGCAGCGCTGGACGGTGGGCTTCGGCTACCGGCCATGGCTGGCCGCGGCCTGGTTGGTGCTGTTCGCGGCCCTGGGCGGCACCTGGTTCGCGTTCAATCCGCCCATCCCCGTCGACGACGGCCAGCACCCGGTCTTCGACCCGTGGATCTACGCCGCCGACACCCTGCTGCCGATCATCAACCTCGGCCAGGACGGGTACTGGCGACTGGCCGGTCCGTCGCAGTGGATCAGCACCGCGCTGGTCGCGCTGGGCTGGATCCTGGCCACCACGGCTGCGGCGGGTGCCGCCCGGGTGCTGAAGCGGACCTGACCGGGTCGTCGAATCCACTCCCCCGGGTGAAACCGCCGGTGGCGGCGTAGTCGGGGGCCGGGCGGCCGTTTCCCCGCCCGGGTGTCCCCGTTGTGGGTGGCAGAGGTGCGTCGAGTTCCTGACCACTGGAGGTGCCGCACATGCCCGATCCGACCAGCGACCCGTACCGCCGTCCCGGCCGCCCGCGGCTGCGCGTCATCGACGGGGGAACCCCGGTCGACGCGGGTGCCGGCCGGCACGCGCTCGACGAGGACGCGCTGCTGACCCCGATCTTCGCCGCGCTGGCGCGGCACAGCGGCCGGCGCCCGGCACCGCCCGACCCGGTCGAACGCTTCCGGCGCGACCCGTTGACCGCGCCGCTGCCGGTGGTCGTGCCGGCCCGGCGCCGCCCGGGCGCGCACGCGCGCGTCG
>NZ_JAHDTH010000064.1 GCF_018531445.1 Pseudonocardia lacus
GGCGCGCGCGCCGCCGAGACCGCCGAACACCTCACCGGGCTCGGCCTCACCGCCGCCGTGCACCGGGTCGAGGTCGTCGGCCCCGGCGGCACCGAGGCCGCGGCCCGCCGCGCCCGCTACGCGGCGCTGCGCGCGGCCCGCCCCCACCCCGACTCGCCCGTCCTGCTCGGCCACACCCGCGACGACCAGGCCGAGACCGTGCTGCTCGGCCTGGGGCGCGGCTCGGGGGCCCGGTCGCTGGCCGGCATGCGCACCTGGGACCCGCCGTGGCTGCGCCCCCTGCTCGACGTGCCCCGGGCGACCACCCGGGCCGTCTGCGCGGCGCTCGACCTGCCCGTCTGGGACGACCCGCACAACACCGACCCCCGCTTCACCCGGGTCCGGCTGCGCCACGAGGTGCTGCCGCTGCTGGAGGACGTGCTCTCCGGCGGGGTGGCCGCGGCCCTGGCCCGCACCGCCGACCAGCTCCGCGAGGACGCCGACGCCCTCGACGCCGTCGCCGCCGCGGCGCTGGCCGCGCTCGTCCCCAACACGCCGGGCCCCGACACGCTGCCGCTGGCCCCGCTGGGCGACCTGCACCCGGCCGTGCGGCGTCGCGTCCTGCGGGCCTGGTTGGCGGCCCGCGGGGTGACCGGACTCACCGCCACCCACCTCGGCGCGGCCGACGTCCTCGCAGGTCGGGGCCCCGACCGCGGCGGCGTCGCGCTGCCCGGCGGGTTGGAGCTGGTGCGCCGACGTGGCACCCTCTCCCTCCAGACGGCCGGATGGTCGGCCGATCGGCCGCCCCCACACCCCCGGGAGGGCTCCCCCCGTGTACGACGGTGACATCGCCTCGACGCTGATCACCGAGGACGACATCCGGACCAGGACCGCCGAGCTCGCCGAACGGGTCGGCGCCGACTACGCCGAGCGCTGCGCCGAGTCCGACCTGCTGCTGGTCGGGGTCCTCAAGGGCGCCGTCATGTTCATGACCGACCTGGCCAGGGCCCTGCCCCTGCCGGTCCAGCTGGAGTTCATGGCCGTCAGCTCCTACGGCTCCTCGACCTCGTCGTCCGGGGTCGTGCGCATCCTCAAGGACCTCGACCGCGACATCGCCGGTCGCCACGTGCTCATCGTCGAGGACATCATCGACTCGGGCCTGACGCTGTCGTGGCTGCTCAAGAACCTGGAGTCGCGCGCGCCCGCCTCCCTGGCGGTGTGCACGCTGCTGCGCAAGCCGGACGCGGTGAAGGTCGAGGTCCCCGTCACGTACGTGGGCTTCGACATCCCCAACGAGTTCGTCGTCGGGTACGGGCTGGACTACGCGGAGCGGTACCGGGACCTGCCGTTCATCGGAACCCTCGACCCCGCCGTCTACGCCTGACCACCGGGGCAGGATCCTGGCAGTCCCGCCGGCCCCGCCGCTCATCGCGCGGCCGGGTTGGGTCCTTGCCGAGTTTGGGGACATCAGCCGCTCCAGCGCGGCCCATGTCCCCCGACTCGTGAGTAATCCGCCGAACGGGAGCCGGGGGACCTCCCAAGTCCCCTGTAGATCCGAGGTCGCCCGCCGCGGAGGCGCCGCCAAGAACCTCAAACCGCGGAGGCCAAGAAGTCAGCGCCCCACCCCGGGCCCCGCCGGCGGCGCGATCGCCGTCAGCGGCACCCCGGGCGGCTCCGGCGTGAACGGCTCCGTCCCCAGCACCAGTTCCACCTCCCCGATCCCGCCGTTCGCCGCCGCGTACCCCAGCGCCGCCGCCAGATCGGAGAGCCCGTCGCTGACGCCCTCGCTGCTGTTGAGCGTGAGCGTGGACAGCAGCCCGACGGCGTGGCCGCCGGCGTCGAGGTAGCCGGCGCCGGAGTCGCCGGGGACGCCGGGCGTGATCGTGTGGATCTCGTGGGTGTAGGGGTCGCGGGGGGTGGCGGGCTCGGCCGCGGCGCCCACCTTGGGCTGCAGGGGCGCGTTGATGCCGGATCCGACGCGGGCCCGGGGGCTCCCGTAGCCGAACACCTCGGCGCCGGCCGGGAGGCCGCCGGTGTCCAGGCCGGTGGGGCCGCCGAAGAACGGGACGCTGGGGTTGACGTCGGGGACGTCGGCGGGGGCGATCTCGACGAGGGCGAAGTCGTTGCCGGCGCAGGCGGCGGGGTCGGTCTCGCCGCCGGCCTGCATGGCGACCCAGGAGCTGTAGGCGAGGGTGCCGGTGCGGCGGGTGCCGTCGGTGGCCCGGATCGTCACCTTGGCGCCCAGGGGGAGGGTGGCGGCGGTGCAGCCGTCGATCTCGGTGTCGGCGCCGGTGCCGGCGCAGTGCGCGGCCTGCCCGAGGAAGGTGCGCCCGCCGCCGGTGAAGACGAAGTTGCTGGTGCACAGGCCGGCGCCGGCGGTCTCGGTGAGCACGCCGGGCCGGATGGCGGCGTCCGCGGCGGGCGCCCACTCCGGGCCGGGGGCGGGGACGAACGGTGCGGGTGCGGTGACGGCGGCGGGCGCCGGTGCGGGGATCGCGGGGGCGCTGTGCGCCGGCGGGGGAACGGCGACCGCGACGAGCGCGGCTATCGCCGCGACGGCCGCGGCGGCGCCCGTCGCGAGTGTCCGCAGCCCGACCACGATCCGCCTCCGTCCGTCGTCCACCCCATCCGGCGCGCGGGCCCGCCCACCCCGTCGGGAGGCCCCGGCCACGGTGCGTCGGCACAGTCGATCGCAGGAGCACGACATCCACGTCATCACCGCCGGCACACTGCGCGGCAGAGCACAATGGTCCCGGGGAACACCCCTGTTCGCTCGGCCGTTGAGCGGTCAGGTACCCGGTTGGCACGCACCGGCGGCGTCTGGACGCGGTCCGGACACCGGACCGCTATCCTGGCTTATCCAGGGCCGGTCACGCCGTGCCGGGTCTCCGACCGGAGAAACTCGCCAGGGAGGGTGAAGGCCGCTCAGGCCGTAGCTGCATGGACCGCAAGCGCCTGCTCCGCAACCCACTGATCTGGATCCTCGCCGCGATCCTGGTCTACTTCACCTTCAGCGTGCTCTTCGACGACACCCGGGGATACACGAAGGTCGACACGTCGGTCGCGCTCGCCCAGATCGACGCGGGCAACGTGACGAACGCGCTGGTCGAGGACCGGGAACAGCGGCTGCGGCTCACGCTGGCCCAGCCCGTCGAGGCCAACGGGCAGAGCGCCACCCAGGTCATCACCCAGTACCCGGTGGGCACCAGCCTGCAGATCACCGAGAAGCTGCAGGCCGCCGGCAACCGCCCGGCCTTCGACACCACCGTGCGCCAGGAGTCCTTCCTGACCACGATGCTGATCTACCTGATCCCGCTGGGCCTGGTGCTGCTCATCCTGTTCTGGATGATGAACAACGCCCAGGGCGGCGGCAACCGGGTGATGTCGTTCGGCAAGTCCAAGGCCAAGCAGCTCAACAAGGACATGCCCAAGACCACGTTCTCCGACGTGGCCGGCGCCGACGAGGCCGTCGAGGAACTGCACGAGATCAAGGACTTCCTGCAGAACCCGACCCGCTACCAGGCCCTCGGCGCCAAGATCCCGAAGGGCGTGCTGCTGTACGGCCCGCCCGGTACCGGTAAGACGCTGCTGGCCCGCGCGGTCGCCGGCGAGGCAGGCGTGCCGTTCTACACGATCTCCGGCTCGGACTTCGTGGAGATGTTCGTCGGTGTCGGCGCCTCCCGCGTGCGCGACCTGTTCGAGCAGGCCAAGCAGAACTCCCCGTGCATCATCTTCGTCGACGAGATCGACGCGGTCGGCCGCCAGCGCGGCGCCGGCCTGGGCGGCGGCCACGACGAGCGCGAGCAGACGCTCAACCAGCTGCTCGTCGAGATGGACGGGTTCGACGCCCGCGGCGGCATCATCCTGATCGCGGCCACCAACCGCCCCGACATCCTCGACCCGGCGCTGCTGCGCCCGGGTCGGTTCGACCGCCAGATCCCGGTCGGCGCACCCGACCTGGCCGGTCGCCGGGCGATCCTCGCGGTGCACAGCAAGGGCAAGCCGTTCGCCCACGACGTCGACTTCGAGTCGCTGGCCAAGCGCACCGTCGGGATGTCCGGCGCCGACCTGGCCAACGTCATCAACGAGGCGGCCCTGCTCACCGCCCGCGAGAACGGCACCCTGATCACCGGCGCGGCGCTGGAGGAGTCGGTCGACCGCGTCATCGGCGGCCCGCGGCGCAAGTCGAAGATCATCTCCGAGCAGGAGAAGAAGATCACCGCCTACCACGAGGGCGGGCACGCGCTGGCCGCGTGGGCCATGCCCGACCTGGAGCCGGTCTACAAGCTCACGATCCTGCCGCGCGGGCGCACCGGCGGCCACGCCCTGGTCGTCCCCGAGGACGACAAGGGCCTGATGACCCGCTCGGAGATGATCGGGCGGCTGGTGTTCGCGATGGGCGGCCGTTCGGCGGAGGAGCTCGTCTTCCACGAGCCCACCACCGGCGCCTCCTCCGACATCGACCAGGCCACCAAGATCGCCCGCGCGATGGTCACCGAGTACGGCATGAGCGCGCGCCTGGGCGCCGTCCGCTACGGCCGCGAGCAGGGCGACCCGTTCCTCGGCCGCTCGATGGGCAACCAGGCCGACTACTCGCTCGAGGTCGCCCACGAGATCGACGAGGAGGTGCGCAAGCTCATCGAGGCCGCGCACACCGAGGCGTGGGAGATCCTCAACACCTACCGCGACGTCCTCGACGACCTCGTCTTCGAGCTGCTGGAGAAGGAGACGCTCACCCGCAAGGACCTGGAGCGCATCTTCGGCAGCGTCGAGAAGCGGCCGCGGATCACCGCGTTCAACGACTTCGGCGGGCGCACCCCCTCGGAGAAGCCGCCCATCCAGACGCCGGCCGAGCTGGCCAAGGAGCGCGGCGAGCCGTGGCCGCCGCACGTCGACGAGGCCCCGGAGCCCACCCCGGTCGGCTCCTACCCCGGCGGCGGGAACGGCGTGCCGACACCCGGCCCGAACGGCGGCCCGGTGCCCACCCCGACCCCGCCCGGCGGTCCCTCCTTCCCGAACGGCCCGTCCTGGAGCGGGGCGCCGGTGAACGCGGTCCCGCACAACTACGGCGCCCCGCCGGACTGGCGGCCCGCCACCACGCCGCAGGGCCAGGAGTGGCCGCCGCCGGGGCAGAACTGGCAGCAGCCCGGATCCGACTGGCGGCCGGAGGCGCCGCCCGCGCAGGGCGGCAACGGGCACGCCGAGACCCCGGGCGAGCAGGGGAACGAGCCGGGCAACGGCTCCGGTCCGCGCGAGGACGGGTCCCGCTGAGCGTCGGGGTCCCGGGAGGTCGGGTGACCGCGAGTGGCGAGCCGGTGATCGACCGCGCCCGCGCCGAGGCGGCCGTCCGGGAGCTGCTGATCGCGCTCGGCGAGGACCCCGACCGGGAGGGCCTGCGCGAGACGCCCGCCCGGGTGGCCCGCGCCTACGAGGAGATCTTCGCCGGGCTCTACACCGACCCGGACGCGGTGCTCGACAAGACCTTCGACGAGCACCACCAGGAGCTGATCCTGGTCAAGGACATCCCGATGTTCAGCCTGTGCGAGCACCACCTGGTGCCGTTCCACGGGGTGGCGCACGTCGGCTACATCCCCTCGCGCGACGGCCGCGTCACCGGGCTCAGCAAGCTGGCCAGGGTGGTCGACCTCTACGCCCGGCGCCCGCAGGTCCAGGAGCGGCTGACCGGGCAGGTCGCCGACGCGCTGGTGCGCAAGCTGGAGCCGCGCGGCGTCATCGTGGTCATCGAGGCCGAGCACCTGTGCATGGGGATGCGCGGCATCCGCAAGCCCGGCTCGTCCACCGTCACCTCGGCCGTGCGCGGGATGTTCCAGTCGTCGCCGACGTCGCGGGCCGAGGCGATGTCGCTCATCCGGGGCTGACGGCCTCGTGAGCCCGCCGGTCCGCCCGCCCGGGCTGCCCCGCCCGGGGCGGTGCGCGGTGATGGGCGTCCTGAACATCACCCCCGACTCGTTCTCCGACGGCGGCCGCTTCGCCGACCACGACGACGCCGTCGCGCACGGCGTAGCCATGCGCGACGCCGGCGCCGACCTCGTCGACGTGGGCGGCGAGTCCACCCGCCCCGGCGCCGGCCGGGTCGAGCCCGACGTCGAGGCGGCGCGGGTGCTGCCGGTGGTGCGCGACCTGGTCGCCGAGGGCGTGCGGGTCAGCATCGACACCACCCGCGCAGCGGTCGCGGAGAAGGCGGTGGAGGCGGGCGCCGGGGTCGTCAACGACGTGTCCGGCGGCCTGGCCGACCCGCGGATGGCGGCGACCGTGGCCGGGGCCGGGGTGCCGTGGATCCTCATGCACTGGCGCGGCCCGAGCGCCACGATGAACCGGATGGCCGGCTACGAGGACGTGCTGGGCGAGGTGCGCGCCGAGTTGGTCGCCCGGATCGACGCCGCCGTGCTGGCCGGGGTCGACCCCTCGTACCTCGTGCTCGACCCGGGCATCGGCTTCGCCAAGACGGCCGCCCACAACTGGGCGCTGCTGCGCAGGCTCGACGTGCTCACCGCGCTGGGCTTCCCGGTGCTGGTCGGGGCCTCGCGCAAGCGGTTCCTCGGCGAGTTGCTGGCCACCGCGGACGGCACGCTGCGCCCGCCGGCCGGCCGCGACGGCGCCACCGCCGCGATCAGCGCGCTGGCCGCGAACGCCGGCGCGTGGGGCGTGCGGGTGCACGACGTGAGGTCCACGATGGACGCGATCGCGGTGGTGACGGCGTGGGGCCTGGGATCGTCCCCGGCGCGCAGCGGCCCGCGGACGGGGGAGCAGCAGTGACGACCGGCGACCGCATCGAGCTGCGCGGGCTGAAGGTCCGCGGCCGGCACGGGGTGTTCGACTTCGAGCGCCGCGACGGCCAGGACTTCGTCGTCGACATCACCGTGTGGCTCGACCTGTCCGCCGCGGCCGCGTCCGACGACCTGGCCGACACGCTGCACTACGGCGAGCTGGCCGAGCGGGCGGCCGCGATCGTGGGCGGCGAGCCGTTCGACCTGATCGAGGCGGTGGCCGGCCGGATCGCCGACGACGTCCTCACCGACGAGCGGGTGAGCGGGGTCGAGGTCACCCTGCACAAGCCGGGCGCCCCGATCCCGCTCGACTTCGCCGACGTCGCCGTGGTCGTCTCCCGCACCAGGCCGGGCGGCCGGTCGTCGGTCATCCCGGCATGACGCGCGCCGTGCTGTCCCTCGGCTCGAACCTCGGCGACCGCCTCGCCCACCTGCGCTCGGCGGTGCGGGGCTTCGGCGACGCGCTGGTGGCCGCGTCCCCGGTCTACGAGACGGCCGCCTGGGGCGGCGTCGAGCAGCCCGACTTCCTCAACGCCGTGCTCGTCGTCGACGACCCGGCCCTCGACGCGTGGGGCTGGCTGCGCCGCGGGCAGGCGCTCGAACGGGCCGCCGGCCGGACCCGCGAGGTCCGCTGGGGCCCGCGCACCCTGGACGTCGACGTGGTCACCGTGGACGGCGTCACCAGCGACGACCCCGAACTGCTGCTGCCGCACCCCGGCACGCCGGAGCGGGCCACCGTGCTGCGCCCCTGGCTCGACGTCGACCGGGCCGCGGTGCTGCCCGGCCGCGGCCCGGTCGCCGACCTGCTGACCGCGCTCGGCCCGGACGCCGAGAAGGACATGCACCGCCGCGACGACCTCGTCCTCGTCCCGTGACCCCCACCCGTCCGCGCGAGCTGTTCGGCGCCGGCCTGGTGGCCGCCGTCGTCGCGGCGGTGCTGGTGCGGCTGACCTACGGCTCCCTGCCGTCGTTCCCGACCCTCGGCGGGGCGACGCTGGGCGTGCTCGGGATCGCCGAGGCGATCGCCGGGAACGCGCTGCGGGCCCGCATCCAGCACCGGCCGGGGACGCGGCCGGTGCAGCCGCTGGTCGCGGCGCGGGCGGTGCTGGTGGCGAAGGCGTCGGCGATGGCCGGGGCGATCATGGCCGGGGCCTGGCTGGGGCTGCTGGTGCACGTGCTGCCGCGGGCCGGTGAGGTCTCCGCGGCCGCCGCCGACTCGGTGGCCGGTGGCGTGGGCCTGGTCTGCGCGCTGCTGCTGGTCGGCGGCGGGTTGTGGCTGGAGTACTGCTGCCGCACCCCGGACGACCCGGAGGAGGACAGCGGCGGAGGGCGCACCACCTCGGGCTGACACGGGTCAGACGGGGGTGGGGGCCAGGTTCGCCATGCGGACCGTGCGGCTGCGGGCGATCGCCCAGGTCGTGACGGCCAGGCCGGCGGCGGCCCACACCAGCAGGCCGACGGCGGCGCTCCAGACACCGCCGCTGCCGGTGACGATGCCGCGCAGGCCGTCGACCGCCTGGGCGGTCGGGAAGAGGCCGGCGAGGCCGTCCAGGGCGGCCGGCGTGGTCGAGACCACGCCGGTCGCCAGGGTCACGACGGCGACCACGACCGCGGCGAACCGGCCGGTCCCGCGGAAGGCCGCGACCAGGCCCTGGACGACCGCGGCGAAGGCGACGCCGGCCAGGGCGGCGAGCCCGCCGAGGGCGAGGACCGCGCCGGCCGAGCCGTCCAGCTGCGGGGCGAGGACCGCGGCCACCAGCACACCCTGGCCGGCGCCGACGAGCGCGGCCGGGCGGAGGGAACGCAGCGCGAGCGCCAGGGGCGAGCGGGCGGCGCCGAGGGCGGTGGCGGGTGTGGCCCGCAGCGCCACGAACGTGGCGAGGGCGCCGAGCCACAGGGCGAGTGCGGCGTAGTAGGGCAGGCCGCTGGACCCGAACAGCGACGTCGAGCCCTGGGTCTCGACCGGGTCGGCGACGACCTCGGCGAGGGTGCGGCCCTCGCTCTCGGTGTAGCGGGGCAGCTGGGCGATGGCCTCGTCGAGGCCGTCGGAGAGCTGGACGGCGCCGTCGGACAGCTGGCGGGCGCCGTCGGCCAGCTGACCGGTGCCACCGCCGAGGTCGTCGATGCCGCCGGCGAGCCGGCGGGCCCCGCCGGCCAGGTCGTTCGCGCCTGCGGCGAGCTGCCCGGTGCCCTGGGCGAGTGCGGCGGCGCCGGTCGCGGACTGCTCGATGCCGGTGCGCAGGGCGGGCAGGCCCTGGCCGAGGCCGCCGACGGCCCCGGCGACGGTGCGCGCGCCCCCGGTCAGCTGCCCGACGCCGTCGGCGGTGGTGCGCAGGCCGGTGGCCGAGGCCGCCAGCTGCGCGCAGAACTCGGGGGCCGCGCCGGAGCCGGCGCAGGCCGTGGAGAGCTGCTCCAGGCCGCCCGCCTGCTGGCCGAGTGCGCTGTCCAGCGCACCGAGGCCCTCGGCGACCTGGGTGGCCCCGCCGGCGAGCGCCTGCCCGTCGGCCTCCGACGGCAGCTGCCGCGCTCCGGCGGCCAGCTGGGCGAGCCCGTCGGCGAGCTGCCCGGCACCGTCGTCGGTCCGGCCGATGCCGGTGGCCAGCTGCCCGGCGCCGTCGGCCAGCTCGTCGGCGCCGCCGGCGAGCCGGGACACCCCGGAGGCCAGCTCGTCGATCCCGTCGGCGAGCCCGCCCGCGCCGTCGGCGAGGCCGTTGGCGCCGGTCGCGGCGTCGGCGAGGCCGTCGCCGAGGGTGCCGAAGCCCAGGTAGACGTTCTCCAGGTAGGTCGCGGTGAGCTGGGTGCCGAGCACGTCGGCCGCGGTGGAGGTCACCGCGGTGGACAGCGCGTCGTCGACCAGGCGCGACCGGTCGGAGGTGGTGACGTCGATGGTGGCCCGGCGCGCCGCGGCGGCGGTGCCCGACGGCGAGGTGGCGGCGGCGGAGAAGTCGGCCGGGATGGTGACGACGGCGGCGAAGCGGCCGTCGGCCAGGCCGTCGGCGGCCGAGTCGGCGTCGGTGATGACCCAGTCGTAGTTCGGCTCGTCGGCGCCGACCAGGCCGGCGGTCAGCTGGCGGCCGAGCGGCACCAGCTGCCCCTCGACGGTGACCGGCTCGTCGAGGTTGACGATCGCGGCGGTCATCGTGTCGAGCCGGTCCTGCGGGTCCCACAGGGCCCACACCAGCACGCCCGCCACCACGAGCGGGACGAGCAGGATCCCGAGCAGGGATCGCCAACCGGCGCGGCCGGCGGTCGCGCGCTCCACGGACATCATGCGGGGACCTCGATCTGGGAGTGGGTGCGCCCCGGCTCGAGCGCGAGCCGACGGGCGGCGGGGAAGGGGTCGTCGTCGGCGGTCGTGCCGACCAGCAGGGTGTGCCGCACGCCGGCCAGCAGGACGCGGACGTCGTCGCCGGCGGCGTCCAGCCCGTCGACGGCGAGCAGCGCGGGCTTCTCGGCCAGCGCGGCGCGCAGCGCCCCGGAGGGGTCGTCGGTCGCGCGCAGGTCGAGGTAGCCGGATCGGGCGCGCACGGCACCGGCCCGGTCGGGCAGCACCTTGCCCAGCACCTTGAGCCGGCCGCCGGAGGGCGCCAGCCGGCCGCTGAGCGCGAGCAGCGCGGCGGAGACCTCCGCGCGCGGCCCGGAGACCAGCAGCGACTCGCCGTCGGGCACGGTGACGGTCAGGTCGTCGAGCAGCGGGGGCAGGGCGACCGCGTCGGCGGCCACGGCGGCGCCGGCCTCCCAGTCGCGCAGGGCGATCTCGCGCTGCACACCCTCGCCCTCGACGTCGAGGCGGGGCAGGCGCCGGTCGAGCCAGGCCGGCAGCCACCAGGCCGCCTTGCCCAGCAGGGCGAGCACCGCGGGCACCAGCGTCATCCGCACCAGGAACGCGTCGACGAACACGCCGGTGGCCAGGCCGAGCGCGATGGGCTTGATGTTGACGTCGCCCTCCGGCACGAACGCGACGAACACCGCGAACATGATCAGCGCCGCGGCGGTGACGACCTTGGCCGAGGCCCGGAAGCCGCTGCCGATCGCGCCGCGGGCGTGCGCGCCGGTCGGGCCGGAGTGCACGAAGTCCTCGCGGATGCGCGCGACCAGGAAGACCTCGTAGTCCATCGCGAGGCCGAACAGCACGCCCATCAGGATGATCGGCATGAAGCTGATCACCGGTCCGGTGGTGCTCACGCCCAGCACGTCGGCGAACCAGCCGTGCTCGAACACCAGCGCCACGACCCCGAACGAGGCCGCGACCGAGAACAGGTAGCCGACGGCCGCCTTGACCGGCACCGCGACCGAGCGGAACACCACGGTCAGCAGCACCAGCGACAGCCCGACGACCAGGATCCCGAAGGGCAGCAGGGCGTCGCCGAGCTGCTCGGACACGTCGATGCCGACCGCGGTGAAACCGGTGACGGAGATGTCGACGCCGTACTCGTCGAGGATCCGGTCGTGCAGGCCGCGGATCTCGGCGACCAGCGCCTCGGTCTCCGCGGAGTCCGGCGCCCCGGTCGGCACGACCTGGACGATGCCGGTGTCGGCGGTCTCGTTCGGGGTGGCCAGCGGCACGTCGGCGACGCCGGGCAGGGCGCGGATCTCGTCGGCGAGGTCGTCCATCAGGCCGAGCGGGTCGGTGCTCTCGACGATCGTGCCGGTGACGATCAGCGGGCCGTTGTGGCCGGGCCCGAAGTGCTCGGCGACCAGGTCGTAGGCGACCCGGGCCGGCTCGTCGTCGGGCAGGCCCCCGGCGTCGGGCAGGGCGAGGCGCAGCGACGTGGCGGGCAGCGCCAGCACGCCGACGACGGCGAGCACGGCGACGATCGTCGGGATCGGGAAGCGGGTGGTCAGGCGCACCCAGCCGGCGAAGAAGCGGTTCTCCCGGCGCGGGCCGTCGGCGCGGCGCCTGCGGGGCAGCACCCGACCGCCGGCGAAGCCGAGCAGCGCCGGCAGCAGGGTCAGCGAGACGGCGACCGCGATGGCCACGCCGACCGCCGCGGCCACCCCCATCACGGTGAGGAAGGGGATGCCGGCGACCGAGAGCCCGACCAGGGCGATGATCACGGTGATGCCGGCGAACACGACCGCCGAGCCCGCCGTGGCCACGGCCTGCGCCGTCGACTCCTCCGGGTCCATGCCGTCGGCGAGCTGGTCCTGGTGGCGGGCGATGACGAACAGGGCGTAGTCGATGCCGACGGCCAGCCCCAGCATCAGCGACAGCAGCGGGGTGGTCGAGTTGACCGAGCCGAAGGCGGTGGCGAAGAAGATCAGCAGGGTGGAGACCCCGACCCCGACCAGCGCGATGAGCAGTGGCATCCCGGCGGCGAGCAGCGATCCGAACGTCACCACCAGCACGATGAGCGCCACGACCACGCCGACCAGCTCGATCAGGCTGAGCGCGGGCAGCTCCTGGCTGTAGAGCTGGCCGCCCAGCACGGCCCGGTCGCCGGCGGGGAGCGCCGCGGCGAGGCGGTCCGCGATGTCCTCGACGGTGGTCAGGGTCTCCGGCGCGAGGTCGGCGCGCTGGCCCTCGAACTGGATGCGCAGGATCGCGGCCCGGCCGTCGTCGGAGACGGGGCCGCCGAGGTCCGCGGCGTAGGGGGAGACGACCGCGGCCACGTCGGCGACGTCGTCGAGCTCGTCGGCGGCGGCCTCCACCGGCTCGCGCACCGGCTGCGCGCTGACGTCGTCCGCGACGATCACGATCTCCGCTGTGGCCCCGCTGACCTGGGGGAACGTTCCGCTCAGCTGGTCGAGGGCGCGCTGGGACTCGGTGCCCGGGATGGTGATGGCGTTGTCCAGCCCGGCCCCGAGGGTCCCCGCCCCGATGCCGCACAGGGCGAGCACCGCGATCCAGGCCAGGACCACCTTCCCCCGCCCCCGGTAGGCGGCGCGACCCAGCGCGTAGAGCAACGACGACACGGGTTCTCCTCGACGGTTCGTCCCAGCCTGACGGCCACGGATACACCAACGTATCCGATACATTGGTGTATCCGATGAGGGATGTGATCGATGTCCGACCCGCAGAACCCCGAGCCCGCCCGCGCGTCGGCGCGCCGCGGCCGCACCCGCGCCCGCCTGCTCGACGCCGCCGTCGACGTCTTCGCCGAGCGGGGGGTCGAGGGCGCCACGGTCGAGCTGATCTGCGAGCGGGCCGGCTTCACCCGCGGCGCGTTCTACTCGAACTTCTCCACCAAGGAGGAGCTGCTGCTGGCCGCGGCCGAGCACGGGCTGGCGGTGTCGCTGGAGCGCATCGAGGAGGCCGTCGGACGGCTCGAGCTCGATCCCGGGGCCGACCACGCCGCCCAGGTCGACGCGCTGGTGGAGCACTTCCTGGGGCCGGAGGACCCGCGCGGCGTGCGGATCGAGGTGGAGCTGCGCCGGCTGGCCCAGGACGACCCGCAGGCCCGCTCGCTGGTGCTGCGGATCAACGAGCACCTCGAGTCGCGGATCCTGGGCGTCATCTCCTCGATCGAGGCACTGGGCGGCCTCCGGCTGCGCGCCGAGCCGATCGTGGTGGTCCGCACGCTGGTGGCGCTGCACCGGCAGGCCGCGGAGCTGGCCTGGCTCACCGGCGACGGGGAGGTCGACCTGACCCTGCTGACGTCCTACGTCATGGTGGCCACGGAGGCGGCCGACTGAGCCGGTCCCGATCGGGCGACACCGGGGCGAGTGCCGCCGATCCTGTCGGTGGCGGACAGTAGTCTTGCGCCATGTCCGCCCCAGCGGGGGCCCAGGCCACCTGGCAGGGGCCGCTGCCCACCCCGCAGCGCCAGCGCCGTGGCGTGCTGGCGCCGGTGCTCGGCGCCATGGCGCTGGGCATCTGCGGCCTGCTCGCCGTCGGCCTCGGCGGCTCCGGCCTCGGGGTCGGCGGGGTCGTCGTCGGCGCGCTGTGCGCGCTGCTGCCGGTCGGGCCGGTCGTGGCCACCTTCCTCTGGCTCGACCGCTGGGAGCCCGAGCCGCCGCGGCTGCTGCTGCTCGCCTTCGCCTGGGGCGCCGGCGTGGCCACCCTCACCGCCCTGCTGGTCAACACCGGCGGCGAGCTGATCGCCGCGCAGCTGATCGGCGCCGGCCGGGCCGACGTCATCGCCACGGTGATCGTCGCCCCGATCGCCGAGGAGGCGGTCAAGGGCGTGTTCCTGGTCGGGCTGCTCGTGCTCAACCGCAAGGAGTTCGACGGCGTCGTCGACGGCGTCGTCTACGCCGGGCTGGTGGCCGCCGGCTTCGCCTTCACCGAGAACATCCTCTACTTCGGCGCCGCGTTCGTGGAGGACGCGATGAGCGGCGCCAGCAGCACCCTCTGGTCGACGTTCTTCCTGCGCGGGCTGCTCGGCCCGTTCGCGCACCCGCTGTTCACCGCGATGCTGGGCATCGCCTGCGGCATCGCCGCGCAGAACCGCAACAGCACGCTGCGGGTGGGCGTGGTGGCCGTCGGCTACGTGGCCGCGGTGGGGCTGCACATGCTCTGGAACGGCGCGGCCTCGCTGGGCAACGACCAGTGGTACAGCATCTACGGCACGGTCATGGTGCCGCTGTTCCTCGCCCAGATCGGGCTGGTGCTCTGGCAGCGCCGCCGCGAGCAGCGCATCGTCGCCGAGCAGCTCCCGGCGTTCGCCAAGGCCGGCTGGATCGCCCCGAGCGAGGTCGCGCTGCTGTCCAGCCTGGCCGGCCGGCGCGGCTGGCAGCGGGCGGTGCGGGCGCGCTCGGGCAAGGCGGTGGCCAAGGCCGTCGTGGAGTACCAGGCCGCGGTCACCGAGCTGGCGTTCCTGCGGGCCAAGATGTCGCGCGGCGCCGTGCAGGTGTCCGGGCCGCTGTGGCACGAGCAGGCCGTCGCCGCGCTGTACCGGGCCCGCCTGCAGGCCGTCGGGCACCCGCAGGCCCTCACCGTGGCCCTGCGCCACGGGGGCCCCTCGCGCAGCTCCCGCTCGCCCGGCACGCCCTCGGTCACCCCGCCGATCAACTCGGCGAGCGCCCCGCCCAAGTCCCCGCCGATGTCCCCGCCAGGGGCCCCGCCCAAGGCCCCGTCGAGCACCCCGCCGAGCCCGGTACCGCCGGTGCAGCGCTCGGGGAGCGGGCCCGCGGTGAAGCCGGTCCCGGCGCGCGGACCGGCGCCCGGCCCGCCGCGGCCCCCGCAGTCCGGCCCGCCGCCACCGCGCCGACCGCCGGGGCGATAGGGCGGGCGCTGTCGGGGGTTGGGGGCGAAGACGGGCCCCGGGTGAGGGGCGTCCTCGCAGCGCCGGGTGGGTTTCGCAGGTCTGGGTGGGTTGTTGCAGCGCGCCGGCGGGCTGCGGCGGCACCGCTGGGTCTGCGAGGTAGGCGGATCGTGCACGTTGCGCGTGTCGACGTGCGGTAGGGGCTCTGACGGGTGGTGTGGCCGCTGCGCGGCCGGCCGGGGCCGGGCAAGGGCGGGCGAGGGGCGTCCTCGCAGCGCCGGGTGGGTTTCGCAGGTCTGGGTGGGTTGTTGCAGCGCGCTGGCGGGCTGCGGCGGCACCGCTGGGTCTGCGAGGTGGACGTTCGTGCACTTCTGTGCGTGTCGGCGTGACGGCAGGGCCCCGGGGGTGGGCCGTTCCGGGGCCGGAGCGGGCGAGGGGGTGTCCTCGCAGCACCGGTGGGTGTCCGCAGCATCGGGTGGGTTGTTGCAGCGGGCCGGCGGGCTGCGGCGGCACCGCTGGGTCTGCGAGGTGCCGGGTCGGTGATCGACTCGCCCGAGCCCGCGGCCAGCCCGATAGGCCGCCCCACGCAGCTGTCGGCCCACTTCGCAGAGCCCCTGTGCTCTTCACAGCCTCCGCGGAGGCTGTGAAGTGCAGGCCGGCCCTGTGAAGACCCGAGCGGGGCCGGGGTCGGCGCGCCGTGCTCGATCGTGGTGAGCCGGGCTGCCTAGGCTGACCGCGTGTCACCGCCGCCCGCACCCGGGTCTCTGCCCACCGCCCGGCAGCGCCGCAACCGGGTCCTCGGTCCGGTCGTCGTCCTGGTGGCGCTGGGGATCTGCGGCCTCACCGTGCTCGGCCTGGTCGCCGGCAGCATCGGGACGAGCGGGGTGCTCGTCGGGGCGGTCTGCGCGCTGCTGCCCGTCGGGCCGGTGGTGGCGGCGTTCCTCTGGGTCGACCGCTGGGAGCCGGAGCCGCCGCGGCTGCTGCTGTTCGCCTTCGGCTGGGGCGCCTGCGTCGCGGCGCTGACCGCACTGCTGGTCAACACCAGCGCCATCTCGCTGCTGGAGCAGACCCTCGGGCAGGACACCGGCGCGCTGGCCGGGCCCGCGCTCGTTGGGCCGTTCGTGGAGGAGGCGGTGAAGGGCGCGTTCCTGGTGGGGCTGCTGGTCCTGCACGGGCGCGAGTTCGACGGCGTGGTCGACGGCGTCGTCTACGCCGGGATCGTGGCCGCGGGCTTCGCCTTCACCGAGAACATCCTCTACTTCGGGCAGGCGTTCGTCACCGACGGGTTCGGCGGCGCGACCGGCGGCGTGCTCGTGACGTTCCTGCTCCGCGGCGTGTTCGCGCCGTTCGCCCACCCGCTCTACACGGCGATGATCGGGATCGGGGCGGGGCTGGCCGCGGGCAGCCGCAACCCGGGGTTCCGGATCGGCGCCGTCGTCGTCGGCTACCTCGTCGCCGTCCTGCTGCACGCGGTGTGGAACGGCGCCGCGACGCTCTTCGGCGGCACGGCGTTCTTCGACGTCTACAGCTACGTGATGGTGCCGGTCTTCCTGGCGCTGATCGGGCTGGTGTTCTGGCAGCGCAGGCGCGAGCAGGCCACGCTCGCCGAGCACCTTCCGGAGTTCGCCCGCCAGGGGTGGGTGGCGCCCAGCGAGGTGCGGCTGATGGCCAGCATGGCCGGGCGGCGCGAGTGGCGGCGCAAGGTCGGGGCCCGCTCGGGGCGGGCCGCGGCCAAGGCCGTGGCCGACTACCAGGCCGCGGTCACCGAGCTGGCGTTCCTGCAGGCGCGGATCGCGCGCGGCACCGCGGGCGCGGACGCCGACCAGTGGCGCCGCCAGGCCCTCACCGACGTCTACCAGGCCCGTCGGCGGGCGGTGGGGCGAGCGGACGAGGCCGCGCGGTGATTAGCCTTGGACGTGCCGCGGTCCACCCCGACGACCCCGGCACGGCGGGAACGAGGTGGACACCCATGCACGAACGCAGCGGGGGACCGCGATGAGTGCGCGCCCGGCGCGGCTCGCGATAGGGGTCGTGTCGGCGGGTCGTGTCGGCGCGGTGGTCGGTGCCGCATGGGCCGCGGCCGGCCACCGCGTCGTGGCCACGTCCGGGGTCTCCAAGGCCTCCGTCGACCGGGCCGCGGCGCTGCTGCCCGGTGTGCCGCTGCTCGCCCCGGACGCCGTGGTCGCCGGGTCCGACCTGGCCCTGCTCGCGGTGCCCGACGACGCCCTGCCGGGCATGGTGCGGGGGCTGGCCGCGGCCGGCAGCTTCCGCGCCGGGCAGATCGTGGTGCACACCTCGGGGGCGCACGGCATCGGCGTGCTGGCCCCCGCGCTGGAGCACGGCGTGCTGCCGCTGGCCCTGCACCCGGTGATGACGTTCACCGGCCGCCGCGAGGACGTGGCCCGGCTGGCCGGCTGCAGCGTCGGGGTCACCGCCGCCGACGACGAGGTCGGGTTCAGCGTGGGGGCGGCGCTCGTCGTGGAGATGGGCGCGGAGCCGGTGCGGGTGGCCGAGGCCGTCCGCCCGCTGTACCACGCCGCCCTGGCGCACGGGGCGAACCACCTGGTCACCCTCGTCCGCGACTGCGTGGACACCCTGGAACGGGCCGGCATCCGGCCGGCCGAGCGGCTGGTCGCCCCGCTGCTGTCGGCCGCGCTGGACAACGCCCTGCGCCACGGCGACCGCGCCCTCACCGGGCCGGTGGCCCGCGGCGACGTCGGCACCGTGCGCAAGCACCTGCGCGAGCTGACCGCGGCCGACCCCGACCTGGCCGAGACCTACCGGGTGCTGGCCCGGCGCACCGCGCACCGCGCGGGCGACGCCGGCCTGCTGCCCGACCACGCCGTCGACGACGTGCTGAGCACCCTCCGGGAGGGCCCGTGACCGCTGGTACCCGCAAGCCGTACGTGGCGGGCGAGCTGACCCCGCACGTCTCGCCGGGCGAGCTGGCCACCACGACGAGGGCGCTGCGCGCCGCCGGGCGCCGGATCGCGCTGGTGCCGACGATGGGCGCCCTGCACGAGGGCCACCGCGAGCTGATCCGGCACGCCCGCAGGCTGCCGGGCT
Source organism: Pseudonocardia lacus (assembly GCF_018531445.1). Taxonomy (GTDB): domain Bacteria; phylum Actinomycetota; class Actinomycetes; order Mycobacteriales; family Pseudonocardiaceae; genus Pseudonocardia; species Pseudonocardia lacus. The sequence goes on from NZ_JAHDTH010000064.1 coordinate 17,981, forward strand.
CGACCGTCACCGTCGTCTCGATCTTCGTCAACCCGCTGCAGTTCGGCGCGGGCGAGGACCTCGACCGCTACCCGCGCCGGCTCGCCGAGGACGTGCGGGCCTGCCGGGAGGAGGGCGTCGAGCTGGTCTTCGCGCCGTCGGTGGAGGCCATGTACCCCGAGGGCGCCGACACGTCCGTCACCCCGGGCGTGCTCGGTGAGCAGTTGGAGGGCGCGGTGCGGCCGGGGCACTTCGCCGGCGTGCTCACCGTGGTGGCGAAGCTGTTCCACATCGTCGGCCCCGACGTGGCGTTCTTCGGCGAGAAGGACTACCAGCAGCTGGTGCTGCTGCGCCGGATGGCGCGCGACCTCGACTTCCCGGTGTCGGTCGTCGGGGTGCCCACCGTCCGCGAGCCCGACGGGCTGGCCCTGTCCAGCCGCAACGCCTACCTGTCCGAGCAGGACCGCTCGCGCGCCGCCGTGCTGAACCGGGCGCTGCGCGCCGGGGCGGGCATCTCGGCGCGGGGGCCGGCGGCCGTGCTGGACGCCGCCTGGGCGGTGTTGCGGGAGGAGCCCGCCCTCGCCGTCGACTACCTGGAGCTGTGCGACGCCGACCTGCGCCCCGACCCGCGGCCCGGCAGCGCCGCCCGGCTGCTCGTCGCGGCCCGGCTGGGCGCCACCCGGCTGATCGACAACGTGCACGTGCAGCTGTAGACCTGGTCGATGCTGCTCTGCGTCGACGCCGGCAACACCCAGATCGCGCTCGGTCTCTACGAGGAGTCGACCGCCGGCGAGCCGGACGCCGAGGCGCGCCCGGCGCTCGTGCGCGACTGGCGGATGCGCACCGACCCGCGGATGACGGCCGACGAGCTGGAGGTCGCCTTCCGCGGGCTGCTGGGCCGCTACACCGACGAGGTCACCGGCATCGCCGCGCTGTCCACGGTGCCCAGCCTGCTGCGCGAGCTGCGGCTGCTCCTCGACCGCCGCGGCGACCCGCACGTCGTCGTCGGGCCGGGGGTGCGCACGGGCGTGCCCCTGCTGGTCGACAACCCGCGCGAGGTCGGCGCCGACCGGGTCATGAACACCCTGGCCGCGCACCGGCTGTTCGACACCGCCTGCGTGGTCGTCGACTTCGGCACGTCGACCAACATCGACGTCGTCTCCGCGCGCGGCGAGTTCCTCGGTGGGGCGCTCGCCCCCGGCATCGAGATCTCGCTGGAGGCGCTGGCCAGCCGGGCCGCCGCGCTGCGCTCGGTGGAGCTGGTGCGGCCCCGGTCGGTGATCGGCAAGAACACCGTGGAGTGCCTGCAGTCCGGGGTCCTCTACGGGTTCGCCGGGCAGGTCGACGGGCTGGTGCGCCGGATCGTCGCCGAGCTCGGCGCGAAGGCCGGCCCGGTGACGGTGCTGGGCACCGGCGGGCTGGCCCCGCTGATGGCCGGGGTGTCGGAGACGATCGCCGAGTACGTGCCCGACCTGACCCTGCTGGGGCTGCGGCTGACCTACTTGCGCAACGTCCGCACGACCGCGGTCACCAGCGGCAGCTCGAACTCGCCCGCCGAGGTCTCCGGCCGCCCGGCCAGGTAGTCGCGCAGCGCGCCCAGCGCCCGCTCCCGGGCCCGCGGCTCGCTGATCAGCAGCCACGAGTGCGTGCCCATGGTGGCGACGAGGCCATCGGCCGTGGTGCGCACCGGGTTGGGGTGGCGGCTGTGCCGGCTGTGCGCGAACGCGGGATGAGCGGGCAGCGCGGGGACGTTGTCGCTGCCCGCCGCGGGCGGCTCGTCGCGCAGCGAGTGCAGGACCTCGCGGTAGCCCTGCACCCACTCGATGTCGAGGTCGTCGTCGTTCCACAGCACCGCGAGCACGCCGCCCGGACGCAATACGCGGGCCGCCTCGGCCAACGCGCGGTCGTGGTCGAACCAGTGCCAGGCCTGCCCGACCAGCACCGCGTCGACCGAGGAGTCCTCGGCCGGCAGCTCCTCCGCGGAGCCGGACACGGCCGTCGCCTCCGGGATCCGGGCGCGCAGCTCGTCGAGCATGCCGCCGTCGGGCTCCACGGCCGTCACCGGGCCGAACGCCAGCATCGCGGCGGTGAGCTTGCCGGTGCCCGCCCCGACGTCCAGCAGCCGTGGCGGCGCGCTCGCGCCGAGCACGGGCTGCAGCGCCCACTCCACGGCAGCCCGCGGATAGCCCGGCCGGAACCGGGCGTAGTCGGCGGCGACGGCGCCGAAGGAGCGCGCCCGTGCGCGATCGGTGTCCACGCCGGGGACCGTACGGGGCGCACCGGCGGAAAACCCACGCGTCATCGTCACTAGCCTTGACCCGTGAGCACAGAGCACGCAGCCCCGGACCACGACCAGGAACTCCCCGAGCAGATGCGGGTCCGGCTGGCCAAGCGCGCGCAGGTCCTGGCCGAGGGGCGCGAACCGTACCCCGTCGTCGTCGAGCGCAGCCACACGCTGCGCCAGGTGCGCGACGCCCACCCCGACCTGCCGCCGGACACCGCCACCGGTGACGTCGTCGACGTCACCGGCCGGGTGATCTTCCTGCGGAACACCGGCAAGCTCTGCTTCGCCACCCTGCGCGAGGGCGACGGCACCGAGCTGCAGGCCATGCTGAGCCTTGCCCTCGTCGGCGAGGACGAGCTGGCGCGCTGGAAGGCCACCGTCGACCTCGGCGACCACGTCCACGTGCACGGCGAGGTGATCACCTCCCGGCGCGGCGAGCTGTCGGTGATGGCCGACGCGTGGGAGCTCACGTCCAAGGCCGTGCGCCCGCTGCCCTCGACCCACCACGAGCTGTCCGAGGAGACCCGGGTCCGCCAGCGCTACGTCGACCTCATCGTCCGGCCGCAGGCCCGGGAGATGGTGCGGGCCCGCGCGGAGGTGATGCGGACCCTGCGGGCCCAGATGCACGAGCGCGGCTTCACCGAGGTCGAGACGCCGATGCTGCAGCTGGTGCACGGCGGGGCGACGGCGCGCCCGTTCGTCACCCGGGCCAACGCCCTGGACACCGACCTCTACCTGCGCATCGCCCCGGAACTGTTCCTGAAGCGCTGCATTGTCGGCGGCATCGAACGGGTCTTCGAGATCAATCGCAACTTCCGGAACGAGGGCATCGACTCCACGCACTCGCCGGAGTTCGCGATGCTGGAGACCTACCAGGCCTACGCCACCTACGACGTGATGGCCGATCTCACCCGCGAGTTGGTGCAGGCCTGCGCACGCGCCGTGTTCGGATCCACGGTGGTGCGTCATGCGGACGGGTCGGAACACGATCTGGGCGGCACTTGGCGCTCCGTGACGTTGCATGGTGCAGTTTCCGAGGCGGTCGGGGTCGAGGTGACGCCGGACACGACTGCGGAGGATCTGCGGAAGCTGGCGGCCGCCCACGACGTCGCGCTGAAGGATTCGTGGTCGGCCGGCGAGATCGTCCTCGAACTGTTCGAGAAGCTCGTCGAGCACACCCTGCAGGAGCCCACGTTCGTGCGCGACTACCCGATCGAGGTGCGCCCGCTCACCCGGCAGCACCGCGATGATCCGCGACTCACCGAGGCGTGGGACCTCGTCGTATTCGGACACGAGCTGGCCACCGCCTACTCGGAGCTGGTCGACCCCGTCGAGCAGCGGCGCAGGCTGCAGGAGCAGGCCAGGCTGGGCGCCGCGGGAGACGCCGAGGCGATGCGCCTCGACGAGGACTTCCTGCGTGCGTTGGAGTACGGAATGCCGCCGACAGGCGGCATGGGAATGGGCGTCGATCGGCTCCTGATGACGCTGACCGGCCTCGGAATCAGGGAAACCATTCTGTATCCGCTCGTGCGTTCTGAGTAACGGGCGGGTCACCCCGGTGGGGTGACTCGACGCCGGCGATCGAATCGCTATATCGTGCGGTGGACTGCGGCGTTGTCGCAGTTCGGCACTTCGTGTGTGCCAGTACGTCGAGCGTGGAGGTCTCCGGTGGCCCAGATCCGTGAAGTCCGTTTGATCGACGACCTGGACGGAGAGGCGGCCGACGAGACCGTCGAGTTCGGTCTCGACGGCAAAGTCTTCGAGATCGACCTGTCCGAGGGCAATGCGGGCCGACTGCGCGATGCGCTCGCCGAGTTCGTCGCGGCCGCGCGCAAGGCCGGCGGTGGTCGGCGCCGTTCCACCGCCACCGCGACCGCCCCGCCCCGCCGCCCCACGATCGACCGCGAGCAGAACCAGGCGATCCGCGAATGGGCGCGCAAGCGCGGGATGAAGGTCTCCGACCGCGGCCGCATCCCCGCCGAGGTCCTCGAGGCCTACCACCAGGAGAACTGAGCCCGACGGTGCGGCGGGCCCGGGCCACCTCAGGCCCGCCGCACCGGAGCGGCCCGCCGCCCGAGCACGCCGAAGATCGTCCGCAACTCCAGCAGTCGCAGTACGAGCACTCCCAGCGCCACCACCGCCCCCGCCCCCGCGACCACTCCGGCCTGGCGGGCGCCCCGCGCCACCGCACGGCGGTGGCGCGACGCACACCTCGTGTCGTCACGCACAACCAGGTGTGCGTGGTGTCGGGGACGGGGCGGGGAGCCGGGTGGAGGGTTAGCATTCTCGATCCGACGCCGAAAGTGATCGACTCGGTGGGGTGCACGGCCTCCGCATTGTGCTTAGGGTGGCCTAAGTGCTTGTGATCAGACCGAGGAGGTCCGATGGCCCGACGGATGACGACTCTCGAGGTGCGCCGAACCGAGCGCCTCACCCCGGGCATGATCCGGGTCGTCGCCGGTGGCGGCGACATCGCGGACTTCCCCGACACCGCCCACACCGACCGCTACGTCAAGATCGTGTTCCCGCGGCCGGGGGTGCGGTACCCGGAGCCGTTCGACATGGAGGCGATCCGGGCCGAGCTGCCGCGTGAGCAGTGGCCGGCGATGCGGACGTACACGGTCCGCGCGCTCGACCACGCGGCGGGCGAGCTGACGATCGACTTCGTGGTGCACGGCGACCGCGGCCTGGCCGGGCCCTGGGCGGCCGCGGCCCGTCCCGGCGACGTGCTGCGGCTGATGGGCCCGAGCGGGGCCTACGCCCCCGACCCCGACGCCGACTGGCACCTGTTCGTGGGCGACGAGAGCGCCCTGCCGGCGATCGGGGCGGCCGCCGAGCGGCTGTCCGCCGGGGCGCGCGCCATCGCCGTGCTCGAGGTCGGCGGCCCCGAGGAGCGCCAGGAGCTGCCGGCGGCCGTCGAGCAGCACTGGGTCCACCGCGCCGCGGACCGCCCCGACCAGCTCGTCGACGCGGTCCGGGCGCTGGAGTTCCCGGTCGGGCGCGTGCACGCGTTCGTGCACGGGGAGGCCGGCGCGGTCCGCGCGGTGCGCCACCACCTGCTCGACGAGCGGGGCGTCCCGCGCTCCGACCTGTCGGTGTCGGGCTACTGGCGCATCGGCCGTGACGAGGACGGCTGGCAGGCCGACAAGGCGGCCGAGCGCGCCGCGGAGCAGGCCCCGCAGAGGGCGCCCGCAGCGCGCTGACCTGCATCGTCACCCTCCGAGCAGGCCCGGGTGCGGTGCGGGAATGCCGGCCGCCGACGGGGTGTTCGCCCATAGCAGGTGCACGCGCCGCGGGCGTCGTGGGCCCCCGGGCCGATACAGTGGGCAGTGGGGCGTACGCGGCGCAGCGCGCGCCGCCCATGTTGACGGCGTCAGTCGCGGCACGACCCGGCGCGGCGTAGCACGGCGCAGTAGGCGAGGAGTACTAGATGTTCGAGAGGTTCACCGACCGAGCAAGGCGGGTTGTCGTCCTGGCGCAGGAAGAGGCCAGGATGCTCAACCACAACTACATCGGCACCGAGCACATCCTCCTCGGCCTCATCCACGAGGGCGAGGGAGTGGCCGCCAAGGCCCTGGAGTCCCTCGGGATCGCCCTGGAGGGCGTCCGCCAGCAGGTGGAAGAGATCATCGGCCAGGGCCAGCAGGCGCCGAGCGGGCACATCCCGTTCACGCCGCGGGCCAAGAAGGTGCTGGAGCTCTCGCTGCGCGAGGCGCTGCAGCTCGGCCACAACTACATCGGCACCGAGCACATCCTGCTCGGCCTGATCCGCGAGGGCGAAGGCGTCGCGGCGCAGGTCCTGGTCAAGCTGGGTGCCGATCTGAACCGGGTCCGCCAGCAGGTCCTCCAACTGCTGTCCGGCTACCAGGGCAAGGAGCCGGCGGAGGGTGCCTCCGGCGGTCGCGGCGAGGGCGCCCCGTCCTCGTCGCTGGTGCTCGACCAGTTCGGTCGCAACCTCACCCAGTCGGCCCGCGAGGGCAAGCTGGACCCGGTCATCGGCCGGGAGAAGGAGATCGAGCGGGTCATGCAGGTCCTCTCCCGGAGGACCAAGAACAACCCGGTGCTGATCGGCGAGCCGGGCGTCGGCAAGACGGCCGTCGTCGAGGGTCTGGCCCAGGGCATCGTCCGCGGCGAGGTCCCGGAGACCCTGAAGGACAAGCAGCTCTACACGCTCGACCTCGGTTCCCTGGTCGCCGGCTCCCGGTACCGCGGTGACTTCGAGGAGCGCCTGAAGAAGGTGCTCAAGGAGATCCGCACCCGCGGCGACATCATCCTGTTCATCGACGAGCTGCACACGCTCGTCGGCGCGGGTGCCGCCGAGGGCGCGATCGACGCCGCCAGCATCCTCAAGCCGATGCTGGCCCGCGGCGAGCTGCAGACCATCGGCGCGACGACCCTCGACGAGTACCGCAAGTACGTCGAGAAGGACGCCGCGCTGGAGCGCCGGTTCCAGCCGATCCAGGTCGGCGAGCCGAGCGTCAGCCACACCGTGGAGATCCTCAAGGGCCTGCGCGACCGCTACGAGGCCCACCACCGGATCACCATCAGCGACTCCGCCCTGGTGGCCGCGGCCACCCTGGCCGACCGCTACATCTCCGACCGGTTCCTGCCGGACAAGGCGATCGACCTGATCGACGAGGCCGGCGCGCGGATGCGCATCCGCCGGATGACCGCCCCGCCGGACCTGCGCGAGTTCGACGAGAAGATCGCCAACGTCCGTCGGGACAAGGAGTCGGCGATCGACGCGCAGGACTTCGAGCGGGCCGCGCACCTGCGCGACTCCGAGAAGCAGCTGATGGCGCAGAAGGGCGAGCGCGAGAAGCAGTGGAAGTCCGGCGACCTCGACGTCGTCGCGGAGGTCGACGACGAGCAGATCGCCGAGGTCCTGGCCAACTGGACGGGCATCCCGGTGTTCAAGCTCACCGAGGAGGAGACCACCCGCCTGCTCCGCATGGAGGACGAGCTCCACAAGCGGATCATCGGGCAGGTCAAGGCGGTCGAGGCGGTCTCGCAGGCGATCCGGCGTACCCGGGCCGGCCTGAAGGACCCGAAGCGCCCGTCCGGCTCGTTCATCTTCGCCGGCCCGTCCGGCGTCGGTAAGACCGAGCTGTCCAAGGCGCTGGCCAACTTCCTGTTCGGCGAGGACGACGCCCTCATCCAGATCGACATGGGCGAGTTCCACGACCGCTACACCGCCTCGCGGCTGTTCGGTGCCCCTCCCGGGTACGTCGGCTACGAGGAGGGCGGCCAGCTCACCGAGAAGGTGCGCCGCAAGCCGTTCTCGGTCGTGCTGTTCGACGAGATCGAGAAGGCCCACCAGGAGATCTACAACACGCTCCTGCAGGTCCTGGAGGACGGTCGGCTCACCGACGGCCAGGGCCGCACGGTGGACTTCAAGAACACCGTCATCATCTTCACGTCGAACCTGGGCACCCAGGACATCTCCAAGGCCGTCGGCCTGGGCTTCGCCCAGGGCAACGACGCGGAGTCGAACTACGACCGGATGAAGAACAAGGTCCACGACGAGCTGAAGAAGCACTTCCGGCCCGAGTTCCTCAACCGCATCGACGACATCGTGGTCTTCCGCCAGCTCGAGAAGGACGAGATCGTCGAGATGGTCGACCTGATGATCCGTCGGGTGGAGACCCAGCTCGCCAACAAGGACATGGGCATCGAGCTCACGCCCGCCGCCAAGGAACTGCTGGCGGCGCGCGGCTTCGACCCCGTGCTGGGCGCCCGGCCGCTGCGCCGGACCATCCAGCGCGAGATCGAGGACAAGCTGTCCGAGAAGATCCTGTTCGGCGAGGTGCAGGCCGGTCAGATCGTCGTCGTCGACGTCGAGGGCTACGACCCCAACGGCAGCAAGGCGTCCCAGGAGGCGGCCAAGTTCACCTTCCGCGGCGAGCCCAAGCCGGTCACGGTCCCCGACGCCCCGCCGGTCGACATGGCCAAGTCGGACGAGTGATCAGGTAAGTCCCAGCCCCGCGCCTCGGCGCAGGACAACCGAACGGCCCGCCCGGTGCACTCCGGGCGGGCCGTTCGGCGTCCGGGCCCGCGGGGCGTTCCCGCCACCGGCGGGCGGGGCGGCGGCGGGCTAGGTTCGTGCCGTGAGCTCGGTGCGCGCCGTCCCGGAGACCGAGCTGATCTCGGCCGACCGGTTGTCCGCCGACGACGCCTGGCACCTCCTGCGCCACTTCGGCCTGCGCCACCTGGCCGGGGGCGCGTTCGTCCGGTTCCGCTACGGCGACGGCTTCAGCCACGCCCGCGCCTTCGCCCTGCAGCTCGCGCTGGCGACCGTGCCGCTGGTCATCGCCGGGGCCGGGCTGGCCGGCGCGATCGGTGCGGAGTCGTTCGCCGAGGTCGTGGCGCGCACGGTCGTCGTGGTGTCACCGGGCAACAGCGACGCCCTGGTCGCCGACGCCGTGCAGGGCGAGGAGGGCAGCGACCGGGGCGAGGTGGTCGTCGCGCTCGGGCTGCTCACCGCGTTCGCCGCGGCGACCTCGGCGTTCGCCCAGCTGGAGCGGGGCGCCAACCGGATCTACGGCACCAAGCGCGACCGGCCGGCCCTGCGCAAGTACGGCCGGGCCGCTCTGGTCACGGCGACGGCGGGCGTGGCGATGGCGGTGGGCCTGCTGCTGATCGTGGCCGGCGAGCCGTTCGGGGACGCGCTGGAGGACGTCTACCACTGGGGCGACGCCGTGGAGTCGGTGTGGGACGTCGCCCGCTGGCCGCTGGGCCTGGCGGCGCTGCTCGTCGCGGTCGTCGTGCTGTTCAAGTTCGCCCCGCGCCGCCGCCAGCCGGGGCTGACCTGGGTCGCGCTCGGGGCGTCGGTGACGGTGCTGCTGTGGCTGGTGGTGTCCGGGCTGCTGGCCCTCTACGTCGGGCTGGCGCCGAGCTTCGGCGACACCTACGGCCCGCTGACCGCGGTGATGGCGCTGCTGCTGTGGGCGAACCTCACCGGGATCGCCCTGCTCGCCGGGTTCGCGCTGGCCGCCCAGCTGGAGGCGGTGCGTGCCGGCCTGCCCGACCCCCTGCTGCCCGACAGCGACGGCGACGGCATCCCCGACGCCCTCGACGAGCACCCCGACTCCCCGGGCCGCTGACCGTCGAGAACGAACTTATCGTGGATTGGACCGGTCCATTCCAGCGGTAACTTCGTTCTCGACGGGGGTGGGGCGGGGGAAGCAGTGCAGCAGGTGCAGGGCGGCGGGCCGGTCGCCGTCGATGCGCAGGCCGGCGTCCCGCGGCGGGCGGCCGCCGAAGACGACGGCGCGCAGGGCGCCCGGCTCGCCGCTCAGGACGGCGTCGGGGTCCTCGGCCTCGCCCCGGGCGAGTGCGAAGCGGCCGTCGTGCACGGTGGCGCGCAGGGCGTCGTCTCCGAGCCGCAGGGTGGCGGTGAGGCGCAGGCCGTCGGCCGCGTCCGGGTCGAAGGTCGTGCGGAGGGCGAGGGCGAGGGCGTCGACGCCGAGTTCGGCGTCGGAGCCGGGCAGCGGGACCCGCGACCCCCAGCGGGCCAACGCGAGCAGGACCGGTTCGAGCTCGGCGCCGCGCTCGGTGAGCCGGTAGGCGCGGGTGCCGGCCGGCGGCCCGAGCCGGGCCCGGGTGACGATCCCGGCCCGCTCCAGGTCGCGCAGGCGCTGGGAGAGCACGTTCTGGCTCAGCCCGGGCAGGCCGGCGGCCAGGTCGGTGAAGCGCTTGGGGCCGAGCAGGAGTTCGCGCACGACGAGCAGGGCCCACCGCTCGCCGACGACGTCCAGGGCGCGGGCGACGCCGCACGGGTCGTGGTAGCTGCGCACGCAACGATCCTTGCACATCAGGACCATTTACTCCTAAGTTAGGAGTATGACTTCGTTCGTCCTGATCCCCGGAGCCGGCGGCGCGGCGTCCTACTGGCGGCGGGTGGTGCCCGAGCTGGAGGCCCGCGGTCACGAGGCCGTCGCCGTCGAGCTGCCGTCCGGGGACCCCGTCGCCGGCCTCGCCGAGTACGCCGACACCGTCGTGGCGGCCGTCGGCGACCGGACGGACGTCGTCCTGGTGGCGCAGTCGATGGGCGGGTTGACGGCGCCGCTGGTGGCCCGGCGGGTGCCGATCCGGCTCGTCGTCATGCTGAACGCGATGGCGCCGCGCCCCGGCGAGTCGGGCGGCGAGTGGTGGGAGGCCACCGGCCAGGCGAAGGCGGCCGAGGAGTACGCCGCGAGCGGGGGTTGGGACGTCCAGGACTTCATGGAGGTGTTCTTCCACGACGTGCCGGCGGACGTGCGCGACGAGGTGCTGGCCGAGGGCGAGATCGACCAGTCCGACACGCCGTTCGGGTCGCCGTGGCCCGACCTCGACCCGGTCTTCCCGCCGGATGTGCCGGTGCGCGTGCTGCAGGGGCGCGAGGACCGGCTGTTCCCGCTGGAGTTCCAGCGGGAGCTGGCCTGGGAGCGTCTCGGTGTGCAGCTCGACGAGGTGCCCGGCGGCCACCTCGTCGCCCTGTCCCGCCCCGTCGAGCTGGTCGAGCGCCTCGTCTCCTACCTGTCCTGACCCGTCGAGAACGACGTTGTCGCGCATTGGACCGGTCCAAACTCACGACAACGTCGTTCTCGACGGGGTCAGCGGAGGCGGACGGGGCGGGCGTCGGGTGGGGGCGTGCCGAAGAGGGTGGCCGGGTCGTGCTCCGGGGCCGGCTCGGCGGTCAGGTGCGCGGCGGTGATCCGGTCGGTGCGGAACCAGCGTGGGCCCTGCCGCAGCCGGCACCAGGCCAGCAGGTTCCAGTGCCCGCCGGTGCAGGCCAGGGCGACCGGCTCGACGGCGCGCTCGGTCAGCTCGCCGTTGCGGTCGCGGAAGCCGATGACCAGCACCCGCTGCCGGCGCACGGCCTCGTCGATCACCCGGGCGACGGCGGGGCGCGGCACCTCGTCCGGGGTACGCAGCCACAGTCGCGCCGCGATCGCCTCGGCCCGCTCCCGCTCCGGCGCCGGCATCACGGCCAGCACCTTGGCCAGCGCGCTGCGCCCGTCGACGGCGAAGGGCAGGTCGGGCAGCGCGGCCAGGGCCACCGCGATGGCGGCCGCCTCGGCCCCGGTGACGCTCAGCGGCGGCATGCCGGCGCTGTCGAGCACGTAGCCGCCGCCGGGGCCCGCCTGCGCCCACAGCGGCACCCCGGCCTGCAGCAGCGCGTCGATGTCGCGCTTGACCGTCCGCGTCGACACCTCCAGCCTGCGCGCCAGCCAGGCGCCGGTGCGCCCCGAGCGGCCGGCCGCCCGCAGCTCCTCGGCGATGGCGTACAGGCGTTCGGTCCGGTTCACGGGGTCGAGGATGCCGGAAAACGGTGACATCACGGTGTCACCGACCGGGCGGGATCCTCGTCCCATGGTGCAGACACCGCAGTTCCTGGACCGCCCCGACGGCCGCCGGGTTGCCGTGCACGACCTCACCCCCGGCGCGCCCGACGGCGCCCCGGTCGTGCTGCTCGGCCACGTCGCCCCGGGCGCCGGGAACTTCGACCCCGATCCGGAGGTCACGGCCGCCAACGGCGTGCGGCTGCTCTCGCTCGACCGCCCCGGCTACGGCGGCTCCGACCCGGTCGACGGCTTCGCCACCGTCGACTCGGCCGCCGACGACGCCGCGGCCCTGCTGGAGGCGGTGCTGGCACCCGGCACCCGCGCCGGCGCCGCGGGCTGGTCGGCCGGCGGCCGGGTGGTGTGCGCGCTGGCCGCCCGCCGCCCCGACCTGGTCTCCCGCGTCGCGGTGATCGGCACCCCGGCACCCGACGACGACGTGGCGTGGGTGCCGCCGGAGCACCGCGCGGCCCTGGACGCCCTGCGCGGGCAGCCGGCGGCCGTCGCGCACGCCGCGCTGGCCCAGGCGTTCGACCCGCTGCTGGGCGTGCTGTCCGGGGCCGACCGGTTCGGACTGGCCGGCGTGTCCGACGCGGACGCGCCGGTGCTCGCCGGCGACGGCGTCACCGACCGGCTCGGCGCGATGTTCGACAGCGCGCTCGCGCAGGGCTCGGTGGGGATGGTCACCGACCTGGCCGGCTACATGCTGCGGCCGTGCGGCTTCGACCCCGCCGACGTGCGCGTGCCGGTGCTGCTGCAGTACGGCGACGCCGACGCGATCGGGCCGGAGCACGGCCGCTGGTGGGCCTCCCGGCTGCCCGACGCCCACCTCGAGACGCACGCCGGGCTGGGCCATCTGCTGGTCGTGCCCACGTGGCACCGCACCCTCGCCCACCTCGTGGGCTGATCCGCGGCTACCCGGGGCGCCGTCGCAGGCGCATCAGCCAGCCGCCGGGGATCGCGTCCAGGACGGCCACGCCGTCGCCGACGGGCACCCGGTCGCCGCCGCCGACGGCCACCCGCTCCGCGAGCCAGCCGTCCGGGCGGCACGCCAGCACCCGGCCGGTGAGCGCCAGCAGGGCCGCGGGTTCGCCGTCCGTCCCGTCGAGCAGCGGCAGGTGGCGGGCCAGCATCAGCTCGTCCTGCACGGCCTGCTGGGCCACCAGCAGGCTCTCGGTCAGCATGGCGGCCGCGGCCACCAGCGCCGGGGTCGTCGGGTGGATCGACCGGGCCGGGCCGGTCACGTCCACCGCCCCGATCACCGCGCCGGCGTCGGCGTCGTGCACCGGGCAGGCGGCGGAGGTCCAGCGGTGGCGGGTGCGCGACCCCGGCCCGCGCCGGGTGTCGCGCCACAGCACGCGGCCGTCGGGGTCGGTGACGACCATCGAGTGCCGGGCCTCGTCGGCGATGCGGACCAGGGTGTCGCGCAGCAGCGGGATCGCCGTCGTCAGCGCGTCCGGCGGGGGATCGCCCCGCTCGTCCGCGACACCGACGTCCAGAACGTCCACGTGTCGAGGATCGGCGCCGCGTCACGGGTCGGGCAAGGACAGCGGGCTCTGGCACCGTCCCGACGGACAGGTAACCCGGCGCGACGGTCCGCGACTTCTCCGCCGGCCGGAGATCGACGAAGCTGGGGCCATGACCACCGCTGCCGACATCCGCGCGGCGACCGCGGACGACGCCGACGGCATCGCCGCGCTGCACGCCGACAGCTGGCGGCGCACCTACCGCGGCATGATGCTCGACTCCTACCTCGACGGCGACCTCGACGGCGAGCGCCGCGGGGTCTGGCGCGCCCGGTTCGCCGACCCCCGCCCCGACCAGCGCGTCTGGCTGGCCGCCGACGACACCGGCGTGCTCGGGTTCGCCTGCCTCTACGGCGACGCCGACCCGGTCTGGGGCGCCTACGTCGACAACCTGCACGTCCGGCTCGACCAGCGCGGCCGCGGCCTCGGGCTGGCGCTGCTGCGCCGGGCCGCCGACTGGACCCTGCGCGAACGGCCGGGCGCGGGGCTGTGGCTGTGGGTGATGGAGCAGAACCACGGCGCCCGCGGCTTCTACCGCCGGGCCGGGGCCGCGGAGGTCGAGCGGACGATCTCGACCACCCCGTCGGAGGACTCGGCCCCGATCCTGCGCTGCCACTGGCCCGACCCCTCCACCCTCACAACCCCGTGATCCCCTCGCCTCTCCCGACACCGGGCTGGGGCGGCGCCGGCGGGGCTGACACGGGGTCGGGGCGGAGAAATTAGGGGAGCAGGGTGTCGAGGGCGTGCAGGGTGGCGGCGGCGGGGGCGGGGATGCCGACGCCGCGGCCGTGGCGCACGCCGGGCTCGGTCGGGTTGATCCGCACCAGCGCCCCGGAGGCGGCACTGGCCACCTCCGCCTCCCGCCGGACCGTCGGGATCGCCGTGCCCGCCCCGATCTCGACGACCGCCAGCCGCGCGCCCGCGTCCCGCAGCCCGCGCAGCCAGGCGGTGTGCTCGCGGACCTGCTCGGCGGAGCGGTCGGCGATCCACTCCACGTCGCCGAACATCAGGATGTTGGGGCGGGCGAGGGACCCGCACGTCGGGCAGGTGGGCAGGGGCGGCGCCGCGCGCATGGTCTCCTCGTCGACCTCGACGTGCACGTCGTCGGCCGGCCAGACGGGCTGGCCGCAGTCGACGAGGCACTGCAGGAAGTGGATCGAGCCGTGGCACTCGGCCGTGTCGGGCAGCCCGGCGCGCTGGAAGTGGCCGTCCACGTTGGACGTGAACACCCGCGTCGGCCACCGCCGCGCCCAGCGGGCCAGCACCCCGAACCCGGAGTGCGGGGTCGTCGCCCGGTACAGGGCGAGCCGGTGGCCGTAGAAGCCCCAGGCCAGCTCGGGGTCGGTGGCGAAGTGGCTCGGGTCGGCGATCTCGGTGAAGTCCAGGTCGAGCTCGCGGTAGGGCGGGTAGGCCCGCCAGAAGCCCTCCGGGCCGCGGAAGTCGGGCAGCCCGGAATCGACGCCCATGCCGGCGCCCGCGCAGACCAGCAGCGCATCGGCGCCGCCGATCAGCTCGACGGCCCGCTCGACCTCGGCGGTCGTCGCGCTCAGGACGACGACGCCGTGGACCGCTGGACGACCTCGAACTCCAGCAGCGACGACCCCGACGCGACCGGCCGGGCGCGCTCGCCGGAGTGCGCGGTCATGGCCGGGCCCTGCAGCCAGGCCTGGAACGACTCCTCGGTGTCCCAGTGGGTGACCACGAAGTACCGGTCCTCGCCCTTGACCGGGCGCAGCAGCTCGAACGACAGGAACCCGGGCTGGCCGTCGACCGCGTGCAGCCGGTTGGCGAACCGCTTCTCCAGCTCCGGACCCGCGCCCTCGGGCACCTCGATTGCATTGATCTTCACGACGGCCATGGCGCCTAGGGTAGTGCGGGTGCGGCGCACCGTGCGGACGTCCGACGGGCTCGACCTCGAGGTCGTGGAGCTGGGCGGCGAGGGGCCGCCGATCCTGCTGCTGCACGGCCTGATGGGCCGCGCCCGCACGTGGTGGTCGGTGGCCCGGTGGCTGTCCGGGCGGGGTCGTGTGGTGGCGTTCGACGCGCGCGGCCACGGCCGGTCCGACGGGCGCCCGCCCTGGACGACCGAGCGGATGGTGCGCGACGCCGCCGAGGTGCTCGATCCCCTCGGCCCGGCGACCGTCGTCGGCCACTCGATGGGTGGCCTGCACGGGCTGGTGCTCGCCGCGCGGCGCCCCGACCTCGTGCGGGCGCTGGTCGTCGAGGACATGGCGGTCGACTTCCGCGGCCGCAGCGCCGCCGACGCCCGCGCCTGGTTCGCCGCGCTGCCCCAGCCGTTCGGCTCGCTGGCCGCGGTGCGCGAGGCGTTCGGGCACCCGCGGCCCGAGTTCGGCGACTACATGACCGAGTGCGTCCGCGAGGGTGTCGACGGGTACCGGTTGCTGGCCGACGTCGAGCACGCCGCGGCGATCGCCGCCGAGTGGGCCAGCACGGACCACTGGGCCGACCTGGCCGCCGTGCGCTGCCCGGTGCTGCTGGTCGAGGCGGAGCAGGGGGTGGCGCCGCCCGGGCAGGTGGCCGAGATGGCCGCCCGCCTCGCCGACGCCACCCACGTGCGCCTGCCCGGCACCGGCCACCTCGTGCACGCCGCCGACCCCGGGGCCTACAGCCGGGCCGTCACCGCGTTCCTCGACCGCCTCCCCTGACCCGGCGTCTCCTGCCCCGCTCGCCCCGGAGGTTCAGGAAAGCCACGTTCCTGAACCTGGAGGGCAGGAACGTGGCTTTCCTGAACCTGGAGGGCAGGAACGTGGCTTTCCTGAACCTGGAGGGCAGGAACGTGGCTTTCCTGAACCTGGAGGAGGGCGACCTCAGCCGATCTCGACGCCGGTGACGCGGGCGCGGACGGGGGCGACGGGGTGCAGGGCGGCGAAGGCCTCGGCCGGTCGCTCGACGGCCAGCACGCAGTGCGGCAGCCAGGCCCCCGGCAGGTAGGCCGCGACCGGGCCGCGCACCCGCCCGGCCAGCGCGTCGTGCACGGCGTCGTGCACGGCCAGCAGTTCGGCGTCCACCACCGCGGCCAGCACCAGCTCGTCGGGCCGCCCGGCGACGGTGCCGAGGGTGGCGAGCCAGATCGAGGGCAGCACCAACAGGCGCAGTTCGGCGTCGAGCGCCTCGCGGGCGGGGGCGGGCACGGAGCCGGCGGCGGCGACCGTCACCGCGGGCCGCTCGCCGGGCACCGCGATCCCGAGCCCGCCGACCCGGTCGCGCAGGCCGTCGATCGCCTCGACCGCCGCGTCGTCGATCCGGAATCGCACGTTCTGCGCCATCAGCCCCCCGTCGCCGGGCGCCCGGTCGCCGAAGCCGGTCGGCGGCGCCGGAGCGGATCGTATTCGCCGCCCGCGCAAGAGCCTCAGCGCCGGTAGGTGGTGGAGCGCGCTGGTCGACCCGGAACGCCGGGGTCGCACGCGGGCGATGCTGGACGCCGCGCCGGCAGGTCCCATCAGGCGGGTAGTGCGAAGCGGCCGTCGTCGAGTTGCTCGGCGAGCCCGTCGACGAGCAGCGAGTCGAGGCAGCGGTCGCGCTGGGCGGCGTCGGCCCAGGCGGCGTCCAGCGCGGTCCGCTCGACGGGCGCGTCGGCGCCGCGCAGCACGTCCAGCAGTCGACCGCGGACCTGGCGGTCGGTGCCGGCGAACGCCTGCACCGGCCGCCGGGGCCCGGTGTACCGCGGCGACCCCGCCGCCACCCAGGCGCACTCCGCGCGGACGGGGCAGACCCCGCAGCGGGGGCCCCGCGCCGTGCAGACGACGGCGCCGAGCTCCATCAGCCCGATCGAGACGACCGCGGCGTCGGCGTCCGCGGCGGGCAGCAGCGCGTCGACGTCGGCCAGGTCGGCCCGGACGCGGGCGGGCCCGGCGTCGCCCGCGCCGTGCACGGCCCTGGCCACCACCCGGCGGACGTTCGTGTCGACGACCGGGCAGCGCAGGCCGTAGCCGAACGCGGCGACGGCCCGTGCGGTGTACGAGCCGACGCCCGGCAGCGCCTCCAGGGCGTCCACGTCGGACGGCACGACGTCGCCGTGCCGCTCGGCGATCACGCCGGCGGCGTCGTGCAGGCGCAGCGCGCGGCGCGGGTAGCCGAGCTTGCCCCAGGCCCGCAGCACGTCCGCGCGGGGTGCGGCGGCCAGCGCCGACGGCGTGGGCCAGCGGGCCATCCAGTCGACCCAGATCGGTTCGACGCGCGCGACCGGTGTCTGCTGGAGCATGAACTCGCTGACCATCACGCCCCACGCGGTGGTGCCTGCGCGGCGCCACGGGAGGTCGCGGGCGTGCCGCGGGTACCAGTCGAGCAGGAGGTCGGGCAGCGGCACGGCGCCAGATGGTGCCACAGCAGCGACACGCCGCCGTACCTCGGGCGGGTCGGGTGATGATCGACCGGGGGTCCGTCCCGCGGGTGGTGCGCGGCGGCTCGCCCGGGTTCGGCACGACACCGGTGCGGACGTGTGGTAACCGGCTCGGTACCCTCGGTGACATGTGGGAGCCCGTCGGACCGCTCCCCGCCGGCGTCTACTGGCGCAGGCGGTGCGTGGCCATCGCCTCGACGCTGGGCACGGTCGTGGTGATCAGCTGGTTGGTCGCGGCCCTGCTGACGCCGGCCCGACCGGTGCCGGTGGAGGCGACCCTGGCGGTCGCCACCGAGTCGGCCGCCCCGCCGTCGGGCGAGCCGCCGGCCGCTGCTGATCCCGGCTCGGCCGGCTCGGCGTTCGTGGTGCCCGCGGCGCCGCCGGCCCCCGAGGTCGTCCCGCGGACGCCGGACGCGCCG
>NZ_JAHDTH010000065.1 GCF_018531445.1 Pseudonocardia lacus
AGGCCGTCGACCCGTGGGCCGAGGCGTACCTGCTGGCCCGCCACCGGCAGGCGTTCGCCGCCGCCGGGCTGGCGGTGCCCGAGCGCCTCGCGGCGCTGGACCGGGCGGTCCGCCGCGCCGGCTGGTGGTGGCCGCTGCCCGACGCCGTCGTGCTCACCGAGCGGCCCACGGCGCTGCGCAACGACCGGCTCGGCCGGCTGCACTCCTCCGACGGCCCGGCGATGGTCTACGCCGACGGCGTCGAGGTGCACGCCTGGCACGGCGTGCCGGTGCCCGCCGACCTGGTCGAGGGCGACGGGTGGGCGGTGCCCCGGATCCTCGCCGAACCCGACGCCGACCTGCGCCGCTGCGCCGTGGAACGGCGCGGCTGGGAGCGGTTCGTCGTGGAGGCCGGGCTGCCCCAGGTCGGCGCGGCCGAGCCGGACCCCGGCAACCCCGGCCGCGAGCTGCGCCTCTACGAGCTGCCCGCCGGCATCCACGGCGCCGGGGCGCGCCTGCTGATCTGCGAGAACGGCTCGCCCGACCGCGACGGCACGCACCGGCGCTTCGGC
The DNA here is from genome assembly GCF_018531445.1 of Pseudonocardia lacus. GTDB lineage: Bacteria > Actinomycetota > Actinomycetes > Mycobacteriales > Pseudonocardiaceae > Pseudonocardia > Pseudonocardia lacus. The sequence goes on from NZ_JAHDTH010000065.1 coordinate 552, forward strand.
CTGCCGGTGCCCGCCGACATCCCCGACCCGACCTCGGCCGCGGCCTGGACCTACGGCGTCGACCGGGAGGAGTACGCCGGGGTGCAGCGGCGCACGTGAGCGCTCAACGCGCGTGCTCGGCGAGGAACCGCAGCAGGATCGCGTCGAACAGCTCGGGGCGCTCCATGTTCGGGTAGTGCGCCGTCCCGCCCACGGTGGCCGTGCGACCGTCGGCGACGAGGTGGGCCGCTCGTTCGGCCATCGCGATGTGGTCGTCGGAGTCGACGCCGCCGATGATCGCCAGCAGCGGTGCGGTCACGCCTGGCAGCCGCTCCCAGGTCCGGGTGACCGGCGTCGGCAGGGTGGGTGCGACCGGGACGCCGTCCGGGCCGGTCGGGACGTGCGCGGTGATGGTGTCGACGGCCATCTGCCGGGTGCGGGCCATGACCTCGTCGTCGACCGCGACGGCGTCGCGGTGCGGGCCGGCACCCAGCCGCAGGAACGCCTCGATCCACGCCTCGGCGTCGGCGGCCCGCTCGGCGCGCCGCCAATCGGCCTGCATCCGCAGGATCCACGGGTCGCGGAAGTCCGGCTCGCTGGTTCCGGCCCCGCTGATCACCAGCGCCCCGGTCAGCTCGGGGTGTTCGAGGGCGACGTCGAGGACGGTCGAGGCGCCCATCGACACCCCCACCAGCGCGACCGGCCCGATGTCGAGGGCGCGCAACAGCACGGCCACGTCGTCGCAGTGCCGGAACGGTGCCGTCGCGGTGGACGATCCGCCGTGACCGCGCGCGTCCACGGCGATGACGCGGTGGCCGGCCGCGACGAGCGGGCCGATCTGCCCGTCCCACATGCGGTGGTCGAGGGTGCCGCCGTGCAGCAGGACGACGGGGGCGCCGGACCCGGTGTCGAGGTACGCGAGGTGTCCGTCCGGGACCTCGACGCGGTGCAGCTCCGAGGTATTCATGACAACCAAGGTGTCATAGTGGTCCGAGATTGACAACCAGGGTGCCAAGATGGCGCCCATGGCCCACGCCCCGCTGGACCCCGACACGCTCGCCGACCGACTCGCCGAGGTCTACCTGATCGTCGGACCGCTGTACCGCCGCGTCCTGCGCGCCGTCGAGCGCGACGCCCCCGTCTCGGGCATCTCGGTCGGCGTGCGCGCCGTGCTCGACCTGCTGGCGCGCAACGGGCCGATGACCGTCCCGCAGATGGGCCGCGCCCAGTCGCTGAGCCGGCAGTTCGTGCAGCGGATGGTCAACGAGGCGGTGGCCGCGGGGCACGTCGAGTTGACCGACAACCCGGCCCACCGCCGCTCCCGACTGGCCCGACTGACCGATGCCGGGAGGGCGACCATCGACGCCGTCACCGCCCGCGAGCACGACCTGCTGCGCCAGGTCGGCGGCGACCTGACCGACGACGAGGTGCGGGCCTGCGTCCGCGTGCTCGGGCAGATGCTCGTCGCGCTCGACGACGTCGACGTCGACTGACCGACCGCTCGTGACACGCGCCATAGACCACTCCCGCTGCACCGCTCCGGCACCCGGCGTCAAGATCATGTTGCGCTGAACCGCCGTGCCGCTGCGCCCGTGTGCCGGGAATAGATGATCAGCCCGATGCGAGGAGCACCCGTGGACCCGTCCGCAACCGTCGACGACTCCGAGCACGAGCTCGCCCGGGCCCGGGAGCGCCTCGGCGACCACCACCCCGACACGCTGGCCGCGCGCAGCGTGCTGGCCACGCTGTACCGCAGGGCCCGCCGCTTCGACGAGGCGAGCGCCCAGCTGGAGGGGCTGCTCGCCGGGCTGCGGGCCACCCGCGGCGCCGAGGACCAGCAGACGCTGGAGGCCCAGCAGCGGCTCGCGTTCGCCTACCGGCTGGCCGACCGCCTCGGTGACGCCGAACGGGCCTACGAGGCCGTGATCGCGGGCCGGTCGAAGACGCTGGGCGCCCAGCACCCGGACACGCTGATCGCCGAGGAGCACCTGGCCGCCGTGCGGCGCAGGCGCTGGCACGAGACCGTGGGCTGACGGCCGCGGTCGCCGACCGGTCGCCCCGTACACCTCCGCGACCGACCGGGCGTCGGCCGGGACGGCGTCGCGGAACCGCGTCATCCGGTCGGTCGTGGGCGAGCCCGGATGCGGACAGCAACCGCTCGACACCCGACGCCACCGACACAGTTGTCCTGGGCGAACAACCTTTGACCCGCTGCGGATCGGTCCTGGACCAGGCCCACGACCTGCGCGTCCTGCGGAGCCGTCCGGCCGGGAAAGGGTCGCCGCGCCCCCTTCGGAATGCGGTGGCCGCACACCGTAAAAGGGGATCCCATATCGCCGGAAGACGCTCGACGAATCGGCGCGGGGCGCACCGTCGACGATTCCGGACGCCCGCGGCGCCGGCGAAGCACCACGACACGCCACCTGTGCCCCCGGTGGGAGTCGAACCCACACTGGGACCCTTTTAAGGGGCCTGCCTCTGCCGGTTGGGCTACGGGGGCGCGGCAACAGCGTACAAATACCGCGCTCCGGCAAGGCGATAACCCGATGGCGGGAGACCGCCTACTTGCCGGATGCCCAGCCCGACAATCATGCGGCCCGAAGCGGCCATCCCGCCATCCGAAGGATGAACGGCGCCCCTGACGGCCGAGCCGGCGACCACGATCGGTGACCTACGGGCCCGGCGTCCTCCCGGCCGGGAGGACGCCGGCCCGGTGCCGGGTCAGGCCGTCCGGCCGGTCCCGCTGCCCTGCTCCGCGGCGGCGGCACCGACCGGGCGCGGGTCGGTGTCGGGCCCGGGGCCCACGGCCGACCCCGAGCCGGCGTCGACCGGCGGGCGGTTGCGCGCCACGCGGTCGAAATCGGCGCGGGGGTCGTTGATCTGGCCGAGCGCCACGACCTCGCGGCCGAAGAACAGCGCCGAGGTCCAGTCGACCAGGATGCGGATGCGCCGGTTCCAGGTGGGCATCCGGCTCACGTGGTAGGTGCGGTGCATGAACCAGGCCACGATGCCGCGCAGCTTGATGCCGTAGATCTCGGCCACGCCCTTGTAGAGCCCCAGGCTGGCGACCGAGCCCGCGTAGCTGTGCTTGTAGTCCTGCAGCGGCTTGCCGCGCAGGTGCGCGACCACGTTGTCGGCGAGCACCTTGGCCTGGCGCACGGCGTGCTGCGCCGAGGGGCTCGTGCGGGCCTGCGGGTCGTCCTTGGACAGGTCGGGGACCGAGGCGCAGTCGCCCGCGCTGAACACCTCGGGCATGCCCTCGACCTGGAGCTTCGCGCTGCACTCGACGCGGCCGCGGGAGTCGCGCGGCAGGTCGGTCTGCTCCAGCATCGGGTTGGGCTTGACGCCGGCGGTCCAGATGATGGTGTCGGTGTCGAAGGCCTGCCCGTCGTCGAGCTCGACGTGCCCGCCCTCCATCGTCTTCACCCGGGTGTCCAGGTTGACCTCGATGTTGGCGTCCAGCAGCCGCTCGACGGTGTAGCGGCCCATCTTCGGGCCCACCTCGGGCATGATCCGGTTGGCCGCCTCGACCAGCACCCAGCGGATGTCCTCGCGGTTGATGGTGTCGTAGTAGCGGCTGGCGTAGCGGGCCATGTCGGCCAGCTCGGCGAGCGCCTCGATGCCCGCGTAGCCGCCGCCGACGACCAGGAAGGTCAGCAGCCGCCTGCGCAGCGCCGGGTCGAGGGTGGTGGCCGCGGCGTCGAGCCGGGACAGCACGTGGTTGCGCAGGTAGATGGCCTCGCCGACGGTCTTGAACGCGATGCCGTGCTCGGCCAGGCCGGGGATCGGCAGCGTGCGGGCCACCGAACCCGGGGCGACGACCAGGTAGTCGTAGCCGACGGTGGTGGTGCGCCCGGCGGCCAGCTCGACGCTGACCTCGCGGCGGGCGTGGCTGATGGCGGTGACCCGGCCGGTGAGGTGCTGGCACTTGCGCAGCACCTTGCGCAGCGGGACCACCACGTGCCGGGGCTCGATGGAGCCGGCCGCCGCCTCGGGCAGGAAGGGTTGGTAGGTCATGTGCGACTGGGGGTCGATCACGGTGACCTCGGCCTCGCCGCGACGCAGCCGCTTCTGCAGCCGCAGCGCCGTGTACATGCCGACGTAGCCGCCGCCGACCACGACGATCCTCGCGTTTGCCATGCCTTTATGTTCCCACTTCCGGTCAGGACCCACCTCCCTCCCGGGGGTGAGGTCTGTGACGATTCAGAAGGGAATGCCGGCCGCCTCCGCCGCCCTCCGCAGCACCTCCTCCAGCATGGCGGGTGTGAGCCGTCCGGTGAAGGTGTTCTGCTGGCTGACGTGGTAGCAACCGAACAGCGCGAGCGGCCCCCGGACCCCGTCCAGGTCGTACCGGACGCCGTGGCCGAAGCGCGGCCGCGGTCGGGGCACGGCCCACCCCGCGTCGGCCAGCACCGGCAGCAGCGCCTGCCACCCCCAGCCCCCGAGCACGACGACCGCCCGCGGGGCCAGCAGCGCGACCTCGGCGCGCAACCAGCGCCCGCAGGTGTCGCGCTCCTGCGGCGTCGGCTTGTTGTCCGGCGGGGCGCAGTGCACCGGCGCGGTGATCCGGGTGCCGAACAGCTCCAGCCCGTCGTCGCGGTGCACCGCCGTCGGCTGGTTGGTCAGCCCCACCGCGTGCATCGCGGCGTAGAGCACGTCGCCCGAGCGGTCGCCGGTGAACATCCGGCCGGTGCGGTTGCCGCCGTGCGCCGCCGGGGCCAGCCCGACCACCAGCAGCCTCGCGTCCGCCGGGCCGATCCCGGGCACCGGGCGGCCCCAGTACTCCTCGTCCCGGTAGGCGGCGCGCTTCTCCACCGCGACCTTCTCCCGCCACGCCACCAGCCGCGGGCAGGCGCGGCAGTCGACCAGTTCGGCGTCGAGCTGACCTAGGCTCGCGGGGATGAGCGAGGACCCCGACGACGCGCCCGAGACCGACTCCCCCTCCGACGACCCCGTCGACGACCTCGTCACCACGTCCCACACGCTACGCACGCCCGACGGCGACCTCGGCTACACCGCCACCGCCGGGCGGATCGTGCTCCGCCACGAGAAGCACACCGACGGCACCTTCGAGGGCCACCGCCCGCACGCCGAGGTGTTCGTGACCGCGTACACCCTCGACGGCGCCGACCCGGCGACCCGGCCGCTCACCATCGCCTTCAACGGCGGCCCCGGCTCGTCGAGCGTGTGGCTGCACCTGGGGCTGCTCGGCCCGCGCCGGGTCGTCATGGGCGACGCGGGCGCGCTCACCGGCCCGCCGTGGGGCCTCACCGACAACGCCGAGACCCTCCTCGCCCACTCCGACCTGCTGTTCGTCGACCCCGTCTCGACCGGCTACTCGCGGGCCGTCACCGGTGGCAAGCCCGCCGACTTCCACGGCTACACCCCCGACGTCGAGTCCGTCGGCGAGGTCATCCGGCTCTGGGTGACCCGCAACCACCGCTGGGGCTCGCCCAAGTACCTCGCCGCGGAGTCCTACGGCACGCTGCGCGCCGCCGCGCTGGCCGAGCACCTGCAGGACCGCCACGGCATGTACCTCAACGGCCTCATGCTGATCTCCAGCGTGCTCGACATGGCCACCATCCGGTTCACCGAGGGCAACGACCAGCCCTACGCCCTGTTCCTGCCGACCTACGCGGCCATCGCCCACTTCCACGGCCGCGCGGGCGACCGGGCACTGCCCGACGTGCTCGCCGACGCCGAGGACTTCGCCGCCGGCGAGTACCCGTGGGCGCTGGCCCGCGGCAACCGGCTGCCCGACACCGACCGCGACCGCGTCCTCAGCCGCCTCGCCGCACTGACCGGCCTCTCGACCGACTACCTGCGCCGCGTCCGGCTGCGCCCCGAGCACCAGCGCTTCTTCCGCGAACTCTTGCGCGACGAAGGGCGCACAGTGGGCCGCATCGACGGCCGCTTCACCGGCTGGGAGGACGACGACGCCGGCGAGGTCCTCAGCTACGACCCGTCGATCGCGGCCATCACCGGCCCCTACACGGCGGCCGTCCACACCCACGTGCGCGGCACCCTCGGCTACGAGAGCGACCTGCCCTACGAGATCCTCACCTCCCGCGTGCACCCCTGGTCGTTCAAGGAGTTCGAGGGGCGCGGGGTGTCGGTCGTGGGCCGGCTGTCGGCGGCGATGCGCGCCAACCCGCACCTGCGGGTGCACGTCGCCTGCGGCTACCACGACGGGGCCACGCCGTACTCCGCCGCGGAGAGCGTGCTGGCCCGGCTGCCGATCCCCGACGAGCTGCGGGACAACATCGAGGTCCGCTACTACGAGGCCGGGCACATGATGTACGTGCACGAGCCGAGCAGGGTGCGGCAGAGCGCCGACCTGGCGGAGTTCGTGCGAGCGCGGTGAGCGAGCCCTTCCTCGCCGAAGGCCCGCGGCCGGGGGCCGGGGGCGCCGGACGAGAGCGTGTCGTCCAATCACGTCGGGCGAAAGCGCCCCTCGTCCAACTCTGACCGCGATCTCGCACTCGCCGAGACGTCCGCGTCTAGTTCGCAGCTCCTCTTTCGTTGTGCGGTGGTCCGGTTGGGTTTATCGATAGCGTGGTTGCGCTGCCGGCCGTACCCCGGGAGGGGCGCATTTTGCGTGCGCACACACCATTTGCTTGCGCGAAGACTCGCTTGTTGTCCCGCTGCGTAAAACCTCGACTCCGAACGTTTGTGCGAGTAGAATCGGAGACATGATCCCGACCGAACTCGCCGCCGCCGGCGACCTCCTCCGCGAGGTTGCCGCGCGTTTGCGCGAGAACGGTTCCGGGATATCCGACCAGGACAAGATCTCCGGTCTCGCCGCCACCCGGGAACTGTCCCGACTGGTGTCGCAGGTGCAGGTCGAGATCGTGGCCGACCTCAGGCGCAGCGGGGCGTTCGCCGCTGCCGGGCATGCCCGGCCGGAATCGGCCGTGGCCTCCGTGCTCGGGGTGGACCGTGGGCGGGCGCGCGAGATCGTGCGGGTCGCCGAACACCTCGACGCGGCGACCTCGCCGGCGATGGCCACCGCGTTCCGCGCGGGGGCCGCGAGCCTGGAGCAGGTCGACCGGACCGCCCAGCTCGCCGACTCGGCCGTGGCCCGGCGACTTCCAGCTGGTGCGTGGGCCGGGATCGAGCAGCAGATCGCCGCCGCCGCCGGCACCAGCACCACCCGCGAGCTGGCCAAGTACGGCACCGAACTGGTGCACGCCTACGACGCTGAACCTGGCGACGAGGATCGGGCGCCGGTGCAGGTCAACGAACTGCACCTGACCCCACTACCCGGTGGCGGCGGGAAGATCCACGGCATCATCGAAGACCCCGTCCGGTTCGCGTCGATCGCCGCCGTGATCGACGCCAAGGCCGCGCCGCGGACCGCGGAAGACCAGCGCACCGGCCCGGAGCGGGCCGCGGACGCGCTGGCCGAGGTGTGCGGGTTCGTCGCCGACCACGGCGACAAGACCCTGCCCAGCACCGGCGGATGGCGCCCGCACCTGCTGCTGACCGTCGAGTTGAGCGATCTGGAGAACCGGGCCCAGGCCGCCTGCCTGGACTTCGGCGGCCACCTCGACCCGGCCGGGCTGCGGATGCTGTGCTGCGACGCCGCGGTCACCCCGATCGTGATGAACGGGACCGGGAAACCCCTCGACGTCGGACGCACCCAGCGGATCATCCCACCGGCGATCCGCAAGGCGATCACCGCCCGGGACCGCGGATGCGCCCACCCCGGATGTGACCGACCACCGAGCTGGTCGGAGATCCACCACATCCGCGAATGGTCCCAAGGCGGAGCCACCCGGGTCGACAACCTGGTCATGCTGTGCCGGCTGCATCACCGCGAAATCCATGCCACCGTCTGGACGGTGAGAATCGCGACCGACGGACTACCGGAGTTCATCCCTCCCGCCTGGGTCGATGCAAATCGCACACCACGCCGGCATCCGAGAATCACCCCGGATCCGGATTCACCGTGCCCGATTCAGGCCGAGCCCGTTCGGAGGCTCACCCATGCCGGTCACTGAGTTGTGGGGCGCTGGCGCCCACGAATCCCTCGGAGCCCCTGCTCGATCAGAGGTCGCCCGCCGCGAAGGCGCCGCCGGAGGCCCTCAAACGCCGGAGGCCCCTCAAGCAACCCACAAGTCAGGCGATGGACCGCGCAATACCGTCCAGGATGTCGTGCTCGCTGACCACCATCTCACGCACGCCCGCCCGCGCCGCCAGCTCCCGGGCGAGGGTGTCGACGACCAGCCCGCCGCCGCCGATCACGTCGATGCGGCCGGGGTGGATGGCGCCGTGCATCCCGCGCTCGGCCCGGCTCATCCCGAGCAGCTCCGCGCTGACGCGGTGCACGTCGTCGGCGGTCAGCCGGGACAGGTGCACGGCGGCCGGGTCGTACTCGGTCAGGCGCAGGGCGACCGCGGACAGGGTGGTGGTCGTGCCGGCCACGCCGACCCACGTGCGCACGTCCTCGACCGGGACGGCGGCGAACGCGGCGTCGAGGACGCCGGCGACGACCTCGCGGGCCGCGGCCACCTCGTCGGCGGTCGGGGGGTCGCCGGCCAGGCAGCGCTCGGTGATGCGGACGCTGCCGATGTCGGCCGAGTAGGCGGCCTGCACGCGGGCCTCGCCGTCGACCAGGGAGCCGACGACCAGCTCGGTCGAGCCGCCGCCGACGTCGGTGACCAGGAACGGCCCGTCGTCCGGGTCGAGGTCGCCGACGGCGCCGACGAACGACAGCGCCGCCTCCTCCTCGCCGGTGATGACCTCGGCGTCGATGCCGATGGTCTCGCGGACCATCGCGAAGAACTCCTCGCGGTTGCCGGCATCGCGCGCGGCGCTGGTCGCGGTCATCCGGACGCGGTCGACGCCCTTGCGGCGCAGCGCCACCGCGTAGTCGACGAGCGCGGCGCGGGTGCGGTCGAGGGCTTCGGGGGCGAACTCGCCGGTCGCGTCGACGCCCTGGCCCAGCCGCACGATGCGCATCTCCCGGTGCAGGTCGCGCAGGTCGAGGCCGCCGTAGGCCTCGGTCACGTCGGCGATCAGCAGGCGGATCGAGTTGGTCCCGCAGTCGATGGCGCCCACTCGCGACATCCGTGCCCCTTCCGGCGCGCCCGGATCGGCCGTCCGGACGGTGCGCGGCCACCGTACCGACGCCCGTCCGCACGGCGCGCGTCACCGCCACGTGTTGCTCCGCTGGATACGCTCGGCCCGTGGCCGAGTTGCCGGGACAGGGGACCGCTCGGGAGGAGACGTCCCTCTCCGACCCGCCGGACACGGCCGTTCCGCGGGCCCGCACCCCGCAGGACACCCCTCCCGCGGCCAATGGCAGCACCCGGTCGGACGACGCCGGGGTGCTCGCGCAGACCCGCAACGGCGGCAGCGGCGGCACCGGGCAAGCGGCCGGATCGGCCGCGTCGGGCCAGCCCACCTACCCGTCCGGCCGGGATGCCCGACAGCACACCCACGACGTGGAGAACCAGTCGCCACCGCTGGCCGGCTACGACGCGCTGGTCTGCGACCCCGCCCTGACCGACGCCATCGGCCGGGAAGGAGCCGGGGGCGCGCTGCCGTTCCTGGCCGACCTGGCCCGCCTCGTCACCTCCGAGGAGGCCCGCGAGCACGCCGTCCTCGCCAACACGAACCCGCCCGTCCTGCACACCTACGACCGCTACGGCCACCGCATCGACGAGGTCGAGTTCCACCCCTCGTGGCACTGGCTGATGACCAACGCGGTGGGCTGGGGGCTGCACGGGGCGCCCTGGGGCCAGGAGCCGGGCACCGGGGCGCACGTGGCCCGCGCGGCCGGGTTCTACCTGGCCAGCCAGCTGGAGGCCGGGCACGGCTGCCCGATCTCGATGTCCTACGCGGCCGTGCCGGCGCTGCGCCACGACCCGGAGCTGGCCGCGGTGTACGAGCCGGGCCTGCTCTCGCTGTCCTACGAGTTCGGGCTGGTCGAGCCGGCCGGCAAGACCGGCCTGCTGGCCGGCATGTCGATGACCGAGAAGCAGGGCGGCTCGGACGTGCGGGCCATCAGCAGCCGGGCCACCCCCACCGCCGAGGGCACCTACCGGATCACCGGCCACAAGTGGTTCACCTCGGCCCCGATGAACGACCTGTTCCTCACCCTGGCCCAGGCCCCCGGCGGGCTCACCTGCTTCGTGCTGCCCCGCGTCCTGCCCGACGGCACCCGCAACGGCATCCGGCTGCAGCGGCTCAAGGACAAGCTCGGCAACCGGTCCAACGCCTCGGCCGAGATCGAGTACGCCGACGCGACCGGCTGGCGCCTCGGCGAGGAGGGCCGCGGCGTCCGCACGATCATCGACATGGTCTCGATGACCCGGCTGGACTGCGTGCTCGGCTCGTCCGCGCTGATCAGGGCCGCGCTCAGCGAGGCGACCCACCACATCGCGCACCGGCACGCGTTCGGCTCGGCGCTGGCCGACAAGCCGCTGATGCAGACGGTCGTCGCGGACATGGCGCTGGAGTCCGAGGCGGCCACCGCGCTGGGTATGCGGTTGGCCGGGGCCGTCGACCGCGGCGAGCACGACCTGCTGCGGCTGGCCCTGCCGGCGGCGAAGTACCTGGTCTGCAAGCGCACGCCGACGGTGGTCGCCGAGGCGCTGGAGTGCCTGGGCGGCAACGGCTACATCGAGGACTCCGGCATGCCCCGGCTGTACCGGGAGGCGCCGCTGAACTCGGTGTGGGAGGGCTCGGGCAACGTCACCGCGCTCGACGTGCTGCGCGCGCTCAACCACGGCTCCGGGCCGGTGGACGCGGTGCTCGCCGAGGTGGAGGCGGCCAAGGGCCTGGACCGCTGGTTCGACCGGGGCATCCAGGACCTGCACGCCGAGCTGCGCGGGCGCGAGGAGCGCCGGGCCCGGCGGCTGGCCGAGATGGTGGCGCTGTGCCTGCAGGGCAGCCTGCTGCTGCGGCACGCGCCGTCCGAGGTGGGCTCGGGTTTCATCGCGTCCCGGTTCTCCCCGGAGGGGCCGTGGCGCACGATCGGCACGCTGCCGGCCGAGGCGCACACGGTGGCGCTGCTGGAGCGGGTCACCCCTCGGCCGGCCCGCTGACCGCGCACGGCCCCGCCCGCCACCACTCCCCGACCTCGGCCAGCGCCTCGTCGCCGAACGGGTTGACGCCCGGCCCGGCGGCCAGCGCGTGCGCGGCGTGCACGTGCAGGCACTTGACCCGATCGGGCATGCCGCCCGCGCTCACCCGGGTGCCGAGCGGCTCGATGGCATCGCGTTCGGCCAGGTAGGCCTCGTGGGCGCGCTCGTAGGCTGCGGCGAGCCCCGGGTCGGCGGCGAGGCGCTCGGTCATCTCCCGCATGCGCCCCTCGGCCTCCAGCGTGCTCATCCGGGAGCACAGCCGCGAGCACGTCAGGTAGTACAGCGTCGGGAAGGGGGTGCCGTCCTCCAGGCGGGGCGCCGTCTGCACCACGGAGGGCAGCCCGCACGGGCACCGGTGCGCCACCTCGCGCACGGCCCGCGGGGGGCGTCCCAGCTGGGCCGTCACCGCCGCGACGTCGGACGGTGCGATGCCGGTCATCCTCGTCGTTCCCCACTCACGTCGCGCCAGAGCGCCTGGTACCAGGTGAGGCCGCTGCCGACCTCGGGTGCGGGCGGCGGTTCCCCCGCCCCGGGCAGCTGCACCACGAAGGGCACCTCGCCCGGTTCGACGTAGCCCAGCCGGCTGCGGGCCTGGGCGGCGGCCTCGGCCGGGTCGGCCAGCCGGGCCCGCTCCTCGGTGAGCCGGGCGACCTCGGCGGCCAGCACGCGCTGCTGCTCGCCGACCGCGGCCAGCTCCTGGCGCTGGCTCACGTAGTTGCGCAGCGGCACCGCCACCGTCAGCGCGACCGCGCACACCACCATCGCGAGGATCGCCGCCCGCTTCGCCGAGGAGAGCCCCAGCAGGTCACTGGTGACCGCCACGACGCCGCGCGGGTGGGTGCGCGCCAACCGCGGCTCCCGCGGCTCACGGGTGCGGCGGCGGGCGGTCGGCGTGGCACCGTCGGTGCGCGGACGCGGCGTGCGCCGCATCCGCATCCGCCCCCGACCGCGCTCCTCGTTGGCCATCGCCCTAGGCGCCGGCTCCGGACGCCGAGCGGGGGAAGGCGAGGTCGCCGGCGTAGCGGGCCGCGTCGCCGAGGGCCTCCTCGATGCGCAGCAGCTGGTTGTACTTCGCCACGCGCTCGGACCGGGCCGGGGCGCCGGTCTTGATCTGGCCGCAGCCGGTGGCCACGGCCAGGTCGGCGATCGTGGTGTCCTCGGTCTCGCCGGAGCGGTGGCTCATCATGCAGCGGTAGCCCGAGGAGTGGGCCAGGGTGACGGCGTCGAGGGTCTCCGACAGCGTGCCGATCTGGTTGACCTTCACCAGCAGCGCGTTCGCGGCGCCGCGGTTGATGCCGTCGTCGAGGCGCTCGGGGTTGGTGACGAACAGGTCGTCGCCGACGAGCTGGACGCGGTCGCCAAGGGAGGTCGTCAGGGCCACCCAGCCGTCCCAGTCGTCCTCGGAGAGCGGGTCCTCGATGGAGACCAGCGGGTAGTCGTGCACCAGCTCGGAGTAGGTCTCCGAGAGCTGCGCGGCGCTGAGCTGCCCGCCCTCGTAGTGGTAGGCGCCGTCGCGGAAGAACTCGGTGGCGGCGACGTCGAGGGCGAGCGCGATGTCGCGGCCCAGCGCGTAGCCGGTCTTCTCGACGGCCTCGGCGATCAGGTCGAGCGCGGCGCGGGTGCCGGGCAGGTCGGGGGCGAAGCCGCCCTCGTCGCCGAGGCCGGTGGCCAGGCCCTTGCTCTTGAGCACCGACTTCAGCGCCTGGTAGACCTCCGCGCCCCAGCGCAGGGCCTCGCGGAAGGAGTCGGCGCCCACCGGCGCGATCATGAACTCCTGCACGTCGACCGAGCTGTCGGCGTGCGCGCCGCCGTTGATGATGTTCATCATCGGCACCGGGAGGACGTGCGCGTTCGGGCCGCCGACGTAGCGGAACAGCTCCAGCCCGGAGGACTCGGCGGCCGCCTTCGCCACCGCGAGCGACACCCCGAGCAGGGCGTTGGCGCCCAGCCGGGACTTGTCGGGGGTGCCGTCCAGGTCGACCAGGCGCTGGTCGACCAGGCGCTGGTCGACGGCCTCCATGCCGGCCAGCTCGGGGCCGATCTCGTCGAGGACCGCCGTGACGGCCTTCTCCACGCCCTTGCCGCCGAAGCGCAGCGGGTCGCCGTCGCGCAGCTCCACGGCCTCGTGCTCACCGGTCGACGCCCCGGACGGCACGGCCGCCCTGGCCAGCGTCCCGTCGTCGAGCGCGACCTCGACCTCCACCGTCGGGTTGCCCCGCGAGTCGAGGATCTCCCGCGCGCCGACCTGCTCGATGACCGCCACCAGTGCTCCCGTCGGGTCCTCGCTTCTACGTCCGTCGGCCAGCGTAGTGGGCGCCCTCGCACGCCCGCCGTTCGCCGGGCCGTGGCGCGTCAAGCCCTCGCCGTGCGCCCCTCGGACACCTACTCTGGGAACGACCATGACGAGCCAGCCTGCCTCCGACGGCATCTTCGAGTCCTTCCGCCGGGCCGAGATGCTGATCGCCCGGAAGCGGCCGTTGGACGCCCTGCAGGCGCTGGTCCCGGTGCTGGAGAGCCAGCCGGACTCGGTCTCGGTGCAGCTGCTGGCCGGGCGGGCCTACCTCAACTCCGCGCAGCTGGAGCGCGCCGAGGCGGCCTTCGCCCGGGTCGTCGACCTCGACCCCGCCGACCACTACGCCCGCTTCGCGCTGGGCAAGGCGCTGCACCGGCAGGGCAGGCTCGCCGAGGCGCACGCCCAGCTGAAGATGGCGGCCGCGATGGACCCGCGACCGGAGTACCAGGAGGCGCTGGGCGAGGTCCGGGCGCGAATGGCGTTCCGCGATCCCGAAACGGGCATTCCCGACGAGAATCATTAATCCGGACGTACCATCGCAATACTCCGCCAGCGGCACCGCTGTGTGCCGTGCGCAACTCTTTCCCTGCTCGGTTGAGCAAGCTAGCCTCGCCCTGCCATCGATGAGGCTTGCCTAACAAAGGCAGGCGGAAATGCCGACTGCGGGGTGAGGGCGTGCTGGGCAACTTCCTGATCGGCCTGCGCGAGGGTCTGGAAGCCGCGCTGGTCGTCAGCATCCTGGTCGCCTTCCTGGTCCGCACCGACCGCCGTTCCGTGCTGCCGAAGGTCTGGCTGGGCGTCGGCATCGCCGTGGCGGTCAGCGCGGGCGTCACGATCGGCCTCGCGCTGGCCCAGCAGCAGCTCACCTTCGAGGCCCAGGAGGCACTCGGCGGCGGGCTGTCGATCGTCGCGGTCGGCTTCGTCACCTGGATGATCTTCTGGATGCGCCGGGCAGCCCGGTCCATCTCCGCCGAGCTGCGCGGGCGCATGGAGGACGCGCTCCGGCTCGGCTCGGGCGCCGTCGTGCTGATGTCGGCGCTCGCCGTGGGCCGCGAGGGCCTGGAGACGGCGCTGTTCTTCTTCACCGCCGCCCAGGCCGCCGGGCAGACCACCGAACCGCTGATCGGTTTCCTGCTCGGCATCGCCGTCGCGGTCGTGCTCGCCTGGCTGATCTACCGCGGCGCCATCAGCCTCGACCTCGGCAGGTTCTTCACCGTCACCGGCGTCCTGCTGGTGTTCGTGGCCGCCGGGGTGCTCGCCTACGGCGTGCACGACCTGCAGGAGGCCGCGATCCTGCCCGGGCTCACCACCCTCGCCTTCGACGTCTCCGCCGCCGTCCCGCCCGACTCCTGGTACGGCACCCTGCTCAAGGGAATCTTCAACTTCTCCCCGCAGACCACCGTGCTCGAGGCGATCGTCTGGGTCGGCTACGTGGCCGTGGTGCTGCCGCTGTTCCTGCGACCGCAACGCGCACGGCCGACGCCGGCCACCTCCGCCGCCCCGTAGCGCCCCAGCTCCCGTCCCACCGCTCTCCGAGGAGAACCATGTCCCGCACGTCTCACGCGCTGTGCGCCACCGGCGCGCTCGCCGCGCTCGCCCTGGCCGGCTGCACCAGCACCGCCCCGCCGGCGACCGGCGGCGACGGGGGCGGGGCGGCCGCGGGCCCGATCGCGGTCAGCGCCGGCGACACCACCTGCGAGGTCTCCGCGCCCGGGGCACCCGCCGGGACCATCACCTTCTCGATCAACAACACCGGCGACAAGGTCACCGAGTTCTACCTGTACGGCGTCGGCGACCGGATCATGGGCGAGGTCGAGAACATCGGCCCCGGCCTGACCCGCCAGCTCATCGTCGAGGTCCCCGACGGCGGCGACTACACCACCGCCTGCAAGCCCGGCATGGTCGGCGACGGCATCCGCGCCCCGTTCACCGTCACCGGCACCGCGACCCGCTCCGTCGACGAGGACACCCGACTCGCCGAGGCCACCGCCGGCTACCAGCGCTGGGTGAACTCGCAGATCGAGGCGTTCGTCCCGAAGACCCAGGGGTTCGTCGACGCGGTGAAGGCCGGCGACGTCGAGGGCGCCAAGGCGCTGTTCCCGATCTCGCGCACCTACTGGGAGCGCATCGAGCCGGTCGCGGAGTCCTTCGGCGACCTCGACCCGAAGATGGACGGCCGCGAGGACGACGAGCGCGACCCGGGCGTCGAGTTCACCGGCTTCCACCGCCTGGAGAAGGACCTGTGGGTCGACGGCCTGCAGCCCGACTCCGGCGCCATCGGCGACCAGCTCATGGTCGACGCGAAGGACCTGCAGGCCCGGGTGGCGACGCTGGAGCTGACCCCGGTGCAGCTGGCCAACGGGGCCAAGGAACTGCTCGACGAGGTCGCCACCGGCAAGATCACCGGCGAGGAGGACCGCTACTCGCACACCGACCTGTGGGACTTCAAGGCCAACGTCGAGGGCTCCCAGGGCGCCGTCGCGGCGCTGCGCCCGGTCATCGACGAGAAGGACCCGACCCTGGGCCCGGTGCTCGACGAGCGCTTCAAGGCCGTCGACGACCTGCTGGAGACCTACCGCGTCGGCGACGGCTACAAGCTCTACACCGAGCTGACCGAGGACGACACCCGCAAGATGAGCGAGGCCGTGGACGCCCTGGGTGAGCCGATCAGCCAGGTCGCCGGGGTCGTCACGTCATGACCCGGCTGTCCCGGCGGCGGTTGTTCGGCCTGGCGGGCGCCGGTGCGGCGCTCGCCGGGGTGGGCGCCGCCGCCGGCTGCACGGCCGCGGCCGAACCCGTCCCGGGCCCGGCGGAGGCCGTGGTGCCGTTCCGCGGCGCCCGCCAGGCCGGGATCGTCACCCCGGCCCAGGACCGGCTGCACTTCGTCGCCCTCGACCTCACCACCGACGACCGCGACCGCGTCATCGCGCTGCTCAAGAAGTGGACCGCGGCCGCCGAGCGGATGGTCGCCGGCGCCGAGACCACCCCCGGCGGCGCGGTCAACCGCAACCCCGACGCCCCGCCCGACGACACCGGCGAGGCGCTCGGCCTGCCCGCGTCGTCGCTGACCCTGACCTTCGGGATCGGCGCCGGGCTGCTCGACAAGCTCGGCCTGGCCGACCGCATGCCCGCCGGGCTGGCCCCGCTGCCCGGCTTCACCGGCGACCAGCTCGACCCCGCCACCTCCGGCGGCGACCTGTGCATCCAGGCTTGCGCCCAGGACCCCCAGGTCGCCGTGCACGCCGTGCGCAACCTCGTGCGGATGGGCTTCGGCACCACGACGGTCCGCTGGTCGCAGCTCGGCTTCGGACGCACGTCCTCGACGTCGACCGCGCAGGCCACCGCCCGCAACCTGTTCGGCTTCAAGGACGGCACCCACAACCTCAAGGCCGAGGACGGCGCCGAGCTCGACCGCCACGTCTGGGTCCAGCCCGGCGACGGCCCCGCATGGCTCGACGGCGGCACCTACCTGGTGGCCCGCCGGATCCGGATGCACATCGAGATCTGGGACCGCACCTCGCTGTCCGAGCAGGAGCGCATCATCGGCCGCGACAAGGGCGAGGGCGCGCCGCTGGGCAAGCAGGCCGAGTTCGACCTGGCCGACTACGCGGCCCTCGACGCCACGGGCTCGCCGGTGATCCCGACGATCGCCCACATCCGGTTGGCCTCCGCCGAGAACCTGGGCGGTACCCGGATCCTGCGCCGCGGCTACAACTTCGTCGACGGCAGCGACGGCCAGGGCCACCTCGACGCCGGCCTGTTCTTCATCGCCTTCCTGCGCGACCCGCACGGGCAGTTCGTGCCGATGCAGAGCGCGCTGGCCAACAGCGACGACCTCATGGAGTACATCGAGCACACCGGCTCGGCCGTCTTCGCCTGCCCCGCGGGCCTGGCCGAGGGCGCGTACTGGGGCCAGTCGCTCCTGGAGCCGTGATCCCCTCCCCGGCGCCCGGGGGGATCAGCGGCGGATTGGACGAGAGCCGCTTTCGTGCGGCGGGGTTGGACGAGAGCCGCGCTCGTTCGGCCGGACGCGGCGAGGGGAGGGTGTCCTCGGGTCAGCGGTCGGGGGAGGGCGGTGGGGCGGCGTAGCGCTCGACCGCGGCCCAGACCAGCCGGCCGTAGGAGGTCGAGTTGTTGTAGGTGAGCACGCCCGCCCACCAGCCGGGGCCGGTGCCGGTGTCGCGGCCCCCGGCGCACAGGTAGTTGCCGGCGGCCAGGGCGGCGTCGTCGATCTGCTGGGGGTCGTTCACGCCGTCGCCGTTGCCGTCGGCGCCGTAGCGCTGCCAGGTGGTCGGCAGGAACTGCATCGGCCCGACGGCGCGGTCGAGCTCCAGGTCGCCGTCCAGCTCGCCGCCGTCGGAGTCGGGCATCCAGCGGGTGCCGCCGGTGCCGTCCAGCGGGATGCCGATGATCGAGGGCCGGGCGACGCCGTCGGCGTCGACCTCGGCCGGGCCGATCTGCCCGTGGTGCGACTCCACCCGGCCGATCCCGGCGAGCGTCGCCCAGGACAGCCGGCACTCCGGCTCCCGCGCGTGCAGGGTCAGCTCGGCAGCGCCGTAGGCGCGCACAACCCTCGGCGGCAGGTCGTGGGCCTCGGCGACGCCCTCGGCCCACACGTCCAGGTCGACGTCGGCGGCGAGGGCGGCCGGTTGCGGGGCGGGCGTGTCCGGCTCGACGTCGGCCTCGACGATCCCGTCGCCCTGGCCGCGCACGGGCGGCAGGTCGGCGTCGTCGATCCGGGACGCCAGCACCAGGCCGACGACCACGACGAGTCCGAGGAGCATGGCCATCGCGGCGACGACGACACCGAGAGCCACGACGGCGGGGCGTCTGCGCACGGCCACACCACCCACCGTAGCGACGGATCCCGCGGGCCACTCCGAGGGGCGACCCCGTTCAGGTCGGTGGCGCGTTGACCTGCCAGTACGTCCGCCAGCCCGCGGAGTCCATGGCGTGCGGGTCGACGCCGTCGGCCAGCGCCGCCTTCTCCGCGGCGCGCACCGCGTCGGCGAAGCGGCGGGCGGCGCCGCGCAGCTCGGCCTCCGGGTCGATGCCGGCCAGCCGGGCCGCGGCGGCCAGCGCGAACAGCCGCTCCCCCACCTGCGACCCGGCCGGGAGCAGGTCGGCGGGCAGCCCGGCGCGGGCCGTGCGGTTGGTCAGCTTGGCGGCAAGCGCGACCGCGGGCTGGCCGAGCGGCACGCCGTCCACGCTGGACTCCCGGCGCTTCTCGGCCCGCTTCAGCTCCTCCCAGCGGTGCTCCTGGCGCTCGGCCGTGTCGACGACCTCGCTCCCGGCGAACACGTGCGGGTGCCGGCCGACGAGCTTGGCCACCAGGTCGGCGGCCACGTCGTCGACGGTGAACGGGGCGTCGGGGTGCTCGGCGGCGATCCGGGCGTGGAACAGCACCTGCAGCAGGACGTCGCCGAGCTCCTCGCGGGTGGCGTCGCGGTCGTCGTCCTCGATGGCCTGGTACAGCTCGTAGCACTCCTCGACCAGGTACTGCAGCAGTGAGGTGTGGGTCTGCTCGGCGTCCCACGGGCAGCCGCCGGGCGAGCGCAGCCGGTCCATCACGGCCACCGCGTCCAGCAGGGCGGCACCGGCCGGTTCCGGCGCGGCCAGCACCCGGTCGGCGGTGGCGGCGTCGGGGTGGTGGGGGTCGGTGGTCAGCAGGACCTCGAACGGCTCGCCGCCGACCCGGCGCACGGCGCCCAGCTCGGCGAGCAGGTCGTCGGTGACGGTGGCGTCGGCGTGGACGACGGCCGCCGAGCGCAGCGCGGGGACCGCGGCGGCCGGCACCGACGCCGGGGTCCGCGCGGGGAGGACGACCAGGGTGCCCGGCACCGCCTCAGCCCGCGGCCGGCGCGCTCGGCAGCAGGATCTCGCCGGACAGGTCCTCCTCGGCGACGACCTGCAGGCTGATCGGGTCCCACACGCCGTAGCGCGGGTTGACCGTCACCCCGATCTCCTCGGCGACCGGCTGCAGGAGGCGGTAGCCGACGCCGACGAGGTCGGACTGGCTGAGCGCGTTCACCGCCTCCGGCGGGGACTGGACGTCGGTGCGGCTGTCGGTCACCCGCAGCACGATCCAGGTGGCCCGGCCCGGGTCGGGTCGGAAGGCCGCGACGCCGCCGACCGGGGTGCTGAACAGCACCGTCGCGGCCGCGTCCGGCGCGGTGACGGCCTGGAAGGTCTGCCCGCGGGCGGCGGTGTCCGGGTTGTCGAACAGCGCCTCGGCCGCCGGGCCGCCCCGCAGCAGGGTCTGCGCCGTGCGGTCGGCCTCCTCGCGGGAGGTCGCCGCGACCAGGTCGGCGGTCACCGAGAGCCCGCCGACGACGTCGCGGGCCATCTCCGCGGCCAGCAGCTGGTCGCGGGTGCGCTCGCGCAGGCCGGCCTCGTCGAGGAACGTGTTCTCCAGGATGGACGGGGTGCCGCCCTGGTCGGCCAGCGCCGAGTCGACCTGCTGCTCGGTGACCGTGATCCGGCGCGCGGCCGCCTCCCGGGTGACCAGCTCGTGCAGGACCTCCTGGGTGACCAGCCCGCGGGCGACGTCGGCCGGGCCGCGCCCGTCGGCGGCGAGCCGCGACATCTGGTCGGGCTTGTCCAGGGCGATCTGCATCCGGTCCTGCACGGTCTCCAACGGAACGACGCGGTCGCCGATCACCACCGCGGAGCCGGGCGAGCCGACGCCGCCGCACCCGGTCGCCACCGCTCCCGCTGCCACCACGGCCACGACGACCCGCACCACACGCCTACGCACGTCGGACACCCTCTCACGTCGTCGGATCGGTCCCGTCCAGGGTCACGGGTCGGGTGTTCACCCGGTGTGTGGGGTGTTCACCCGACACGGCGGGCGGGCGGGGCGCCGTAGCTTCTGCATTGCCCCGCCAGCGCGCAACGGGGTGCGGTCGGTGTTCTGGAGGGGAACCGACCGCACCCCGGTGCCGCGCGCGGGCGCGTCAGCCGTCTCCGCCGAGATCGTCGAAGTCGTCGAGGTCCACGATGCCGTCCTGCAACGCGCGGATCATCAGCGCGGACTTCGACGTCGCCGGGCGGCCCGTGTCGGCGTACTTTATGCGGACGCGCTCGATGTGCGTGTCCACGGTCTTCACCGAGATGTGCAGCCGGCGCGCCACCAGCTGCTTGGACTCGCACTCGAACCAGGCGATCAGGACCTCGCGCTCGCGTTCGCTGAGCACCGGTCGCCCGGGTCTTCGGTCGCCGGCGAGGATGCCGCTGAGCACCGGTCCGGTGTACGTGCCGCCCTCGGCGATCGCGTGGATGGCCGGCACCAGGTGCTCGTCGCCCTCGGACTTGGTCAGGTACGTGGCCACGCCCAGCTCCACGCAGCGCAGCACGGTGTCGGCGGAGTCCTCCTGCGAGTACACGATGACCCGCCGCCCCGCCTGGATCAGCCGTCGCAGCGACGAGAAGTCCGGCTGGCTGCCGTAGAGCAGGTCGAAGACGACGACGTCGGCGTCCGCGCCCGCCCCGGCGAAGGCCGCCGCGGGCCGGTTGCCGCTGTCGACGACCTCGATGGGCGGATCGGCTCCCGAGCACCAGGCGCGCACCCCGTCCACGATCGCGGGGTGGTCGTCGACGATCACGACCGTCGGCCCCCGCCGGCCGGTCAGGGGATCAGCCATCTGGCCTCCACCCAGGTCCGCCCGCCGTCGACGACCGTCGACGTCCGCACGTGCTCGCCTCCCGGCGCATCGTCCCCCGAACCACCGACGTCGCCGTCGGTGACAACGCTCACCGTGACATCCCTCCCGGTGCCGCCGACCGTCACGCGGGCCACCCGCGTGGTGACCAGTAGTACACCGCTGATCGCCTCGACCAACGACCGGCGTACCTCGGGCGGGGGCTCGACCGCGAGGGGCCGGGCCGCGTACCGCACCCTCACGCCGCGCCGCTCGACGACGTCGACCAGCGATTCCACCTCCGCGGCCAGCAGCGTCGCCTCGTCGCCCTGCTCGCTGAAGAGCCTGCGCATGCGGGCCGCCTCCACCGCGGCGGCCCGCTGCACGGCGTGGTCGGTTGGCGACAAGGTGCCATCGGCCAGCCCGCGCAGCAGCGGCAGCGCGGTCTCGCGCAGCGCCGCGTACCGGGCCTCGCGGTCGGTGTGCACCTCGCGCGCGATGGCCTCCTGGGTGGCCGCCTCGGCCTGGGCCACCGCGACCTCGGTGGCGCGTTCGGCGATCGCGCGCAGCACCAGGGTCGCCGCCATCAGCGCGAACTGGAACGAGCTGACGCCAAGGGCCACGGTCGCCAGGGTGACCAACTGCTCGGAGAGCACGCCGCGCACCGCCAGCAGCGCCGCGGTGACCGCGACGTGCAGCAGGACGAACGCCACCACCGTCCGGATCCGGCGGTCGGCGAACAGCACCAGCCCGAACCAGCCGACCACCCCGAAGGTGTAGTGCGCGGGGCCCAGCAGCTCCGACGTCGGCAGCGACGCCGCCGCGGCGGTCGACACGGCCAGCACGCCCAGCGCCACCGGCCAGGCCGTGCGCCCCCAGAACGCGCCCCGCGCGCTGAGCACGGCGTCGACCGCGGCCACCGCGACCAGCAAGCCGTACCAGAGCCAGCCCAGCCACTGCGACGAGTAGGCGTCGAGGCTGGGCAGCAGGCTGGGCAGGTCGAGCAGCAGCAGGATGGCGATGAGGATCACCGACTGCGCCTGGCGCACCCCGCGCAGCAGCAGCCGGCCCATCGGGTGGTCATCCACGCGACCACCCCAGCTCCACGACGGTGCCCGCGCCGGGCGCGGAGCGGATGTCGGCCGAGCCGCCGACCCTGGCCATGCGCTCGCGGATCGACAGCACCAGGCCGTGGCGCGTCTGCGGCACCCCCGCCGGCGCGAAGCCCGGCCCCCGGTCGCTGACCGTCACCACGAGCCCGTCCGCGGCGCCGGTCATCCGCAGCTCGGCCCGGCCGGTGCCGGCGTGGCGCCGGACGTTCTCCAGCGCCTCGCCCACCGCCCCCTCCAGGGCCCGCCCGACCGGTCCGGGCACCAGCACCGGCCCGTCGGCGCCCAGGTCGAGCCCCACCGCGACCTTCGCGCGCCCGGCGACGTCGGTCAGCGCGGCGACCAGGTCGCACCACTCGTCGGATTCGGCGGGCTCGCCGACGAGCGCGGCGATGTCGCGGCGGAGCTGGTCGGCCAGCCACGCCTCGGTCCCGCGGACCTCGCCGAGCCCGACCATGAGCAGGGTGCTGGCCGCCGTGTCGTGCACCGTCGACCAGTGCAGGCGCTGGTCGGCGCGGCGGGCCGCCGCGGTGCCCGCCTCCCGCTCCTGGGCGAAGCCGCGCTCCATCCGCTCGTCGGCGATCTGCCCGCCGCGCTGCACGAGCCGCCACAGCAGCCGCGACAGCACCGCTTCGACGACCGTCCAGACCCCGCCCGCCACGAGCGCGCCGAGCAGCCCGACGCCGGGGCTCAGCGCGGCCCCGACGACCAGCGCGACGCCGATCGCCGCCGCGGACACCATGCCCAGCCGCAACGGGAAGTGCCACTGCATCGCCACCACGCCGAACGAGACGACCGGGGTGACCCAGCCGGCCAGCCGCCCGGTCAGCACCGGGTCGACCAGCAGCGGCTGGGCCAGGGACAGCGCGCACAGCACGCCGACGTCGAGCCCGCACAGCACGGGGTTCGGGGCGGTCCGCGTCCGCCAGCCGTAATGGAGGCTCCACGCCGCGAAGCACACCGCGACGACCACGCACGCGCCGACCCCGATCGGCGGCCCGGCGAACGGCGCGATCAGCGCGCCGAGCACCCCGACCACCGCCCGGCCCAGGCCGGCGTAGCTCTGCGCGGAGCGGTGCAGGAACTCCGCGGTCGTGCGCGGCCGACCGCTGCCGGCGGGCTGGATCAACCGGTCGAGCACGATCCAGGGCAGCTGCCACCGGTGGGGGGCGGGGTGCTCGGTCACCGCACTCCAGGTGGTCCTGGCCGCCCCGGCGGCCGCTTCGAGGGTCGTCTCGCCACCCGTCCCGGTGACCGGGCGGCCCGGCGAGGCTACACCCGGGCCGCCCCCGTGGGCACCGCTCGCGGCGCGAGCAGGTCGTGCAGCAGCTTGGCGCACCAGTCGAGCAGCGCCACGTCGCGCAGCGGGGCGCCGCCGATGCGCCCGCCCTCGACCGGCTTGGGCACCAGCACCGCCCTGGCCGCCGGCTTGTACGCGGCCTTCGGGTGCAACCGCTTGAGCCGCATCTGCGCCGAGTCCGGCAGATCGACCGGACCGAGCCGGATCAGGTTGCCGGCCACCGCCACCTCGGCCACACCCAGCCCCCGGCAGGTCTGGCGGAACGCCGCGACCGCCAGCAGGTTGCGCACCGCGGTGGGCGGCTCGCCGTAGCGGTCGGTCAGCTCGTCGACGATCGCGTCCAGCGCGGCCCGGTCGGGCGCCTCGGCGATCTTGCGGTAGACCTCGAGGCGCAGCCGCTCGCCGGTGACGTAGTCGTGCGGGACGTGCGCGTCGATCGGCAGGTCGACCCGGACCTCGGTGAGCGACTCCTCGGTCTCCCCTTCCCCCGCGCCCGCCTGCTGGCGGAAGGCCGCGACGGCCTCGCCGACCAGCCGGATGTAGAGGTCGAAGCCCACGCCCGCGATGTGGCCGGACTGCTCGGCGCCCAGGATGTTGCCCGCGCCGCGGATCTCCAGGTCCTTCATCGCCACGGCGGCGCCCGCGCCCAGCTCGGAGTGCTGGGCGATGGTGGCGAGCCGGTCGTGGGCGGTCTCGGTGAGCGGGTGCTCGGGCGGGAAGAGGAAGTAGGCGTACCCGCGTTCGCGCCCGCGCCCGACGCGCCCGCGCAGCTGGTGCAGCTGCGACAGGCCCAACGTGTCGGAGCGCTCCACGATCAGCGTGTTGGCGTTGGAGATGTCGAGCCCGTTCTCCACGATCGTCGTGCAGACCAGCACGTCGTACTCGTTGTGCCAGAACCCGTTGACCGTGCGCTCCAGCACCTCCTCGTTCATCTGGCCGTGCGCCACCGCCACCCGGGCCTCCGGCACCAGCTCGCGGATCCTCCGCGCGGCCCGGTCGATCGTCGAGACCCGGTTGTGCACGTAGAACACCTGGCCGTCGCGCAGCAGCTCCCGCCGGATGGACGCGGTGACCTGCTTCTCATCGTAGGCGCCGACGTAGGTGAGCGTGGGGTGGCGGTCCTCGGGCGGGGTGGCGATCGTGGACAGCTCCCGGATCCCGGCCAGGCTCATCTCCAGCGTGCGCGGGATCGGCGTGGCCGACAGCGTCAGCACGTCCACGTGGGTGCGCAGCGCGGTGATGTGCTCCTTGTGCTCGACGCCGAAGCGCTGCTCCTCGTCGACGATGACCAGCCCGAGGTCCTTCCACCGGATGCCGGTCTGCAGCAGCCGGTGGGTGCCGACGACGACGTCGACCGAGCCGTCGGCCAGTCCGGCGACGGTCTGCTTGGCCTCCGCCGGGTCGGTGAACCGCGACAGCCCCTTCACCGTCACCGGGAAGGCGCGCATCCGCTCGGTGAAGGTGTCGAGGTGCTGGGTGGCCAGCAGCGTGGTCGGCACCAGCACCACCACCTGCTTGCCGCCCTGCACCGCCTTGAACGCCGCCCGCACCGCGATCTCGGTCTTGCCGAACCCGACGTCGCCGGAGATCACCCGGTCCATCGGGACCGGGCGCTCCATGTCCGCCTTGACCTCGTCGATCGCCGCGAGCTGGTCGGGCGTCTCGGTGTAGGCGAACGCGTCCTCCATCTCGCGCTGCCACGGGGTGTCGGGTGGGAAGGCGTGCCCGGGCGCGGACTGCCGGGCGGCGTAGAGCTGCACCAGCTGGGCGGCGATCTGGCGGACGGCCTTGCGGGCGCGGCCCTTGGTCCTGGCCCAGTCGGCGCCGCCGAGCTTGTTCAGCGTGGGCACCTCGCCGCCGACGTAGCGGCTGACCTCGTCGAGGGCGTCGGTGGGCACGAACAGCCGGTCGGCCGGCTGGCCGCGCTTGGAGCTGGCGTACTCCAGCACCAGGTACTCGCGGGTGGCGCCGCTGACGGTGCGCTCGCGCATCTCGACGAACCTGCCGATGCCGTGCTGGGCGTGGACGACGTAGTCGCCGGGCTTGAGGGTGACCAGGTCGACGGCGTTGCGCCGGCGGGTGGGCAGCTTGCGGGTCTCGGTGGCGCCGGCCCGGTTTCCGGTCAGGTCGGCCTCGGAGAGCACCACCAGCTGGCCGGCGGTGAACCCGTTGACGATCCGCCCGCAGGTGACCGTGACCAGGCCCTTGTCGGGCACCTCGACCAGCTGGTCGACCAGCGCGGCCGGGACGTCGGCCTCGCGCAGCTGCTCCAGCGACCGCTTCGCGGTGCCCTGCCCGCCGACCACCAGCACCGCGGTGCCGCCCGCCGCGACGTGCGCGCGCAGGTCGACCAGGGCGCGGTCGGTGTCGCCGCGGTAGGACTCGACCTCGTGCACCTCGGGGGCGAGGACGTCGTCGCGCCCGGACAGCAGCGGGCTCAGCGTGACGACCGGGCGCCCGGAGGCCTCGGCGTGCTCCAGCACCTCGGCGAGGCCGCGGTAGGCCGAGGCGCCGACGTCGATCGGGGCGGTGGCGTCGTCGGTCATGCCGGCGGCGAACCAGGACGCGGCCAGGAACTCCTGGCCGGTGCGGACCAGGTCGGCGCTGCGGGTCCGGATGCGCTCCGGGTCGGCCAGCAGGACGAGCGCACCGGCCGGCAGCAGGTCGGTGAGCAGCTGCAGCTCGCCGTCCACGAGCACCGGGATGAGCGACTCCATGCCTTCGGCGGGGATGCCCTCGGCGAGGTGCTCGAGCAGCTCGCGCAGCTGCGGGTTGTTCTCGAAGCGGCGGGCCAGCGCGGCGGCCCGGTCGCGCACCTCGGTGGTCAGCAGCAGCTCGCGGCAGCCCGGGGCGAGCAGGTCCTCGACGTCGCCGACCGAGCGCTGGTCGGCGACCGAGAACTCGCGCAGCTCGCTGACCTCGTCGCCCCAGAACTCGACGCGGACCGGGTGGTCGGCCGTCGGCGCGAACACGTCGACGATGCCGCCGCGGACGGCGAACTCGCCGCGCGCGGTGACCATCTCGACCCGCGTGTAGGCCAGCTCGACCAGCCGCACCAGCAGCTCGTCGAAGTCGTGGGTGTCGCCGACGCGCAGCCGCACCGGCTCCAGCGCGCCCAGCCCGGGCGCGATCGGCTGGATCAGGCTCCGCGCGGCCGCGACCACGACCCTCGGCGCCGCCGCCGGGTCCGACAGCCGTCGGAAGATCGACAGCCGCCTGCCCACCGTGTCGGGCCGGGGCGAGAGGCGCTCGTGGGGCAGCGTCTCCCAGCTGGGCAGCACCGCGACGGCGTCCGGGCCGAGCAGCTCGGCGGCGGCGGAGCCGAGGTCGTCGGCCTCCCGGTCGGTGGCCGTGACGGCCAGCACGGTGCGCCCGCCGCCCTCGGCCGAACCGAGGCCGGCGGCCAGGAACGGGCGCAGCGCCGCGGGCCCTTCGACCTGCAGGGACGGCACCCCCACGGCGCGGACCCCGCGACCGGCGTCGACGACCGCCGCGATCGCGTGATCGGTCAGAACGGCTTGGAGCAGACCGGACAGCTTGGCCACGATCGGGATTCCCCCCGGGCAGATGGAGCGCACGCAGAACAGACCACTGCCCGGGTCGAGGGCCCGGGTGCGGCCTTCTCCCCAGCCTACGCCCGCCCGTTCCGCTCCACTGCACGTGCACCTGTAAGCACGTCCGGGCGTCCGGGGGCTCCCGTCGCGGCCGGACGGACGATCGCCCGGGCATCAGGACGCGCGCGGCGGTTCGGCGGTGGCGGTCAGCGGTGGCCGGCGGGGAACGCCGGCGTGGCAGGGCCTCGCCGGCCCAGTAGCCGCTGTCGTGGCGGCCGGGGACGATGTCACCGGCGGGGGTGGGGGGCACGGCGTCGCAACCCGGGCGGGGTGGCGCAGCGCTGGGTGGGTACTCGCAGCCCGCCGGCACGCTGCGACAACCCACCCGACGCTGCGAGACACACCCAGCGCTGCGAGACCCACCCCGACTCCCGCACCGAGACGACCGAACGGGAGTCCGGCGTCCCGGCGCCAGCGCTCGGGCTCCTGCGGAGCGCGTCCTCGCAGCCCGGGCGCGGTGGCGCAGCGCTGGGCGGGTGTTCGCAGCCCGCCGGCGCGCTGCGACAACACACCCCACGCTGCGCGCCACACCCAGCGCTGCGAAACCCACCCGGCGCTGCGAGACCCACCCCACGCTGCGCGCCCCCGCCCCGGGCACGTCCTCGCAGACCAGCGCCTCAGGCGTCGCGGCGGTTGACCACCACGATCGCCGCGGCGAACACGACGGCGGTGATGCCGGCCACGTACGCCAGCGAGCCCACCGGGCCGAACGGCAGCCCCTCGCCGCCGGTCGACATCGCGTTGCCGGCGTTGATGAACGGCAGCCACGGCGTGACCGCCTCGCCGAACCCGGGGATGGCCGAGATCAGCTGCTCCCCCATCAGCGGCCACACCAGCACGATCGACACCGCGGCCGCGGTGTGCCGGACCAGGATCCCCACCCCCAGCGCCATCACGGCGCAGACCGCGAACACCGGGCCCGGGCTCAGCAGCACCCACCAGTCGTCGTACGTGCGCAGCGCGACGTCGGAAAGCGGGTCGAGCAGCCCCACCGCCACCCACGCGCCCAGCGCCGCGACCAGCCCGATCACGGCGCCGACGACGGCCACGACGACGGCCTTCGCCAGCATCGCCGCCGTCCGGTTCGGCGCGGCCTCGAACGTCAGCCGCACCGTCGAGTAGCGGTACTCGGTGGTCACCGAGACCGCCGCCAGCACGAGCACCAGCATCAGCCCGAACAGCAGGAACGGGTTCGAGCCCGCGCCGCCGGGCGCGTCGTTCATCTCGCCCGGCTCGATCAGCACCACCAGCGAGGTCAGCGCGACCACGCCGAGCACGGCCAGCGCGGCGCACCACCACGGCGAGCGGACCGAGCCCAGCTTGATCCGCTCCGCCGCCACCAGCCCCGACGCGCTCACGCCGGCACCCCCGATCCGGTCGAGGCGTACTCCACGTCCTGCTTGGTGATCTCCATGAACGCCTCCTCCAGCGAGCCGCGGCGCAGCGCCAGCTCGTGCAGCACCAGCCCGGCCGCCCCGACGGCCTCCCCCACCTGCTCCGTCGTCGCGCCCGCCACCACGAGCCCGGCCGGCTCCTCGACGACCTCGTACCCGGCCGTCCGCAGCGCGCCGGCGATGGCGTCCGGTCGCGGCCCGCGCACGAGCACCGCGGCCCCGCCGTCGACGAACTGCGCGGTCGGGCCCTGGGCGACCAGCCGCCCGCGCCCGATGACCACGAGCTCGGTCGCGGTCAGCGCCATCTCCGAGAGCAGGTGGCTGGACACCAGCACCGTGCGGCCCTCGGCGGCCAGGCGCTGCATCAGCCGGCGGATCCACAGGATGCCCTCCGGGTCGAGCCCGTTGACCGGCTCGTCGAACAGCAGCACCTGCGGGTCGCCCAGCAGCGCCCCGGCGATGCCCAGCCGCTGGGACATGCCCAGCGAGTACGTCCCGGCCCGCTTGCCGGCCACCGCGGTCAGCCCGACGGTGTCCAGCACCTCGTCCACCCGCCCGGCCGGCAGCCCGTTGGACCGCGCCAGCCAGCGCAGGTGCGAGCGCGCTGACCGGTTGGGGTGCACCCACTTGGCGTCCAGCAGCGCGCCGACCGTGCGCAGCGGATCGCGCAGCTCCGCGTAGCGCTTGCCCGCCACGAGCGCCTCGCCCGCGCTGGGGCGGTCCAGCCCGAGGACCATCCGCATGGTCGTCGACTTCCCGGCGCCGTTCGGCCCGAGGAACCCGGTCACGGTGCCCGGCCGCACGTCGAACGACAGGTCGTCGACGGCGGTGGTGCGCCCGAACCGCTTCGTGAGGCCTCTGACCTCAATCACATCCGCTCCCCCTTCGCGTCTGCGCAGAAGCACACCGCGTCGGGGGCCCGCCCGGATCCGGGTATCACCCCGAGCGGTCCCTGAGCCCGAACGCCACCGGGCAGGGGCCAGGGGTCTTGCCCGCGGTGGGACGGGTGGGCATGCTGACTGAAACAGTCGTTTCAGTTGCGGCTGGCCGAGAGGAGCGACGATGACCGGACGAACGGAGCCGGGGGCCGGGGGCGACCGCCGCGTGACGATCCGCGAGCTGGGCGCGCCCGGCGACCTGGGCTGGGTGGTGATGGCGCACGGCGAGGTCTACGCCGCCGAGTTCGGCTGGAACCCCTCGTTTGAGGCGCTGGTCGCGCGCATCGTCGCCGACTACTCCGCCGACCACGACCCGTCCCGGCAGTCGGCCTGGATCGCCGAGGTCGACGGGGTGCGCCGGGGGTGCGTGTTCTGCGTGCCCGCCGCCGAGGACGGCACCGCCAAGCTGCGGATCCTGCTCGTCGACCCGGCGGCCCGCGGCCTCGGCCTCGGCGACCGGCTGGTCTCGACCTGCCTCGAGTTCGCCGCGGCGGCCGGGTACCGGCGGATCACGCTCTGGACGAACGACGTGCTCGTCGCCGCCCGCCGGATCTACCAGGCGCACGGCTTCCGGCTCGTCGACTCCGCGCCGCACCGCAGCTTCGGCCACGACCTCGTGGGCCAGAACTGGGTGCTGGACCTGCCGGCCGCGCGGGTCGGCGCCGGAGCCGCGCGGTGATCGCGCGGGTCTGGAGCGCGAGCGCGACGGCCGGGGGCGCCGACCGGTACCGGGAGCACTTCACCGCCACCGTCCTGCCCCAGCTGCACGGGCTCGACGGCTTCCTGGGCGCCGAGCTGATGGAGGACGGCACCGGCGACCGCACGCACCTCCTGGTCGTCACCCGGTGGGAGACGCGCGCGGCCATCGAGCGCTTCGCGGGCGACGAACCCGGCCGCGCGGTCGTGGAACCCGCGGCCGCGGCCGCGCTGATCGACTTCGCCTCGACCGTGCGGCACTACGAGGTCACCGTGCGGGCACCGGGCGCCGGCTGACGGCGGCGGCCGGCCGTCAGGCGGGCCGGGGCGGCAGCTCCGGGCGCACCCGCGACGGCCGGGTCGCCGGGTCCGGCGGGCTCGCCGCCGGGCGCTCGGCCAGCGATGCCATCGCCATGTCGATCGCGCGCTCCAGCTGCGGGTCGGCCCCGGCGACCCAGTCCTGCGGGCGGACCACCACCTCGACGTCCGGGTCGACGCCGCGGTTCTCCACGCCCCAGCCGGTGTCGTCGAACCAGAAGGCGTAGCGCGGCTGGGTCACGCCCGTGCCGTCGACGAGGTCGTATCTGCCGTCGATGCCGATCACCCCGCCCCACGTGCGCGTCCCGACGACCGGGCCGATGCCCAACCGCCTGATCGCGGCGGTGACGATGTCGCCGTCCGAGCCGGCCATCTCGTCGGCCACCGCCACGACGGGGCCGCGCGGGGCGTCGTTGGGGTATGTCGTGGGCTGGCCGTGCCGGCGGTGGTCCCAGCCGATCACCCGGCGGGCCAGCTTCTCCACCACCAGCTGGGAGATGTGCCCGCCGCCGTTGCCGCGCACGTCCAGGATGAGGCCGTCGCGGGCGGTCTCCCGGCTCAGGTCGCGGTGCAGCTGCGCCCAGCCCGGCGCCATCATGTCCGGCACGTGCAGGTAGCCCAGCCGGCCCTCGGAGCGGTCGGCGACGAACGCCCGCCGCCCGGCCACCCAGTCCTGGTAGCGCAGGGCGGCCTCGGAGTCCAGCGGGCGCACCACGACGCGGCGGATCTCGCCGGCGTCCGCACGCTCCGGGCCCGAACGCACCGTCAGTTCCACCAGCTCCCCGCCGCGCGAGACGAGCAGCGGGGCCGGGCCCCAGGCCGGGTCGACGGGCACGCCGCCGACCTCCAGGACCACGTCGCCCGCGCGCACGTCCACCCCGGGCCCGGACAGCGGGCTGCGCGCGGCCGGGGCCGACGTCTCCGGCGGCAGCACCCGGGTGACCACCCAGCCGTCCTCGGCGGGCGCGAGGTCGGCGCCCAGCAGGCCCGGCCGGCCGGAGAAGTCGCCGCCGCCGGCGCCGCTGACGTAGGCGTGCGAGGTGCCCAGCTCCCCCTGCAGCTCCCAGAGCAGGTCGACGAGGTCGTTGTGGCTGCCGACGGCGTCGACCAGCGGGCGGTAGCGCGCCATCTCGGCCGCCCAGTCGACCCCGGCCATGTCCTCGACCCAGAAGTGGTCGCGCATCAGCCGGCCGGCCTCGTCGAACATCTGGCGCCACTCGCGGGCCGGGTCGACGGTGACCACGATCCGGCGGGTGTCGACCACGTACTCGTCGGCGTCGTCGTTGTCGGGGGCGCTCGACGACGAGCGGTCGGTCCGCAGCACGCGCAGCGTCTCGCGGTCGGCGACCACCAGCCGCTGGCCGTCGCCGCTGACCGCGAACCACGACACCGGGTCGGCGATCACGTCGAGCTTGCGGCGCTTCAGGTCGAAGCGCTCCACCACCGGGCGCTGGCGGCGCTCGTTCGTCTCGGCACGCGCGTCGCCCAGCACCCCGGACACCGGCAACCGGTACCACAGCAGGCAGTCCTTGCCGGCCCGCATCCCGCTGTAGCGGGCGGCGACCACCGGGATCGGCACGACCCGGTCGGCCAGCCCGTCGACGTCGACGACGACCTCGGGCGGGTCGTCGGACTTCCCGTCGGGCTTGTCCGCCTTCCCGTCGGCCTTCTCCTCCGCCTCGGCCGACTCCTCCTCGCCGTCGGCGGCTTCCGATGCGGGCGGGTCCTCGGGGCCCTCGTCGCCCGGCGAGACGGGCCGCCCGTCCGGGCTCGCCCCGAACGGCGAGGGCGTGCGCGCCGCCAGCGGCACCAGGTAGGGCCGCCACGACACCGGGAACGCCAGGTCGAACGAGTGCTGGTCGTACATCGGGTCGAACGTCCGCCGCGACAGGAACGCCAGGTACTTGCCGTCGGAGGTGAACACCGGGTCGGCGTCGACGAACCGCGGCGCGGTCACCGCGACCAGCGTGTCGTCGGACAGCCGGGCGATCATGATCCGGGTCAGCCCGGACTCCACCGGGTCGCAGTAGGCCAGCCAGGCGCTGTCCGGCGACCACGCCAGGTCCGAGACCTCGCCGTCGGCGCCGCGGGCCAGCTCGCGCAGCTCGCCGGAGGCGGTGTCGAGCACCAGCAGCCTTCCGTCGTGCGCGGCCAGCGCCACGGCCTTCCCGTCCGGCGACGGCGCCAGCTCCAGCACCCGGCCGACCTCGCCGACGCCGTGGCGCGCCAGCGGCTCGGCGTCCTCGGCGCGCGGGTCCAGCGGGGCGATGACGACGGCGTCCTCGCCCTCGGCGTCGTCGACCCAGACCGCGCGGTCGGCACCCAGCGGACGCGCCAGCCGGGCCCGCACCCCCGGCTCGGCGAGCAGGGTGCGGGCCGGGCCGTCGCGGTGGGTGAGCCGGTGCACGGTGCCGCGGACCAGGGCCACGCTGGAGCGCCCGGTGCGGTCGGGCTGCGCCCACGTCAGCTCCTCGGCCGCGCTGACCCGGAACGGCTCGCG
Organism: Pseudonocardia lacus; assembly: GCF_018531445.1. GTDB lineage: Bacteria > Actinomycetota > Actinomycetes > Mycobacteriales > Pseudonocardiaceae > Pseudonocardia > Pseudonocardia lacus. The sequence continues at coordinate 33,426 of NZ_JAHDTH010000065.1, forward strand.
GGCCCGGCGCGGACCGCCGAGGTGCACGTCGAGGCGGCGCGGGGCGCTCGTCGCGTCCAGCGACTCCACCAGGTACAGCTCGCCCGCCGACTCGTAGACCACCCGCTCGCCGTCGGTGCTGGCGTGGCGGGCGTAGAACGCCGGGGCGCCGTCGCCGCCGTGGTCGGTGTGGCGGCGCAGGTCGGAGCCGTCGAGGGCGAGCGAGTACAGGTTGCCCCAGCCCTCGTGGTCGGACAGGAACGCCACCCGCCGGTCCGCGCCGGAGCCGACCAGCATGGGGGCGGCGATGTTGCCGTCCAGCTCGGCGGCGAACCGGGCGAACTCCCCGGAGCCGTCCGGGTCGACCCACAGCTTGCCGACGGTGCCGCCGCGGTAGCGCTTCCAGGCCGCCGGCTCGGTCATCACGCTGCTCAGCAGCACCACCGGGCCGTCGGCCGACAGCGCGGCCGCCGAGCACGGCCCCAGGTCGAGCCGGCGCGGCGTGCCCCCCTCGACCGGCACCGAGTACGCCCAGGCCCGCCCGTGCGCGGCCAGCCCCGCCGCGCTCAGCGCCAGCACGTCACCGTCCGGGCCCCAACCCATCGTCCGCACCCGCGGGTCGCCCCAGTAGGTCAGCCGGCGGGCGCCGCCGCCGTCCACGTCGCTCACGTAGACCTCGGGGGCGCCGTGGCGCAGCGTCGTCCAGGCCACGCGGCCGCCGTCCGGTGAGAGGTACGGCGAGTAGGCCGTCACGTCGTCGGCGGTGAGGCGGTAGGCCCGGGCGCCGCCCAGCGGAGCCGTCCACACGTCGTTCTCGGCCACGAAGACGAGCGTGTCGCCGTGCAGGTGGGGGAAGCGGAGGTAGCTGCGGGCCATGACAGCAGACGGTAGCGACCCCCGGCCGACCCGATCGCGCCCGCTCGGACCCTGCACACCCCACCCTCACCCGGGCATCGGCAGAATCCCCCCATGCCGCGGCATCGAGCACGACGGGGGGACGGGTCACCGGATTGGTACCGGGCGACCCACGCAGCGTCCCGGGGACGGGCCGGCGGGCGCACGGTCGTGGCCCTCGTCGCCACGACCGTGGCGCTCGCCGGCTGCTCCGCCGCGCCGACCACCACCCCACCCCGGACCACGGCGCCGATCACCACCTCGGCCGCCGCCCCCGTCGCCGCCCCGCGAACGGGCATGCCCGACCTGACGGTCGACGTGCTCGCCGACGGGCTCAGCCACGTCTGGGACATGGGCTTCCTGCCCGACGGCCAGGTCCTGTTCACCGAGCGCGACGGCCGCGTCTCGCTGCTCTCGGGAACCGAGCCGGGCGCCACAGTGACCCCGGTCGACGCCGACTTCTCCGACGTCTTCGTCAACGGCGAGGGCGGCCTGATGGGCCTGGTCGTGCACGCCGACTTCGACCGCACCCGCCGCTTCACCACCTGCCAGACCAACCAGGTCGAGGACACCGCCACCGACATCCGGCTGGTCACCTGGGAGCTGTCCGCCGACGGCGGGTCGGCCACGCGCGTCGCGAACCCGCTGCTCGGCGGCCTGCCGATCAACCCGTCCGGCCGCCACTCCGGCTGCCGCACCACCCTCGCCCCCGACGGCACCGTCTACGTCGCCACCGGCGACACCGCCCGCGGCACCATCCCCCAGGACCTCAACTCGCTGGGCGGCAAGGTCCTGCACATCGACGTCGACACCGCGGGCCCCGCCCCCGACAACCCCTTCGTCGACGACGCCAACCCAGCCCGCCGGCTGATCTACACCTACGGCCACCGCAACGTGCAGGGCGTCACCGTCCAGCCCGACACCGGCGACGTCTTCTCCGCCGAGCACGGCCCCGACACCGACGACGAGGTCAACCACCTCGAACCCGGCGCCAACTACGGCTGGGACCCGTCCCAGGGCGGCACCGTCGGCGGCTACGACGAGGACGTCCCGATGACCGACCTCGACCGCTTCCCCGACGCCGTCGCCGCCATCTGGAGCTCCGGCAGCCCCGTCGAGGCGATCTCCGGGGCCGAGTTCATCTCCGGGCCCCAGTGGGGCGACCTGGACGGCGCACTCGCCGTCGGCGCCCTGCGCGGGCAGAAGCTGCTGGTCATGCGCCTGGCCGAGGACGGTTCCGTCGCCGAGGTGCTGAAACCGGCTCCGCTGGACGGCGAGTTCGGGCGGCTGCGCGGGGTGCGCCTGGCGCCGGACGGGTCGCTGTTGGTGTCGACGTCGAACGGGCGCGACGACAAGATCCTGCGGGTGACGCCGGTCTGAGGTGTCGCCGCTCCGTTGAGGTGAGCTTGGCCCCCAGCGCCGGACACTGACGGTGTGGGGTCAGCGATCTTGGTCTGGCGGGGTGTGGGCTGCTTCGTAGTCCACCGGCGACAGCATCTGAATGCTGGAATGACGCCGTGTCGGATTG
>NZ_JAHDTH010000066.1 GCF_018531445.1 Pseudonocardia lacus
GGGCCCGGCGCCGCGCGGCCAGCTCGCCGCGCAGCCGGCGCAGCCGGTCGTGCGCGGCGACCGCGTCGGCCAGCGCGTCGTCGGTGACCGGGGTGCCGGCCCAGGCGCCGACCGCGGCGCGCATCTCCCGGACCTTGGCCAGCACGTAGTGGGTGGTCGTGCGGTGCGGCAGGTGCAGCACGTCGACCAGGTGCACCGGCGGCAGCCCCAGCCCGGGTTCGAGCCTGCGCAGCTCGCGCAGCGCGTAGAACAGCCGCAGCGAGGCCTCGCAGTCGCGGGAGACGACGAGCCCGTCGAGCGGGCCGTAGTCGCCGGCGAGGAGCCGGGACAGCACCGAGCGGGCCACCGGGTCGAGGCCCCGACCCAGGTAGGCGTCGCCCGCGGAGCGGTCGGCCGCCGGGTCGCCGGCCAGCCGCACCGGGAGGAACCCGGCCGCGGTGAGCAGCTCGACCGGCACGTCCGCGCCGACGCAGCCGACGACGGGCCGCCCGTCGGCCCGCCACCTCGCGGCGGCCGCCGTCGCGGTGGCGATGAGCGCGGCGGTCGGGTCCGGTGGCCCGGCCACTCAGATGACCGCCTCGGCGCTGAGCGCCTCGACGCGCTCGGCGGAGTAGCCCAGCAGCTCGCGGTAGACGTGGTCGTTGTGCTCGCCCAGGTGCGGGGCGGCCCGGTCCAGCCCGACCCGCGACCCGGAGAACCGGATCGGCACCCCGGTCGCCGACAGCTCCTCGACGGTCCCGAGGTCGGGGTGCACGAGCGGCACGACCTCCTCGCGCTCGCGCACGAGCGGGTCGCGCACCGCTCCGGCCGGGTCGCGGACCTCGGCGGCCGGTGCCCCGTTCGCGGTCAGCAGGTCGAGCACCTCGGCGGTGGGCAGCCCCTTGCACCAGGCGCCGATCATGGCGTGCAGCTCGTCGGCGTGCCGGACGCGGGTGTCGCGGGTCGCGAACCGCGGGTCGTCGAGCAGGTCGTCGCGGCCCATGGCGCGCAGCACGCCGCGGGCGAACGGGTCGGTCGGCGCGCACAGGGCGATGTGCCCGTCGGCGGTGGCCAGGATCCCGAACGGGGCCAGCCGGGGCACCATCGAGCCGGTCCGCTGGGCCAGCCCGACCGCCTCGTAGGCGTCGAACGGCTCACTGGCCATCAGCGAGGTCAGCGCACCCAGCATCGAGACGTCGACGTGCTGGCCCTCGCCGGTGCGCTCGGCCTGCAGCAGCGCCGACACCGTGCCGATCACGGCGTAGAGCGGGGCGAGCATGTCGCCGATGGGCAGCCCGAACCGCACCGGGCCCTGGTCGGGCTCGCCCGCGGTCAGCATCACCCCGGACAGCGCCTGGATGATCGAGTCCATGGCCTTGCCGGAGCCGGGTCCGCCCTGCGCGCCGAAGCCGCTGATGGAGGTGTAGACGACCCGCGGGTTCAGCTCGCGCACGGCGGCGTAGTCGATGCCGAGGCGGTGGGTGACGCCGGGGGAGTAGTTCTCCACCACGACGTCGGCGCTGCGCACCAGGTCGGCGAACACCTCGCGGGCCCGCGGGTCCTTGAGGTTGAGCGTCACGCTCATCTTGTTGCGCCCGCGCACCAGCATCGACACCGACATGTCCCGCGGGTCGGCCCTGGCCAGGCCCAGGCCGTCGGGGCCGAGGTAGGGGGCGTTGTTGCGGGAGGTGTCGCCGCCGGTGGCCGGGTTCTCCACCTTGATGACGGTGGCGCCGAGCCCGGCGAGCAGCAGCGTGGCGTACGGGCCGGCGAGCGCGGTGGTCAGGTCGATCACCGTGCGCCCCGCGAGGGGCTGCTCGGCGGTCGGGCTGGTCGGGTCCTCGGTCACGGTGTCCTTCCGACTCCGGAGATGAGCAGCTCCGCGCCCCGGCGGACGAACCGGCCGTTGAGCCCGGCGCTGCGGGTGATCTGCTCGACGTAGCCGGCGACGGCGTCGGCCTGCGGGCCGGCCTCCAGCGGCACCGGGCTGGCGGTGTCGTCGATCCAGCACGGCGCGAACCCGGCCTCGACCAGGCCGCCGGCGTCGAACCGGCACAGCGCGACCACGGTGTTGCGGCTCTGCGGGTGGAACGGGTACTGCGGCATGGCCGGGTCGGGCGCGAAGCCGTAGAGCTCCTTGCGCCGCCGGGACCACTCCTGCAGCTCGGCGCCGCCCCGGTCCCCGCCGGGGGTCAGGGCGTGGGTGACGGTGACGAAGTTGCCCAGGCCGTGGAAGATCGGCCGGCCGCGGTGCACCTCGATGCCGCGCATGATGTGCGCGTGGTGGCCGAACACGGCGTCGGCGCCGGCGTCGATCGCGGCCCGGGCGACCGGGCGCTCGTACATCGCCACGGCGGCGGGCGTGTGGCCGACGCCCTTGTGCAGCGACACCAGCACCACGTCGACGTCGGCGCGCAGGGCCGCGACGTCGGCGGCCATCGCGTCGAGGCTGTCCGGGTCGGCGAAGGTGTAGATCCGCGGCGGGCCGCCGGGGCTGGCGTGGTCGAGCTCGTAGTGGGTGAGCACGTGCACGTAGGCGCAACCCGGCTTGCCCGAGGTCGCCCACGACTCGCGCGGCCCGACGCAGTTGTAGCTCAGCACGCCCACCCGCAGCCCGCCGCGCTCGATGACGGCCGGGGTGCGCGCCTCGGCGAGGGTCGCGCCGGCGCCGGTGGGCACCAGACCGGCCTCGCGGGCGTGCCGGACGGTGTCGACGACGCCGGCGTCGCCGAGGTCGTAGATGTGGTTGCCGGCCAGCGTCACCACGTGGAAGCCGGCGTCGGTGAGCGCGCCCAGCGCGGCCGGGTCGGCCGGCGGGGCGGGCACGTCCGTGCTGGCCGACGCGGTGGCGGTGGTGTGGGGCACCTCGACGTGGCCGATGGCGACGTCGACGCCGCGCAGCAGCGGCGCCGAGGCGGCGAGGTAGGACGCCGGGTCGGGCTCGTCGAGGATGAGGTCGCCCACCGACGCGACGGTGATGGTGGCCGGGGCCGCGGTCATGACAGCACCTTCTGGTCGGCGGGGTGGTCGGCGGCGTGGCGGGACAGGAAGGCGCGCAGGCGGGCGCTGCTGGGCGAGCCGAACAGCGCGGCGGGCGGCCCGGACTCGACGACCCGGCCGGCCTCCATGAACACGCACCGGTCGGCGACGTCGCGGGCGAAGCCCATCTCGTGGGTCACCACGACCATCGTCATGCCCTCGGCGGCCAGCTCCCGCACCACCGCGAGCACCTCCTCGACCAGCTCCGGGTCCAGTGCGCTGGTGGGCTCGTCGAACAGCAGGATGCGCGGCTTCGTGGCCAGCGCGCGGGCGATGGCCACCCGCTGCTGCTGCCCGCCCGAGAGCTGGCGCGGGTAGTGCCCGGCCCGGTCGGCCAGCCCGACCCGCTCCAGCAGCGCCCTGGCCTCGCGCTCGGCCTCGGCGCGCGGGCGCCCGTGCACCCGCCGCGGCGCCTCCGCCACGTTGCGCAGGGCGGTGAAGTGCGGGAACAGGTTGAACTGCTGGAAGACCATGCCGGCCCGGCGGCGTTGGGCCGCCACCTGCCGCGCGCTGAGCGGGCGCAGGCCGCCGCGGTGGCGCTCGTGGCCGAGCAGCTCGCCGTCGAGGTACATCGCCCCGCCGTCGATCTCCTCCAGCTGGTGCACGCAGCGCACCAGCGTCGACTTGCCCGAGCCGGACGGGCCGATGACGACGACGACCTCGCCCTCGGCGACGTCCAGGCTCACCCCGTCGAGCGCGGCGTGCGCGCCGTAGTTCTTCCGCACGTCCCGCAGCCTCAGGACGGTGCGGGCCGACGATCCGGTCGCGCGCTCGGTCATGCCGGCACCTCCACGGGGCGCACGTCGCGCAGGTGCCCGCGGGCGAAGTGCCGCTCCAGCCTGCGCTGCCCCACCGTCAGCAGGGTGACCACGACGAGGTACCAGATGCAGGCCACGAGCAGCATCGGGACGATCTCGTAGGTCCGGTTGTAGATCACCTGCACGGCGTGCAGGAGGTCGTTCATGGCGATCACGCTGACCAGCGCGGTGCCCTTGAGCACGCTGATGAACTGGCTGCCGGCCGGCGGGATGATCACCCGCATGGCCTGGGGCAGGACGATCCGGAAGAACGTCTGCGCCGGGGTGAAGCCCATCGCCATGGCCGCGTCGCGCTGGCCGAGGTCCACGCCGAGCACGCCGGCCCGGATGATCTCGGCCAGGTAGGCGGACTCGACCAGCGACAGCCCGATGATCCCCGCGGTCAGCGGCGTGATCACGTCGTTGGCGCTCCAGGACGCGAACGTCGGGCCGAACGGGATGCCGATCGAGATCCGCGGCAGCAGGTAGGCCAGGTTGAACCAGAAGATCAGCTGGACCAGCGGCGGGATGCCGCGGAAGAAGCCGACCCATGCGGTGGCCGCCCAGCGCGCCGGACCGAAGTCCGACAGCTGGGCGGCCGCCACGACCCCGCCGAGCACCGAGCCGATCACCATCGCGGCCACGGCGAGCAGCACGGTGACGCCGAGCCCGGACAGCACGGAGGGGTCGAACAGGTACTGCGCGACGGTGCCCCACCCGAAGCGCCGGTTGCCGACCAGGAAGGCGACCAGCTGGGCGGTCAGCACCGCCAGCACCGCCGCGGCCAGCCAGCGCAGGGGCCGGGCGCGCCGCCGCGACGTGGCGACGTCGTCGGCCGGGGCGCTGGGACTGCTCGTCGTGGCTGTGATCGTCACGGGGTCCTCCCTGGTCGGGGCGGCTCAGCCCGCGCTGCCCGCGTTGAGTACCGGCGCGGGGACCGCGACCTCGGTCAGCCCCCACTTGTCCATGATCTTCTGGTACTCGCCGCCGGCGAACAGCTCCTCGAAGGCGTCGAACATGACCGGGCCCATGCCGGCGGACTTGGGCACCAGCAGCGCGAGGTTGTCGGTGGTCGCGCCCTGCTCCTCGGTCTGGGTGACGTAGGTGTAGGCGTCCTTCTGCTGGGTCGTCACGTCGATCGCGGCGGCCTGGGTCATGCCGGCGGCGTCGGCCCGGCCGGCCTGGGCGGCGAGCAGGGTGGCGTTGGTGTCGGCCAGCGGGACGGCCTCGGCGGCCGGGCGCCCGCGCTGCTGGCAGTAGGCCGACAGGTTCGCCAGCTGGCCCTCCACGACGCTCGCGGTCACGATGGCGACCTTCTTGCCGCACAGGTCGTCGGGGCCGGCGATCCCGGCCGTGGAACCGGCGGGCACCACGTAGGACGTGCGGGTGGTCATCCAGGTGATCGAGTCGAACTGCTGCTCGCGTTCGGCGGTGGCCTTGACCGGGCCGTTGAACGCGTCGTAGCGGTCGCTCAGCATGCCCTGCAGCGCCGACGGGAGGCTGTCGACGACGGAGATCTCGGTGCGGACGCCGAGGATCTTGCCGAGCGCGTCCTGCATGTCCTTGTCGATGCCGGTGATCGTCCCGTCGGAGCCGACCGTGCGGTAGGGCGGGTGCGAGTCGCCGGCGAAGCGGATGACGCCGGACTCCTTGATCGTGTCGGGCAGCGCGTCGAACAGCGCTGACGCCGCTGCCGACGTCGGCTCCGGCGGCGCTCCGCCCGCGGGGGCCTGCGACTCCGGTGTCCCGGACCCGCAGGCGGCGGTGGTGACGAGTGCCGCGGCCAGGACAGCGGCGCGGAGGGGGTGGCGCATGCGCATGGCAGTGGGTCTCCCTGCGTTGGGAAGGGCCAGGCTCGGACGTGCGGCGGACGGGACGGCAAATCGGAGTGCGAGCGTCGCACCATATGTCGCCCATTTCAAGAGCTGGGCGACGACCTGTCGCGTCGCGACGGACGGTGTGGCCGGTGTGTCTACGGGTGAGGCGCGAATTCGTACCAGAGCCGGGGTCGGTGCCGAGCGCGGGGGGATCATGAGTAGGGTCGATCGGACCGACGCTCTTCCTCGGATCGATAGGCGGCACTTCTGTTGACGACCGTGGTAGCTAGTGCCTCCTGATAGGGTGGGCGGCGAGGGCGGACCGGTCGGGGGAGGGAAGGCGACGGCGATGGTGGCGATCGACCTGCCGCGCGCGCAGATCGGCGCCGAGCCGCAGCTGCTGCTCACCTCGCTGCTGGGCGACTTCTGGTACTGGCGCGACGAGCACATCCCGTCGGCGGCGCTGGTGCGCCTGCTCGCCGAGTTCTCCATCACCGCCGACGGCGCCCGCGCCGCGATGCGCCGGCTGACCGCCCGCGGCCTGCTGACGGTCGCCCGGAGCGGCCGGACCACGGGCTACGGCATCCCGGCCCGCACCTCCGAGGTGATCGTCGAGCGCACCCACCGGATGCTGACCTTCGGCGCGAGCGCTCCGCCGTGGGACGGCCAGTGGACGGTGGTGGCGTTCTCGGTCCCGGAGAACGCCCGGGAGATCCGCGGGGCGCTGCGGGCGCGGCTGCGGGTGCTGCGCTTCGCCGCCCTCTACGACGGCGTCTGGGTCTGCCCGTACGACCGGGTCGAGCAGGCCAGAGCGGCACTGGACGAGCTGGGCGTGCCCACCGCGACGGTCCTGCGCGCGACGGAGCCGCCCGGCGGACCCGAGGGGGGCGGCCCGGTCGGCGCGTTCGACCTGGGGCCGCTGGCCGAGGAGTACCGGGCCTTCGTGGAGCGCTACCGCCCGCTGCTGGCCGAGGTGGAGGGCGGGCGCGTCGGCCCGGCCGACGCGCTGCGGCTGCGCACCGCGCTGCGGGTCGACTGGCGCCGCTTCCCCGAGACCGACCCCGACCTGCCCGCCGAGCTGCTGCCGCCGGACTTCCCCCGGGCCCGGGCCCAGCGGGTCTTCGTGCAGATCTACGACCGCCTGGGCCCGCTGGCCGAGCTGCGGTTCCGCCAGCTGCTCGGGGCGGTGTCCCCGGAGCTGGCCGCGCTGGCCCGCCACCACGACTCGGCCACCGTCGCCGAGCTGTACGCCCAGCTGGGCGAGCGGCGGGCGCGCGGCGACACGGCCTTCGAGCGGGCGGCGCAGGCCCGCAGGCTGGCCGAGGTCGACCCCCGGGCGAAGTGACGGTGACCGTTCGCGGTCGTCACGGGTGACGCGCGTCCGGCGGGGCGACGCCCGTGCGACCGGGGCGCTGCCCCGCTCGCCCACCGGTCGACGGCCGTCGTTGTGCGGTCTGACCTGCACTCACCCTGGTGGGGGAAGGCGACACCCGAGGCGCTGACGGACGGTTGTGATCTGCGTGGCAGGATGACGCCTCGTTGGTCCTGCCGTGCAAGACCGCGCGTCACCGGAGCGGACGCACGTCACCTCGTGTGACTGCTGATGCGGGCGGCGCGAGGTCGCGCGGCGGGCCGGTTGCGGTGCCCCCAACGCAGGGAGAGCAGGAATGCGCCACTCCGTCCGTGTGCGGCGCCTCGCCGCCGTCGCGTTCGCCGTCGCGGTCGCGGGCTGCGGGTACTCCGAGCCGCTGCCGGCGGTTCCGGCCGCTCCCACCGCCGCCGCGCCCCTGCTGCACGCGGCGCTCCCGAAGGAGGTCCAGGACGCCGGCGTGCTCGTCTTCGCCGCCGACTCCCACCCGCCCTACCGCACGATCGGCCCCGACGGCGCGATCACCGGCATCGACAAGGACATCCAGGACGCGCTCTCGCGCGTGCTCGGCGTGCGGATCGAGATGGAGCAGGTCGACGGCCTGCCCGCCGCGCTGGACGGGATGCTCGCCGGCCGGTTCGACGCGTTCAACGGCCCGGTCAAGGCCACCGAGGAGCGGGAGCGGCAGTTCGACTCGATCACCTGGATGACCACCCACACCTCCTACGTCGTGCCGTCCGGGTCCTCGGCGGGCATCGCGCAGGCCGACGACCTGTGCGGCAAGCGCGTGGCCGTGGTGGCCGGGAGCGTGGTCGAGAGCCAGCTCGGCCGGCTCTCGGCGTTCTGCCAGCGCGGCGGCTCGGCGTCGGCGACCGCGGTGCTGCTCGGCGACACCCAGGCCACGCTGGAGGCGGCGCGGTCCGGGCGGGCCGACGCGGCGGGCATGACCCAGGCCGCCGCGATCGAGGTCGCGACCACGCAGGAGGGCGCGTTCAGCTACGTCACGCAGACGCGCGAGCAGGGCGCGGCCACCGACTTCCTGGCCATGCTGGTGCCCAAGGACGAGGGCCTGGGCCCGGTCATGCTCAAGGCGTTCCAGCAGCTGTTCGACGACGGCACCTACGCCGACATCATCGCCCGTTACGACCTCGGCGACGTGACGCTGCCGGCGCCGGTGTTCAACGTCAGCTCGGTGACCAGTTCCGGGGCGGCGCAGGGGCCGGCCCAGGGGCGCTGAGCGCGCCGTCCCGTCGGCCCGCACGCCGTCGAGGAACCAGCGCAGGGTCCCGGCCGTGGACCGGCCGACCCGCCGGGCGGATCATGAGCGGCCGAGCGTCCGGAGGGAGACCGCCCATGCCCCGACTCGACTTCGACACCGCCGCCACCGACGGCCCCGTCGCCGACCGGATCCGCGCCCGGCGCGGTGGGCGGCTCACCGAGCTGGACCGCATGCTCCTGCACAGCCCCCCGCTCGCGGACGGCTGGAACAGCCTGCTCGACGCGGTGCGCACCCGTTCGTCGCTGCCCGCCGACGTGCGCGAGCTGGTCATCCTGCGGATCGCGGCGCTCAACGGCGCCGACTACGAGTGGCGCTCCCACGAGCCGGTCGGGCGTCGCGCCGGCCTCGGTGACGCCGACCTGGCGGCGCTGCGCCCGGGCGCCCCGACCGGTGCGCTCACCGCCGCCCGGCGGGCGGCCCTGGCCTACGCCGACGCGATGACGCGCGACGTCAGCGTGGCGCCGGAGGTGTTCGAGGCGCTGCGCGAGCACTTCGACGACCGGGGGATCGTCGAGCTGACCCTGACCATCGGCACCTACAACCTCGTCTCGCGCTTCCTCGTGGCGCTGCAGATCGGCGACGACGCTCCCTAGTGGGGCGGGCCGCCATCCTCGCCCGACGCGGCCGGTGGCCGCGGACGCGGGTCAGCCGGAGCGCGACGGGCCCCGGCGCAGGCCGCGCAGCGACCGGCGGGCGGAGGTGACCGTGCGGCGGGCCCGCCGGACGCCGTCGATCTGGGTGGCCTGGTGCAGCCGGAACTGCCACGGGGCCTGGTCGCCGCGCCTGCCCAGCAGCGAGTACGCGAAGCGCACCGGGTCGGCGCCGGTGGCGATCTCGGAGTCGACGTTCTCGAACCAGTGCATGCTGCGTCGCGCCATCGCCTGCACCGGGTCGAGGGCGGGGCGGCGGCGGGCGTCGTAGGCGGGCAGGGCGGTGGCCAGGTCGCCCGCGCAGCTGCGCACGGCCTCGGCCAGCGCGATCGAGTCCTGCACGGCGAGCACGGTGCCCGAGCCGATCCCGAAGTGCGTGGTGTGCGCGGCGTCGCCGACGAGCACCGTGTTGCCCCGACGCCAGGTCGCGTTGCGGACCTCGCGGAAGTTCCGCCACGGCGCGGGGCCGAGGCCGTCGGGGGGCGCGAGCAGCCGGTGGCCGTCCAGGGCGCGGTCGAAGATCCCTTCCAGGACCTGGAGCCCGGCCGCCGGGTCCATCGCGTCCAGCCCCAGGCCGGACCAGGTGCGCGGGGAGCACTCGACGATGCACGTGCTGGCGCTGGCGGTGGACGGGTAGGCGTAGAACCACACCCAGCCGACCGGGGTGGGCTCGAACGCGAACGTGAACACCGGCGAGATCCGCGAGGTGCCCAGCCAGATGTAGCGGTTGCGGCCCGGGGTGAGGGTGGTCCCGTGGTGCTCGGCGTGCGCGGTGCGCAGCCGGCTGCCGACGCCGTCGGCGGCCACCACCAGGTCGGCGTCGACCTCATCGGTGGAGGTGACCTCCCGACCGAACTCGAAGCGCACCCCCAGCCGGTGGCAGCGCTCGGTCAGGATCTCCAGCAGCCGTGCCCGGCCCAGGCTGTAGCCGTACTTGCCGCCCAGGTGCACGGGGGGCCGGTCGGCGACCCGGACGACCTGCTCGCTCCACACGGTCGCCGCGTCGTGGATCGCCCGCGCGCTCTCCGGGTCGTTGGCGTGCAGGTCGTCGAGGAAGTCCTCGCCGAACGTGACCCCCCAGCTGTGGGTGGCGTCCGGGGGGTTGCGCTCGACGACGACGACCTCGTCGCCGGCCGAGGCCAGCCTGGCCAGCACGGCGGAGTACAGCCCCGCCGGGCCACCGCCCACACAGACGATCCTCATCGCTCTCCTGCCTCGAGCTCCCGCCGCGGAGGGCACGGAAGATAGCAACGGCGGTTTCCCTCACCCGTTCCGGCGATACCGAGGCGCGCCGGAATCACCATCGGTAGTCGAATTCCGCGGGTGCTTCCGCGGTCGGGCTCGGTGCCGGGTGACGAACGGTCGTGCACTAGCGTCTCGGCGCACTCGACCGAATTCCGGTGAACCCCACCGGAATCCGACATCGGAGACGAACGGGAGCGGTCCGCAGTGTTCGCGCGCAACATCGTCGTCGTCGGCACCGGTTATGTGGGACTCACCACCGGTGCCTGTATGGCGTCCCTCGGGCACCGGGTCGTGTGCGCGGACATCGACCCGGCCAAGGTGGAAATGCTGGCTGCCGGAGATGTCCGGATATCCGAACCCGGACTGGCCGAGCTGGTCGGTGAAGGAATGGCGGCCGGGCGGCTGTCCTTCGTCCTCGGCGCGGCCGCGGCGCTGGCCGAGCCGGCCGGCGGCGGAGCGCACGTCGTGTTCCTGTGCGTCCCGACGCCGATGGGCGTGGGCGGGGTCGCCGACCTCAGCGCCGTGGAGGCCGTGGTCGAGGAGACGCGCGAACTCCTCCCACCCGGCTGCGTGGTGGTCAACAAGTCGACGGTGCCGGTGGGCACCGCGGACCGCACGGCCGAGCTGCTCGGCCGCGACGACGTCGCCGTCGTGAGCAACCCGGAGTTCCTGCGGGAGGGCTCCGCGGTGCGCGACTTCCTGCACCCCGACCGGATCGTCGTCGGGTCGAACTCCTCGCCGGAGGCCGCCGAGCGCGTCGCCGGGCTCTACGCCCGCCTCGGCGCCCCGACGGTGCTGACCGACGCGGCCAGCGCCGAGATGATCAAGTACGCGGCGAACTGCTTCCTGGCCATGAAGCTCTCCTACGTCAACGCGCTGGCCGAGCTGTGCGAGCGGCTGGGCGCCGACGTCGCCGACGTCACCGAGGGCATCGGCTACGACCGGCGCATCGGGCAGGCGTTCCTGGTGCCGGGGCCGGGCTGGGGCGGGTCCTGCCTGCCCAAGGACGTGCACGCGCTGCTGCAGGTCGCCGACGCGGCCGACTTCGAGTTCCGGCTGCTGCGGGCCACCATCGACACCAACAACCGGCAGTTCCAGCGGGTGGTCGACAAGATCCGCACGGCGGTCTCCGGGCGCCGCGGCGGCTCGCTCGCCCGGCGCAGGCTCGCGCTGTTCGGGCTGACGTTCAAGGCCGGCACCGACGACGTGCGGGCCTCGCCCGCGCTGGAGGTGGCGGCGCTGCTGCGCCAGGCCGGCGCCGAGCTGGTCGGCTACGACCCCGGGCTGGGCGCGGTCGACCCGGCACCGGTCGACCCGGCACTGGTGACCGTCGTCGACGACCCCTACGTGGCCGCCAAGGACGCCGACGCCGTCGTCGTCCTCACCGAGTGGCCGCAGTTCCGCGGGCTGGACTGGGCGCGGCTGGCCGGCGCGGTGGCCACGCCGACCCTGGTCGACACCCGCAACCTGCTCGACCCCGCGGTGCTGCGCCGGGCCGGGTTCAGCTGGGTCGGCATGGGTCGGGCGGCATGAGCCAGGACACCCGGACCGTCCGGGGGACCGGGCGCGCGTTGCGCCGCGAGCTGGGCGTGCCGCTCTACCTCAACGCCTACGCGCTGATGCTCAACACCGTCGTGAACTCGGGGTTCGGGCTGCTCTACTGGATCGTCGCGGCGCACGCGTTCACCGACGCCGAGGTCGGCCGGGGCAGCGCGCTGGTGTCGCTGATGCTGATGGTCTCGGTGCTGACCCAGGTCAACTTCGGCCAGGCGCTCATCCGGTTCCTGCCGCGCTCGGGCCCGGCATCGCGCGGGCTGCTGCTGGCCGCGTACGCGGTGTCGGCCGGGGTCGCGGTGCTCGGTGCGAGCGGCGTCATGGCCTACTGCCACCTGGCGCTCGACCCGGGCGACCCGCTGCACGTCTCGCTGCCCTTCGCCGGCTGGTTCGTCGTCTCGACCGCCGTCTGGTCGGTGTTCAACCTGCAGGACTCCGCCCTCACCGGGCTGCGCTCCGCGGTCTGGCTGCCGCTGGAGAACGGCGTCTACGGGCTGGTCAAGCTCGCGCTGCTGGTGCTGGTGGCGAGGACGTCGCTGGCCGAGGGCGTGTTCACCTCGTGGACGCTGCCGGTGGTCGCGCTGCTGGTCCCGGTGAACCTGCTGATCTTCGCCAGGGTGCTGCCGCGGCACGTGCGCGACGCGGCTCCCGGCGACCGGGCGCCGCGGCGGTCGGTGCTGCTGCGCTACATGGCGGGCGACTACGCGGGCCAGGTCTGCACCCAGCTGTCCTCGTCGTTCCTGCCGGTGCTGGTGGTCTCGCTGCTCGGCGCCGAGCAGGGCGCCTACTTCCTGCCCGCGCAGACGGTCTTCGTGGCGATGACCATGCTCTCGCTGGGCATCACGTCGTCGCTGGTGGTGGAGGCGGCCAAGGACGAGGCGCGGGCGGCGCACTACGCGCGGGCCGTGCTGCGCCGGATCGGGGTCACCGTGCTGCCCGCGGCGGCGCTGCTCGCGCTGGCGGCGCCGTGGCTGCTGGCGCTGTTCGGGCCGCAGTACCGGGCGAACGCGACGCTGCTGCTGCAGCTGCTGATGGTCTCCACGTTCCCGCGGGTCGTGGTGTCGCTCTACATCACGATGTCGAGGCTGCGCAACCGCACCGGCGCGCTGGCCGTGCTGCAGTTCGTGCAGGCCGTGGGCCTGGTCGGGGGCACCGTGCTGCTGTGCGGGCCGCTGGGCCTGGACGCCGTGGGCTGGACGGCGCTGGGGGTGGAGCTGGTGCTGGCGCTGGCGGTGGGTCCGCGGGTGCTCGCGTGGCTGCGCTCCGACCGCGCGGTCCCCGCCGCGAGCTGAACAACGGGGGCTGAACAGCGGGACGGGCCGGCCCCCGCCGGCCCGGCCCGGGGGCGATCAGCGCCGATCAGCGGCGGACGAACCGGTCGACCAGCGGCATGCCGAAGCGCCACAGCTCGCCGAGCGCGCGGTCGAACTCGCGCGGCCGCAGCCGCACCAGGCCGCCGCCGGGGTTGTGGGTCAGCTCCCCGAAGTACACGCGGCCGCCGACGTCGTAGAGGTCGACGCGGACGAAGTCGAAGTCGGTGCCCAGCTTCTGGGCGACCTCGAGCATCTCCTCCAGCGCGGCCGGGCGCGGGGGCAGCGTCTCGGCCGTGTCGAAGGGCCCGCTGACCGCCAGCTCCCGCCAGTCGGGCGTGAGCAGGGTCGAGGTGTGCCGGGAGAACCGGTCCTGGTCGACGACGACCACCGCGGGCCGGCCGTGGAAGACGAAGAACTTGTAGTCGGTGGGCGGCGTGCGCCCGTCGCCGATGAACTCCTCGACGACGACCCGGCGGGGCAGCCCCCGGTAGGGCGTCTCGCGCCAGCCCTCCCGGTAGAAGTCCGTGTCGAGCCAACGGCGCACCGTCGCCCGCACCGCCTCGTGGTCGAGGTCTGCCGGGTCGGGGACCAGCAGCGTCATGTCGCAGCCGTGGGTCCCCTTGATGACGCACGGGCCGTCGAGGACGTCGAGGTCGAGGTCGTCGGCGTCGTCGACGACCTGCAGCAGCGGGATCAGGTAGTGCTCGCCGACCCGCTCGGCCACGTGCCGTCGCACGGCGTACTTGTCGGCGGTGACGTGCACCAGCGGGGGCTGGGGGCGCAGGTTCTTCGCGGCGAGCAGTTGCGAGTAGGTCCGCGGCCTGCGCAGCGTCGTCACCTCGCCCTGGAACAGCGCGTGCATCGCCGATGCGAACAGCGGGTGCGGGAGGAAGCGCAGCCGGCGCGCGACCTTCACCCGGGCAGAAAAAGACACCGCGAAAAGATAGCGGAGCGTCGAATTGTGCCGGCCCGTCATTCCATGGAACCGGCTCCGACGTTTCGGGTGACCGACGGTTGCCGCCCGTCGCCCGCCCGGGCAGCGATTCACGCGAACGGATGGCGACAGGGCGACCGGAGTGTTCACCATGCGTTCCGCCAATAGGCTGACGGCGTGCGAAACCAGTCGGCACTCGTCACCGTCATCACCCCGGCCTACAACGTGGGGCCGTGGATCGGTGAGGCCGTCGATTCCGTACTGCGGCAGAGCGAGCAGCGGTTCGAGTACCTGGTCGTCGACGACGGGTCGACCGACGACACCGCCGACGTCGTGCGCGCCCGCGCGGCCCGCGACGACCGGGTCCGGTTGATCCAGGTGCCCAACGGCGGCTCCGGCGCGGCCCGCAACGTGGCCCTGGAGCTGGCACGGGCGCCGTTCGTGGCCTTCCTCGACGGCGACGACCGGTGGGGCCCGCAGTTCCTGCGCTGCCTGCTCGACGCGTTCGCCGCGGCGCCCCCCGAGGTGGGGGTGTCGTTCTGCCACACCCGGGTGATGACCGAGTCCGGGCAGGTGGTGGGGCTGCGTTGGCAGCCGTCCGGGGCGTGCGACGCCGACCGGATCCTGGTCGAGAACAACCCGCCCCACCACGGCAGCTCATTGCTGATCCGGCGCAGCTGCTTCGAGGAGCTGGGCTCGTTCGACCCGGCGATGCGCAGCGCGGTCGACTTCGAGATGTGGCTGCGCATCGCGACCCGCTCCTCGACCCCGCTGTTCTGGGGGGTGCGCCGCTACCAGGTCGACATGCGGCTGATGCGCACCGGCTGCATCAGCGCCGACCGGGGGGCCCGCTTCGAGGCGCTGGACCGGTTGCTGGCCCAGTACTCACCGCGGATGACCCGGCTGCAGCCCGGCCTGGCCTACCTGCGCCCGGCGGTGTTCGCCTACCGCGACGGCTTCGACGAGCTCGCCTGCCGGTGGGCGGCCCAGGCGCTGACCGCCGGCACGGCCGAACTGGCCAGCACGGTGTGGGGGCAGTCGCTGCTGACCTGGCACAAGGCGGGCCCGGCCGGGCGGGAGAAGCTGCGCGCGGCGCGCACGAGCACCCGCTCCGCGCTCTACGGCGGCGCCGCGTACGCCTCGAGGGCGGTCCGCCACCTGGCGCGCCTCGTCTGACGCGCCACGCGCGGCGGGGCCGGCTCAGCCGGCCGTGGGCGCCAGGTACCGCTCGCGCAGCTTGCGCTTGAACAGCTTGCCCGTGTCCTCGCGCGGCAGCTCGCGGTCGATCACGATGCGGCGCGGGACCTTGTAGCCGGCGATGGACGCGCGCAGCAGCTCGCCGATCCGTTCCGCGCTCGGGCCGGTGTCGGGGTCGGTGTCGACGTGGGCCACGAGCGTCTCGCCGTACTCCGGGTCGGGCACCCCGAACACCGCGGCGTCGCGCACGCCCGGGACCTCCAGCAGGGCGTGCTCGATCTCGGCCGGGTAGATGTTCACGCCACCGGAGATGACCATGTCGGTGGAGCGGTCGTTGAGGTGGAGGAACCCGTCGTCGTCGAGGTAGCCGACGTCGCCGACCGTCACGTAGCCGTCGAGCTCGATCGCCGCCCGCTTGGCCGGGTCGCCGTGGTAGGTGAACGCCGGCCAGAACGGCGGCGGCTTGAGGAACACCCGGCCCGACTCCCCGGGCGGCAGCAGCCCGCCGTCGGGGTCGACGATGCGCACGTCGGCGCCGTCGATGGCGCGCCCGACGGTGCCCGGGTGGGCCAGCCACTGGGCGCTGTCGCACCAGGTGACCATGCCCGTCTCCGTGCCGCCGTAGTACTCCAGCACGATCGGCCCGAGCCAGTCGATCATCCGGCGCTTGACCGCGGGCGGGCACGGCGCGGCGGCGTGCACGACGGCCTCCAGCGAGGACAGGTCGTAGCGGCGGCGGGCCTGCTCGGGCAGGTTCAGCATCCGGACGAACATCGTGGGCACGACCTGCGTGGAGTTGATGCGGTGGCGCTCGACGAGCGCCAGCGCCTCCTCCGCGTCGAACCTCGGCATGATCGTGATGTCCAGGCCGGTGGCGGCGGCGATGGCGGCGTGGGTGTTGGGCGCGGTGTGGTAGAGCGGGGCGGGCAGCAGCACCCGGTGCCCGGGTCGGATGCCGAACGTCTGGAACACCACCTGGGCGATCACCGGGCCGTCCTCGGGCCGCAGCGGGTCGCGCAGGATGCCCTTCGGGGTGCCGGTGGTGCCGGAGCTGTAGATCATGGCCATCGGGGCGGTGTCCGGCGCCCGCGTCCACGGCTCGTGCGCGCCGACGAGCCCTTCGAGGTCGGGGTGGCGGCCGGTGAGCGGCGGCGCGGCGGGCAGCCCGTAGGCCGCGGCGAGACCATCCGGCACGGCCACCTCGACGATCGTGGCACCGTCGGGCAGCGCCGCCTCCACCTCCTCGACGAGGTGGGTGTGCGCGAGGACGGCGCGGGCGGCGCAGTCGGCGAGCAGGTGCGCCAGCTCGCGCGCCCGCCAGTGCCAGTTGACCGGCACCGGGACGGCCCCGAGCAGCCCGACGGCGATCATGGCCTCGAGGTAGGCGACGTCGTTGCGGAGCACGATGGCGACCCGGTCGCCGGGGCCGACGCCCAGCGCGTCGAGCGCCGCCGCCAGCCGGGCCGCCCGCCCGTGCAGCTGCGGGTAGGTGCGTTCGACGGGACCGCAGCGCACAGCAGGCTCGTCGCCCACGATTCCTCCTCGAACCGGAAACGACCCCACTGTGGCGGCGCCCACAGCGGCCGTCAACACCCTCGACGACCATGGCCCGTGAGCACTCCAGGCGTGCGGCCAGGTCATCGGGATTCGACCGCCGGAGGGCGCCCGCGCACGCCGGTCGGCCACTTCGCAGAGTCCGCATGGTCTTCGCAGGCGCCGCGGCGCCTGCGAAGACCCGACCACCTCTGCGAAGCACCGTCGAGAACGACGTTGTCGTGATCAACAGGGCCTGTGGATCACGACAACTTCGTTCTCGACGGGGGCGGGGGTGGGTGGTTGGGTCGGGGGATGGGTGGGAGCGGTGCGGGGTTCGCGGGGTTCGAGCTGTCCCGGGTCGACGTGGGCGAGGTCGAGCTGCGGGTGCGCCACGGCGGCAGCGGGCCGGGGCTGCTGCTCCTGCACGGCTACCCGCAGACGCACATGATGTGGCTGCGGATCGCCCCCGCCCTCGCCGAGCACTTCACCGTCGTCGCCCCCGACCTGCGCGGCTACGGCGGGAGCTCGAAGCCGGCGAGCACACCCGACCACGCCGCGCACAGCAAGCGGGCCATGGCCGCCGACGGGGTGGCGCTGATGGGCGAGCTCGGGTTCTCCCAGTTCCACGTGGTGGGGCACGACCGGGGCGGGCGCGTGGCCTACCGGATGGCCATGGACCACCCGGGCGCGGTGCGCCGGCTCAGCGTCCTGGACATCGTCCCGACCGGGGAGGTGTGGGCGCGCGCCGCCCGCTCGTTCGCGCTGACCTACTGGCACTGGTCGTTCCTGGCCCAGCCGGCGCCGCTGCCGGAGCGGCTCATCGCCGCCGACCCGGCGTACTTCTTCCTCGACGCCCAGTTCGGCGGCGTCCTGCGCGGCTTCCCGGAGGAGGCCGTGCGGGACTACCTGGATGCCACGGCCGATCCCGAGGTCGTGCACGCCATCTGCGAGGACTACCGCGCCGGGGCCACGTTCGACCGCGAGCTCGACGAGCGCGACCGCGCGGCCGGCGCGACCATAGGCTGCCCCACGCAGGTCCTGTGGGGGACGAAGGGTGCGCTGCCGGCCTGGTACGACCCGCTGGAGCTGTGGCGCGAGTGGGCGCCGGGGGCGGTCGGCAGCGCCGTCGAGGGCGGGCACTTCTTCCCCGAGGAGAACCCGACCGACACCCTCGCCGCGCTGCAGGCGTTCCACATCCCGGACTGAGACGAATTCAGGCTCCCCATTTCCGCGGACCGCCGGTTACCGTCGGGACGATCGCGACCGGGCAGCGGAGCCCGGTCGGGAGGGGACCGATGGACACCGCGCACCACCTGACCCGCGACCGCCTGCACCCCTTCGGTGGCACCGACGTCTGGCAGCTCCTGCTCACCCGGGCCCGCACGCACGCGGGGCGCCCGTTCGTGGTCTGGCAGCCGTTCGACGCCGGGCCCGTGACGACGACGTTCGACGAGCTGGCCGCCGAGGCCGCCGCCGTCGCCGCCGGGTTGGCGGCCCGCGGGGTGCGCACCGGCGACCGGGTGCTCGTGCACCTGGAGAACAGCCCGGAGTTCGTGGTGTCCTGGTTCGCCTGCGCGGCGCTGGGCGCGGTCGCGGTCACCACCAACAGCCGCTCCAGCGTCGACGAGATGGCCTACTTCGCGCAGGACTCGGCGGCGGTCGGGGTGATCACCCAGCCGCGCTTCGTCGACGTGGTCGCCGCGGCGGCGCCCGGGCTGGGCTTCGCCGTCTCGACCGGCAACGACAGCGGCGTGCCGTCCGACGCCGGCGGCGCGGCCGAGCCGTTCGCCGCCCTGCGCGGCGACCCGGACGCGCTGCCGGCGCGCCCCACCGATCCGCTGGCCCCGTGCTCGGTGCAGTACACCTCGGGCACCACGTCGCGGCCGAAGGGCGTGCTCTGGACCCAGGCCAACGCGCTGTGGGGCGCGCGGGTCAACGCCGCCCACGAGACCCTGCGCCGGGACGACCGCCACCTCGTCTACCTGCCGCTGTTCCACACCAACGCGCTGGCCTACTCGATGCTGGCCAGCCTGTGGGTGGGGGCCGCGTTCGTGCTGGTCCCGAAGTGGTCGACCAGCCGGTTCGCCGACATCGTGGTGCGCCACGGCTGCACCTGGATGTCGCTGGTGGGGCTGTCGACGCGGGCGCTGGTGGAGTCGGAGCCGCCGGCCGGGCACGCGTTGCGGCACTTCGGAGCCGGGGTGTGCGACCTGCCGATCGACGCGCTCTACGGGGTGAAGACGATCGGGTGGTGGGGGATGACCGAGACGATCTCGCACCCGGTCGTCGGCGACGCCTTCGTGCCCAACCGGCCGATGAGCATGGGTCGGCCCAGCACCGACTACGAGGTCAAGGTCGTGCGCCCGGACGGCGAGCTGGTCGAGCCGGACGAGACCGGCGAGCTGAAGGTCCGCGGCGTGCGCGGGCTGTCGCTGTTCGCCGAGTACCTCAACCGCGAGGCCGACACCGCGGCCGCCTTCGACGCCGAGGGCTGGTTCGCCACCGGCGACCTGGTCACCCCGCACCCGGACGGGCACCTCACGTTCGAGAACCGCTCCAAGGACATGCTCAAGGTCGGGGCCGAGAACGTCTCGGCCGCCGAGGTCGAGCGGGTCATCCTGGGCGTGCCCGGGGTCCTGGAGGCGGGGGTCGTCGCCCGTCCGGACGCGAAGCTGGACGAGGTGCCGGTCGCGTTCGTGACCACCGCGACCGACGACCCGGGCGTCCTGGCCGGGGTGGAGGCGGCCTGCACCGACCTGCTGGCCGACTTCAAGCGCCCGCGGGCGGTCTACCGGGTGTCGCAGCTGCCCCGCTCCACCCTCGCGAAGATCAACAAGGTGGAGCTGCGGGCGGTGGCGACCCCCGACGCCGACCGGGAGGGCGCGCAGAAGCGGTGGATCGACGCGGCCCTGGCCGACCCGTCGGGCAACGCCGGCTGAGCCACCCGTCAAGCGACGCACTTCCATCGAGTGATCCCGGTCCGGGCCGCGCCGGAGCAGGATCGACGCCGGTGCGGAGGGCGGTGGCGATGGGCGCGACGACCGGCCGGGCGGGGCTCGGCGCGCGGATCGCGGTCGTCGTCGCGGTCGTGCTGGCGATCGCCCTGCTCCTGCTGCCCGATCTGCCCGGGCTCGACGACGCCCTGACGGCCTCGGTGGTCGGCACGGCGATGTCCGCGGTCGCCGCGTCGTGCGCGTGGTGGCGCGCGCTGCGCTCCGGCGGCCGCCGCCGCTACGGCTGGGCGGTGCTGGGCGCGGCTTCGGCGTGCACGACGGTGGCCGGGGCCATCCGCAGCTGGTTCGTCAGCTCCGGGTACGTGCCGTTCCCGTCGGTCGCCGATGCGGCCGCCCTGTCGTTCGGGCCGCTGGCCTGCGTGGGGCTGTGCCTGCTGCCGGTGCACGTCAGCAGGGAGCGCAGGCTGCAGGCCGTGCTCGACGCGATGGCGACGAGCTGGGCGCTGGCGCTGATCAGCTGGGAGACCGCGCTCGGCGCCGTGGTGCGGGCCACCACCGGCGCGGACGAGGTGTTCGGCGGTGCCGTCGCGGTGACCTACCCGTCGATGGACGTGGTGCTGCTGGTGTTCACCGCGCTCACCCTGGCCAGGGCCGCGCCCGGCACCCCGCGGTTGCCGCTGGGGGTGCTGGCCACCGGGCTGGTCGCGCTGTGCGTCTCGGACAGCGCGTACTTCTTCCTCGCCGTGTCGGACGGCCACCCGGTCCCCGTCGTCGTGTACATCGGGTGGGTGCTGGGCGCGGGGTGCCTGGCGATGGCCCCGCTGCTCGACGACCGCGACGACGTCGTGCCCCCGCCGCCGTCGGAGCCGGTGCTGTCCAACGGGGGGCTGCTGCCCTACCTCCCGGTGGTCGGCGTGCTGGTGGCGGTGGTCGCGATGCAGTTCAACGGACGCATCTCGACCCTGGGCGAGGAGATGGCCGAGAACGGGCTCGTGGTGCTGCTGCTGGTGCGCCAGTACCTGACGCTGCGCCAGAACGCCGAGCTGGCCCGGCGGCTGGCCGCGCGGGAGCGCGACCTGCAGCACCTGGCCTTCCACGACCCGCTGACCGGGCTGGCCAACCGGGCGCTGTTCCAGGACCGGCTCGTCCACGCCCTGGACCAGCACGCCCGCGAGCGCCGGCCCCTGGGACTGCTCTTCTTCGACCTGGACGGCTTCAAGGCGGTCAACGACACGCTGGGCCACGCCGCGGGCGACGGGCTGCTCGTGGGCGTCGCGCAGCGGGTGCTGGCCGAGGCGCGCGTGGCCGACACGGTCGCCCGCCTGGGCGGCGACGAGTTCGCGGTGCTGCTGGAGCGCGACGACGCGGACCGGCTGGCCACGCGGATCGCCGACGCGCTGCGCGAGCCGTTCCCGGTCGCGCCGCGGGCCGTGCGCGTGCGGGCGAGCGTGGGCGTGGTCGAGCTGGCCGGCCACGACCCGACCCCCTCGGCCGACGAGATCCTCGCGCGCGCCGACATCGCCATGTACACCTCGAAGCGGCTGGCGAAGCGGGCCGGGGCGCCGACGTGACGCCCCGGGCCGCCGGTCAGCGGATCTTCGCGCCGTAGACGTTCTCGACGGTCAGCACCATCAGCACCCGCCGGTCGGAGACCATGACCGAGCGGTAGTCGTCCCAGTCGGGGTGCTCGCCGGCGGCGGCCCGGTAGTAGTCGACGAGGGCCTGCACCTCCGGGCCGTCGGGGTCGGTGCCCGGTCCGGTGAGCTCGACCGTGCCGTCGGCGGTGGCCCAGGCCCAGCCGTCGGCGCTGGTGACCTCCAGCGCGGCGCGCGGGTCGCGGCGCAGGTTGGCCGTCTTGGCCCGGCCCTCGGTCATCGAGACGTAGATCTTGCCGGCGTCGCGGTCGTAGAACGGGGTGACGGGGGAGAGCTGGGGGCGGCCGTCGGAGCGGATCGTGGCCAGGACGCCCAGCCGGCTCTCGGCGAGCAGGGCGTGCGGGTCGAACTGTGTGGCGGTCGTCATGTCCGGCCCAACCCCCGCCGCGGGCGCCGAATTCCGGAGCCCGCGGCGGGGAGCCGACCTCAGCCCCTCGGGCCGCCGACGCCGACGGCCCGGCGGACCATCGCGGAGTCCTCGGCGACGTCGAGCAGGGTCGCGGCGTAGTCGGCGCGGGTGAGCCGCCAGTCGCCGCCGGTGGCGTCGGCCTCGAAGTCGGTGTGCACCCGGCCGCGCGCCGGGCCGTCGGCGAGCATGGTCGCGCGCACGACGCTCCAGTCCAGGGGCCCGCCCTCGAGCATCCCCTCGGCCCGCGCGAGGTCGGCGTAGGGCCCTCGGAAGCGCCACCAGACCAGGTCGAGCAGCAGCTTCGGCCGGGTGGCCACCACCGAGCGGCTGCTCGTCATGACCAGCCTGCGCACCCCGGCCGCGGTCATCACCGGCACCAGGGCGCGCACGATCGCGCTCGACCCCACGGCCATCAGCACGGCGTCGCGGCCGGGCACAGCCTCGCCCAGGACGGCCGGGTCGGTGGCGTCGCCGACGACGGTGGCGTGCGCGCCGGGCACCTCCCGCCGGGCCAGGGCGGTGACCTCGTGGCCGCGCGCCGCGGCCTGCTCGACCACGAGGCGCCCGGTGCGCCCGGCGGCCCCGACGACCAGCAGCCTCATCGCGCCACCGCCTGGCGGCGGGTGTTGTGGAACGCGGTGACCCGCCAGCCGTCGCCGTCGTCGACCAGGACGAACGACGGGACCGAGTCGCGGTCGGGGGTGGTCTCCACCAGCTCGGCCGGGCGCACGGCGCCCGCGGTCAGGACGTGCGCGACGTCCGGGCGCAGGAACCGCACGGTGGGGGAGTCCCCACCGGTCGATGTGGCGCCCATCGTGGAGCCCTTGAGCGGGCCGTCGAACAACCAGCGGTGGACGTCGACGATCGCGTCGCGCCCGACGAGCACGTGCCCGTCGAAGGTGACGTAGGTGGCGTCGGGGGTGAACTCGGCGCCGTAGGCGGTGGCGTCGCCGGCGTTCCAGGCCCCGGTGACGCGGGCCAGGGTGGCCAGGACCGCGGCCTCGGCGGCGGCGGATGGTGCTGCGGACATGGGTGTCCTCCGTGTGAGCGGGAAAGGGCGCGACACTGCGCGTACGCTCAGCGGTGCTGTTCCGGGAGCGCGCGCGGCGTCGGTCGTGCGGGTCTCGGGTCCGGGAGGGGCGTTGGCGCGCCCCTCCCGGACCACTGCATCGTCGCGATGCTGGGGTCAGCCCATCTGCGGCTCCCCGTCCGGTCCGGCGGGCAGCAGGTCGGCCAGGCCGGCGAAGGCGGCGTCGTCCTCCCCGGGCCAGGCCAGCGACCCGGCCTCGACGTCGTCGGCGAACGCCGCCACCCACGCGCGCTCGGCCTCCAGCCGGGCCCGCTCGAACTCGCTCTCCACCAGCAGCAGCCGCGGCACGGCCGCCGGCACGGTGGCCAGGCCCTCGGCGAGCCCGTGCAGCCGCGCGTCCAGCGCGTCCAGCCGGGCGCGCAGCGCGATCAGCGCCTGCTGGCGGGCCAGCGCGCCGACGAACGACAGCGCGGCGACGAGCAGGGTGGCGTCGGCGTCCGGGACGGCGAGCAGCCGGCCCACCCGCTCGGTCAGCGCGGCCCGGCCGGCGTCGGTGAGCGCGTAGACGGTGCGCTCGGGGCGCGGGCCCTCGCGCCGGACGTCGTGCACCTCGATGAGCCCGTCGCGCAGGAGCCGGTCGACGGCGTGGTACATGCTGCGCGGCAGGCCGGTGACGAAGTCCTTGTGGGTGTCGAGGATCAGCCGGTGCATCTCGTAGGCGTGGCGCGGCCCGGTGAGCAGCAGGGCGAGCACGGTCAACGCGGGCAGGTCGCGGTCGGACCGGTGCAGCTCCACGACCCACCTCCTCGACCCGGCCCTTAGTGCGAGATGCAGTATGGCGCGCTGCACTAATGAGCCGCAAGTGCGAAGGTGACCACATGACCCCGATCGCCAGGTTCAAGGACCTCTGCCTCGACGCGACGGACCACCAGGCGCTCGCCGACTGGTGGTGCGCGGTGATGGGCTACCGGCGCTGGGCGGAGCTCCACCCGGACCCCTCGACCCGGCCGCGCGAGGACCCCGTGCTGATCGTCGACCCGACCGGAACGGCCCCGGCGATCTGGATCGTCCCGGTGCCCGAGCCGAAGGCGGTCAAGAACCGCATGCACCTCGACGTCGTCGGCGACACCGACGCGCTGGTCGCCGCGGGAGCGACGCTGCTGCGCCGGCGAGGCGACGACATCGCCTGGGACGTGCTGGCCGACCCGGAGGGCAACGAGTTCTGCTGCTTCCGGCCCACCGCGGCCTGAGATGGGCGACCGGCGGATGCGGAGCGCGCCGCCGGTCGTCAGACCAGGTCGGTGCGGCTCAGCACCCCGACCAGGGTGCCGTCGGTGACGACCGGGACGATCCGCAGGCCGTGCTCGGCGACCAGCAGGCGGGCGTGCCCGATGGTGTCGTCCGGGTCGAGGGTGACGACGTCGCGCGTCATGACCGCGCCCACCGTGCGCCCGGTGCGCCGCGACAGCGGCTCGTCGCCCAGCAGATCGGCCTCGCTGACCAGGCCGACGAGCTTGCCGTCGTCGTCGATGACGGGCATGGCGGTGAGCCGCTGGGCGACCAGCCGGGCCGCGGCGTCCTCCGCGGGGTCGGTCGCGGTGGCCGTGGTGACGTCGGTGGTCATGGCGTCGCGGACGTGGGCGGCGTCGGGGCGGGCCGTGCTGCGCCGGGGCGGGGCCGTCTCGGCCGGTCGGGCGCCGCGCAGCCGGTCTGCCAGCCGGGTGAGCGTGCCGGGGCGGTCGCGGGCGCGCAGCAGGTCGCTGCGGGTGACCACGCCGACCAGCACCCCGCGCTGCACGATGGGCATCACCCGCAGCTCGCCGTAGGTGCGCATGCGGTGGGCGACCAGGGCCAGGCTCGCGCCCGGGGGCATGGTCAGCACGTCGGGGTTCATCACCGCGCCGACGTCGGCGGAGTCCTCGCCACCGACCTCGCGGTGGCGCAGCACGTCGAGCAGGCTGATGATCCCGACCGGTCTGAACCGCGCGTCGACGACCGGGAGCGAGCTGTAGCCCAGCTCCTTCATCCGGTGCACCGTGCGGACCAGGTCGTCCTCCGGCCGGGCGGTGGTCACCCGGGTGGTCATGACGTCGCGAGCGTGCAGCGGCATGCACGGAACGTTAATACGCGTGATGCGGTTCGGTCGCCGTCCGCGTGGGCCCTCCTCAGTGCACCCGTCGCGTGCTGTCGCGCAGCACCACCTCGCCGCGCACCCGCACGGTGCGCGCCCGCTCGCCGGGTTCGGTGTCCAGGGCCAGCGCGGCCGCCCGCTCGCCCATCTCCTCCAGCGGCAGCCCGACCGTGGTCAGCGAGGGCACGAGGTCGCGCAGGGTGCGGATGTCGTCGAAGCCGGCCACCGACACGTCCTGGGGGATGACCAGCCCGTGGTCGCGGAAGGCCGCCATCGCCCCGACGGCCATCACGTCGTTCACGGCGAACACGCAGCTCACGTCGAGGCCGGTGGCGACCAGTTCGGCCGCGGCCGCGTAGCCCCCGTCGCGGGTGAACGAGCCGGGCACGGTGCGCACGGCCGCGTCGGGCACGCCGGCGTCGCGCAGGCCCTCGACGAAGCCGGCGTGCCGGTCGCGGGCGGTGAGGAGCTCCGGTGGTCCGGTCAGCACGGCGAGCCTGCGGTGGCCCAGGCCGGCCAGCTCGCGGGCGAGCTCGCGCGCCCCCGCGCGGTTCTGCACCAGCACCGTGTGCGTGCCCAGCCGGTTCTGGCTGATGCAGGCGACCCGCCCGCCCGACTCGGTGAACCCGGCCAGCTCCTTGGCCAGCCGGGCGGTCAGCTCGCGGCTGCGGGTCCGGCTGCCCACGATGATCACGGCGCGGGCGCGCTGAGCGCGCAGGGTGGCCACGTAGTCGAGCTCGCGCTCCGGGTCGCGGCGGGTGCTGGCCATCACCACGACCAGCCCGCGCTGCTCGCACTGGCGCATGACGCCGTCGGCGATCGCGGAGAAGTACGGGTCGGAGATGTCGTGCACGACCAGCCCGACGATGTTGCTGGCGCCGCGCGCGATCGCCTGCGCGTGCGGGTTGGCGCGGTAGCCCAGCTCGCCGGCGGCGGCCAGCACCCGGCCGCGGTGCGGCTCGCCGACCGAGCGGTGGCTGCCGTTGAGCACCCGGGACGCGGTCGCCAGCGACACCCCGGCCGCGGCGGCGACCTCGGCCAGCCGCACCGGGCCGCGGCGCGGGGACGGGTCGGCCGCGGGGGAGGAGGCGGACGGCTCGGCCACGGATCCCCCTTCCCCGCCGCTGCGGCCGCCCGCCCGGCCGCCGGGCCGGTCGACCTCGTTCACCGCGGAGGGTATGGCACGCCGACGGCCTCCGGGCGGTGCGCCCGCGCCCACCGCGACACCGCTGCCCGGTCGAGTGATCCATCGGCCACCAGGGCGCGCCACCCGCGCCTGACCGTACCTCCGGGCGGCACCCGGACGGGGTCCTCGGCGGCCAGCTGGGAGCCGATCCCGGGGTAGCCCGCCACCCGCACGAACCACGGGTCGGCCGCGGTCGCCGCGTCGGTGGCGACCAGCGCCAGGGTGAACGGGTCGGGGCCGTGCTCGGTCCAGGCCAGCCAGGGCGCGACCAGCCCGTGCACCGCCGCCTCACCGACGGCGTCGCCCGCCCTCACCCGCGGCTCGGTGGCCGGGGGGAGCCGCCAGAACAGCCCCCCGTACCCGGCGCCGGTGCGCCCGTTGGTGGCCGGGCTGCCCAGGCGCACCGGGCGGTCGGTGGCGTTGGTGAGCTCGGTGACCAGCTCCAGCTCCCAGCCGTCGACGCCGGGGTCCGCCGGGCTCCGGGCGCAGACCGTGCGCCGCTCGCGCAGCGGGACGCCGCCCTCGGCGCCCACCCAGCGCAGCCGCTCGACGAACCCGCCGTCGTCGCGGGCGTCGAAGCCGTCGTGCTCGATCCGGCCGTGGTCGTCGCGCCACGTGTAGCCCTGCCCGCGCACGTAGGTGCGCCCGCCCCAGAAGTTGCCCCCGTCCACGTCCTGCACGCCGACCCCGACGCCGAGGTGCCAGCGGTGGTCGGCGGGCACGGCGTCGCTGACGACCCGCCCGCCCAGCGTGCGCACCGGGTGCAGGTGCGGGCGGGGCGCGAGGACGGCGTCGAGTTCGGCGCCGTCGACGTGGGTCGCCACGACGCGCCCGCGCACCCGCAGCTCGGCCAGCTCAGCCACGGGGCACCTCGATCAGCTCGGCCGCGGTCGGGGTCGCCCAGGGCAGGTCGAGCTCGGAGAACAGCGCCAGCTCCGCGGCCGCCCGCTCGACCGCGGTGTCGATCCCGGGCACGACCGCGCGCGGGTGCGGGCCCGTCGTGTCGACGCGGAGGTGCACCTGCGCGATCGGGCGCGGCTCGGGCGCCACCCGGACCGCCTCGACGACCTCGGTGAACGCGGTGGTGGCCGGCAGCGGCACCAGCAGCGGCACGGCCGGGTCGCGGGTGTGCGCGACCAGGTTCTCCAGCAGGTCGGTCGCGGGGTGCTCGGTGACGACCGCGCCGCGTGCACCGCGATCGTCGAGGCGGACGCGGTCGCTCTTGTAGTCCAGCGCGATCCGCCCCCGGGTGCCGTGCACGACGACGGAGGGCTCGTGGTGGCGCTGCGCGCAGAGCGTGACCGCGACGACGACCGGCGTGCCGCGGGCCGTGGTCAGCCGCAGGCACGCCGTGTCGTCGGCCTCGATCGGGTTGGCCCGGTACAGCTCGACGCGCACGTCGCGGGGCCGCTCGGCGCCGGACCCGTCGAGGGCGAGCGCGGTGGCGGTCGCGTGCGCGAAGGGGTTGGTCAGCGCGCCGTCGACGACGTCGACGCCGTCGAGCCTGCGCTTGCCGGCCCAGGGCGAGCGGTTCCAGTACGCGTGGTCGCGCACCCAGGCCCCGG
Source organism: Pseudonocardia lacus (assembly GCF_018531445.1). Taxonomy (GTDB): domain Bacteria; phylum Actinomycetota; class Actinomycetes; order Mycobacteriales; family Pseudonocardiaceae; genus Pseudonocardia; species Pseudonocardia lacus. The sequence continues at coordinate 27,640 of NZ_JAHDTH010000066.1, forward strand.
CGGCGCCGATGCCCACGACGTCGCCGATCGCGCCGGCGGCCACCAGGTCGCGCACGTGCCCGACGGCGGCCGAGCCGAGGCTCTGGAAGCCCACCTGGCAGGCCCGACCGGTGGCGGCGACGCCGTGGACCAGCCGGGCGAACTCCGCCCGGCTCGGCGCGGGCGGCTTCTCCAGCAGCACGTGCGAGCCGGCGCGGGCGGCGGCCAGCGCGATGTCGACGTGCGTCGGGATCGGGGTGCACACGACGGTGACCTCGGGCCGGACCCGCTCCAGCAGCTCGGCCAGCTCCGCGCCGGTGGGCACCTCGCCCGCGGCGTCGACCAGCGCGCGCTGCTCGGCCTCCAGCGGGCGCGGCTCGCAGACGCCGGCCAGCCGCACGGGGGCGCCTGCGCGGCGCAGGCGGTCGAGGTTGCGCAGGTGCCAGCGGCCGTGGCCGTGCGCCCCGACCAGCAGCACCGGGGCGGGGGACGGGTGGGGCGGGGGCATGCGCTGCGGTCCTCCTCGACGGGGCGTCCGGCCGGGACGGTACCGATCGGGAAAGCGTTTGCCAACGGCCGGTCCGGACGCGGTCCGTATTCCGGATCGTGACCTGCCCGGAATAACTGCTGGTCAGTGCCCGTGCAAACCATCGACACCGTCGGTGCAGATGATCACCACGACTCGCGGGCTGTTGACAAGGCGGTCCCTGTCCGGCTTCGCTAGAAAGCGCTTACCCGCCCCTCCCGCTACCGCACCCGAGGTCCCGACCCGGGCGAGAGGTGACGATGACCGAGCTCAGTGACGAGACCCGGACCCGGGCCGCGGCGCCCACGCACCCGCCGCCGCGGGAGGTCGCGCCGACCACCCGGAGCGGGCGCCGCCGCCCGCGGCTGCCCCAGGTGGGCGAGCGCAAGGTGGCCTTCCTGTTCCTGGCCCCGTGGTTCCTCGGGCTCGCCCTGATCACCGTGGGCCCGATCCTGGGCTCGCTCTACCTGTCGTTCACCGACTACAGCCTGCTCGCGCCGCCGGAGTGGACCGGCCTGGACAACTACGCGCGGATGGTCGCCGACCCGCGGTTCTACCAGTCGCTCGAGGTCACGTTCATCTACGTGTTCATCTCGGTGCCGCTGCAGCTGGCCTTCGCGCTGGCGCTCGCACTGGCGCTGGACAAGGGCCTGCGCGGGCTGGCGATCTACCGCTCGGTGTACTACCTGCCCTCGCTGCTCGGCGCGAGCGTCGCCGTCGCGGTGCTGTGGCGGCAGATGTTCGGGGCCGAGGGGCTGGTCAACGCGGCGCTGGAGAACCTGGGCTTCACCGACCTGCCCGGCTGGGTGTCCGACCCGGACTACGCGCTGGGCACGATCATCATCCTGAACGTCTGGACGTTCGGCTCGCCGATGGTGATCTTCCTGGCCGGGCTGCGGCAGATCCCGCAGATGTACTACGAAGCCGCGGCGATCGACGGCGCCGGCGCGCTGCGCCGGTTCGCCTCCATCACGCTGCCGCTGCTCAGCCCGATCATCTTCTTCAACCTGGTGCTGCAGCTGATCGGCTCGTTCCAGTCGTTCACCCAGGCGTTCGTGATCAGCAGCGGCCGCGGCAGCCCGGCCGACTCGACCCTGTTCTACACGCTCTACCTGTACCTGCGCGGCTTCGGCAACTTCGACATGGGCTACGCCTCCGCGCTGGCCTGGGTGCTGCTGCTCATCGTCGGCGTGCTGACCGCGGCCAACTTCCTGGTCTCGAGGTTCTGGGTGTTCTATGGCGACGACTGAACCGGCCCTCGGGCCGGACCTGGATCCCCCGCGCGGCCCGGCCCGGCTGGGCAGGCGCCCCCGGCTGCTGGCCCACCTGTTCCTGATCCTGTTCGGGCTGCTCATGCTCTACCCGCTCATCTGGATGCTGAGCAGCTCGTTCAAGCCCACCGAGGAGATCTTCACCCAGCCCGGGCTGTGGTCGGACAACTTCTCCACCGACAACTACGTCGAGGGCTGGACCGCGCTGCCCCAGCCGTTCCACATCTACATCGTCAACTCGCTGATCGTCGTCGGCGGCTCGATCATCGGGAACCTGCTGGCCTGCTCACTGGCCGCCTACGCGTTCGCCCGGTTGGAGTTCCGGCTCAAGCGGTTCTGGTTCGCGGTCATGCTCGGCACGATCATGCTGCCGATCCACGTGGTGATCGTGCCGCAGTACGTGCTGTTCGCCCAGCTCGACTGGATCAACACGTTCTGGCCGCTGATCGTGCCGAAGCTGCTGGCCACCGACGCGTTCTTCATCTTCCTGATGGTGCAGTTCATCCGCGGCATCCCGAAGGAGCTCGACGAGGCGGCCCGGATCGACGGCTGCGGGCACTTCGGCATCTTCTGGCGGATGATCATCCCGATGTCGACGCCGGCCCTGGCCACGACGGCGATCTTCACCTTCATCTGGACCTGGAACGACTTCTTCAGCCAGCTGATCTTCCTGGCCGACCCCGACCTCTACACCGTCCCGGTCGCCCTGCGGACCTTCGTGGACTCCAACACCCAGACGCCGTGGGGCCCGGTCTTCGCGATGTCGATCGTCTCGCTCGGCCCGATCTTCGGGTTCTTCCTCGCCGGTCAGCGCTACCTCGTCCGGGGCATCGCCACGACGGGGCTCAAGTGACCCGGCCGTGCCCGCTCATCGCTCGCCCATCCTGAAGGGAACTGCACCGTGGCAGCACCACCCCCCGCACCCGGGCGCCCGGCGCCCCGGTTGCGCCGCGTCCTCGTCGCCGCAGCGCTGAGCCTGGTCATGACCGCCGCCGCGTGCGGCGGTGGTGGCGGCGCTCCGGCGGCGTCCGGCGCCGACGACGGGCCGGTCACCCTGCGCTTCTACTGGTGGGGCAGCGACAGCCGCCACCAGTACACGCAGCAACTGATCGAGCAGTACCAGGCGGCCAACCCCGGGGTCACCATCGAGGCCGAGTTCAGCGGCTTCGACGACTACTGGGACCGGCTGGCCACCGCGACCGCGGGCGGCGACGCGCCCGACGTCATGCAGCAGGACACCCGCTACGTGGCCGAGTACGCCGAGCGCGGCGCGCTCGCCGACCTGACCGAGTTCATGCCGGGCGTCATCGACACCGCGCAGCTCGACGAGCCGATGCTCAAGACGGGCCAGCTCGACGGCACCAGCTACGCCATCCCGACCGGGGTGAACGCGTTCGCGCTGCTGGCCAACCCCAAGCTGTTCGCCGACACCGGCGTCGCGGTGCCCGACGACACCACCTGGACCTGGGACCAGATGGTGCAGGTCGCCGGCCAGGTCAGCGCCGCGGGCGGCGGTCAGGTGTTCGGCGTGCAGGACCTGGGGTTCAACGAGACCAGCCTGGAGATCTTCGCCCGCCAGCGCGGCGAGGCGCTGTTCGACGAGTCGGGCGACGTCGGCTTCACCCGCCAGACCGTGGTCGACTGGTGGAACACGATGCTCGCGCTGCGCGACTCCGGCGGGACCTCGCCGCCGTCGATCAGCGTGGAGTCGCAGGCCGGCGGCGTCGACGGGTCGCTGACGGCGAACGGCCGGGCCGCGCTCGGCAGCTGGTGGACCAACCAGCTGCCCGCGATCAGCTCGGCCACCGGCCAGGACATGGAGCTGCTGCGCTGGCCCGGCGAGTCGCCGCAGGCCGGGATGTACCTGAAGCCCGCGATGTTCTGGTCGATCTCCTCGCGCAGCGAGCACCCGGAGGCGGCGGCGAAGTTCATCGACTACCTCATCAACTCGCCGGAGGCGGCCGAGCTCGCGCTCAGCGACCGCGGCCTGCCGATCAACACCGCGCTGCGCGAGCAGATCGTGCCCAAGCTCAAGCCGGCCGACCAGCGCTCCGCGGCGTTCGTCGAGGAGATCACCCCGTCGCTGGCCGAGCCGCCGGGCCTGCCGCCGCAGGGCGCGGGCGAGGTGCAGCGGATCCTGCAGCAGCTGCACGAGCAGGTGCTGTTCGACCAGCTGACCGTCGATGAGGCCGCCGACCGGTTCATGAGCGAGCTGGACGCGGCGACCGCCTGAGCGAGCTCGCGAGCTCAGCATCGGCGCAGCAGACGCGGCGGGCGGTGCGACCCCTCCCGCACCGCCCGCCGTCCCCACCCCGAGGAGAGCTGCATGAGTCCGCCGGTGACCACCCCGCGCAGGCGCTACGCCGTCGTCGGCACCGGGCACCGGGCGCAGATGTACGTCGACGCGCTGCTGGGCAGCCACGCCGACGTGGGCGAGCTGGTGGCCCTGTGCGACCCGAACCCGACCCGGATGGCCTACCACCAGGACCGGCACCGGGCGGCCCGGCCGGGTGCGCCCGACCTCGCGCAGTACCCGCCGTCGCGGTTCGCCGACCTGCTCGCCGAGCAGCGCCCGGACGGCGTCGTCGTGACCAGCGTGGACGCCACCCACGCCGGGTACGTCAGCGCAGCGCTCGCCGCGGGGGCCGCGGTGATCTGCGAGAAGCCGCTCACCACCACCGCGGAGGGCTGCCGGCGGATCGCCGAGGCGGTCGCGGCCGCCGACGCGGAGGTGGTCGTCACGTTCAACTACCGCTACTCCCCGCGCAACGCCGCGGTCCGCGAGCTGCTCGCCGCCGGGGAGATCGGCGCGGTCACCTCCGTGCACTTCGAGTGGGTACTCGACACGGTGCACGGCGCCGACTACTTCCGCCGCTGGCACCGCGACAAGGCCAGTTCCGGTGGCCTGCTCGTGCACAAGTCCAGCCACCACTTCGACCTGGTCGACTGGTGGCTGGACGACGTGCCCGAGCGCGTCGTGGCGATGGGCGGGCTGCGCTTCTACGGGGCCCGGGCGGCCGCCGCGCGGGGGGTCGGCGGCCGCCCCCCGCGCAGCCACGGCGACCCCGCTCTGGCCGACGACCCGTTCGGCCTCGACCTGGCCGCCGACCCGCGGCTGCGCCGGCTCTACCTCGACGCCGAGGCCGACGACGGCTACCTGCGCGACCGCGACGTGTTCGGCGAGGGCATCTCGATCGAGGACAACATGGCGGTGCTCGTCGGCTACCGCGGCGGGCCCACCCTGAGCTACTCGCTCAACGCGCACGCGCCGTGGGAGGGCTACCGGGTGTCGATCAACGGCACCGGGGGTCGGATCGAGCTGGCCGTCGTCGAGCGCGCGGAGGTGCACCGGCCACGGGCCGGCGACCGCGACGCGGTCGACCCGAGCGCGCACCCCGACGCCGGTGGCGCCGGCCCGGCTCGGCGCCCCGGCACCGAGCTGGTCGTGCAGCGGCACTGGGTACCCGCCCGCCGGGTACCGGTCGCCGAGGGGGCGGGCGCGCACGGCGGGGGCGACGCCCTGCTGCTCGACGACCTGTTCCGGCCCGACCGGCCGGCCGACCCGCTGGGCAGGCGCGCCGGCTGGCGCGACGGCGTCCACGCGGTCGCCGTGGGCATCGCGGCCAACGAGTCGCTGGCGACGGGGCTGCCTGTCGACATCGCCGCCCTGCTCGGCGCACCCGCCCAGCACCCGGCCACACCGATCACACCGATCACACCGACCACACCGCGGAGGAACAGCCCATGAGCGCGCGCCCGCTGCGCATCGTGATGAACGGCGTCACCGGCCGGATGGGGTACCGCCAGCACCTGCTGCGTTCCGTGCTGGCCATCCGCGACGACGGCGGCCTGCTGCTGTCCGACGGCAGCCGGTTGCCGGTCGAGCCGGTGCTGGTCGGGCGCAGCGCGGCGCGGGTCGGCGAGATCGCCGACCGGCACGGCGTCGAGCGGTGGACCACCGACCTCGACGAGGCGCTGGCCGACCCGGCCGCCCAGGTCTACTTCGACTCCCAGGTCACCTCGGCCCGGGAGAAGGCCATCACCGCGGCCATCGCCGCGGGCAAGCACGTCTACACCGAGAAGCCGCTGGCCGAGTCGCTGGAGGGCGCGCTGACCCTGGCCCGGCTGGCCGCCGAGGCCGGTGTGCGCACCGGCGTGGTGGCCGACAAGGTCTACCTGCCCGGCCTGGTGAAGCTGCGCAGGCTGCTCGACGCCGGCTTCTTCGGCCGGGTGCTGTCGGTGCGCGGCGAGTTCGGGTACTGGGTGTTCGAGGGCGACTGGCAACCCGCACAGCGCCCCAGCTGGAACTACCGCAGCGCCGACGGCGGCGGGATCGTCATGGACATGTTCTGCCACTGGTCCTACGTGCTGGAGAGCCTGTTCGGACCGGTGCGGGCGGTGACGGCGCGGGCGGTCACGCACGTCCCCGAGCGCGTCGACGAGCAGGGCGAGCGCTACGCCGCCACCGCCGACGACGCCGCCTACGGGATCTTCGAGCTGCCCGACGGGGTCGTCGCGCAGATCAACTCCTCGTGGTGCGTGCGGGTGTTCCGCGACGAGCTGGTGGAGTTCCAGGTCGACGGCACCGAGGGCAGCGCGGTCGCCGGCCTGCGCGAGTGCCGCGTGCAGCACCGCGCCACCACGCCGATGCCGGTGTGGAACCCCGACCTCCCGGCGACCGAGCGCTTCCGCGAGCAGTGGCAGCCGGTGCCCGACAACGCCGAGCTGGGCAACGGGTTCCGGGTGCAGTGGGAGCAGTTCCTGCGCCACGTCGTCGAGGGCGGCGAGCACCCCTACGACTTCCTGGCCGGCGCCCGCGGCGTCCAGCTCGCCGAGCTGGGCCTGCGCTCGTCCGCGGAGGGCAGGCGCTTCGAGGTGCCGGAGGTGCGGGCGTGAGCCGTCTCCTGCTGCCCGGCGCCGACGGCTCGCTGCACCAGCACGTCCTGGGCGCGCCGGGGCGCTGGACCCGACCGACCGCCGCGATCACCTCCCGCACGGCGTACGCGGCGGCGCACGTGGTCGCCGACCCGCTCGCCGACAACACCCCCGGCGCCCCGGCCGTGCTGGACTGGGACGCCACCCTGGCCTTCCGCCACCACCTGTGGTCGTGGGGGCTGGGCGTGGCCGACGCGATGGACACCGCGCAGCGGGGCATGGGCCTGGACTGGTCGGCCACCGCCGAGCTGGTGCGCCGCTCGGCGGCCGAGGCGCGCGCCGTGGGCGGCCGGCTGGTGTGCGGGGTCGGCACCGACACCGGCGCCGAGCTGCGCTCGCTCGACGACGTGGTCGGCGCCTACCTTACCCAGCTGGAGGTCGTGGAGGGCGCCGGGGCCGGAGTCGTGCTGATGGCCAGCCGCGACCTGGCCCGCCTGGCCGCCGGACCGGACGACTACGCGAAGGTCTACACCCGGGTCATCGGGCAGGCGTCGGCGCCGGTGCTGCTGCACTGGCTGGGTGAGGTGTTCGACCCGCAGCTGGCCGGCTACTGGGGATCCCGTGACGTCGCCGAGGCCACCGCCGCCGTGCTGGCGCTGGTCCGCGAGCACGCCGGCGCCGTCGACGGGATCAAGGTCTCGCTGCTCGACCGGGCCCACGAGGTGGGGCTGCGCGCGGCCCTGCCGGACGGGGTCAAGCTCTACACCGGTGACGACTTCCACTACCCGGAGCTGGTCCGCGGCGACGCGACCGCGCACTCGCACGCGCTGCTCGGCATCTTCGACCCGATCGCCCCCGCCGCGTCGACCGCGCTGCAGGCCCTCGACCGCGGCGACACGGCCGCCTACGACAGCGCACTGGCCCCCACGGTGGCGCTGTCGCGGCACCTGTTCGCCGCGCCGACCCCGCACTACAAGACCGGGATCGTGTTCCTGGCCTGGCTCGCCGGCCACCAGGAGGCGTTCGCGATGGTCGGCGGCATGGCCACCGCGCGCAGCCTCCCGCACCTGGCCGAGGTCCTGCGCCTGGCCGACGCCGCCGGCCTGCTGCCCGACCCCGACCTGGCCGCCGCCCGGATGCGGTCGGTCCTGGCCGTCGCGGGGGTGGCTGCCTAATGCTGTTGTCAAGCGGCAGCCGGCCTGTGGTCGGTTCGGTACTCGGTTCTGGTGCGCAGCATGGCGTGCAGGACGTTGACTCGTCGTCGGGCCAGTGCGATGAGAGCTTGGTGGTGGCGTTTGCCCTCGGCGCGTTTGCGGCGGTAGAACGTCTTGGATTGCGGGTCGCGTTGGATCG
>NZ_JAHDTH010000005.1 GCF_018531445.1 Pseudonocardia lacus
CCCGGTGTTCGGGCTGGACCGCTCGCCGGCGCGCCTCGCGGTCGCCGAGCGGCTCGGGCTGGTCCCGGTGGCCGACGCCGCCGACCTCCCGGCCGGCGTCGACGCGGTCGTCGAGGCCAGCGGGGCGCCCGCGCTGGTCGAGCGCGCCGTGGCCGCGACCGCCCCGGGCGGCACCGTCGTGCTGGTCGCGCTCTACCACCGCACGGTCCCGTTCGACGCGATGCTGGCGGTGCAGCGGGAGGTCACCGTGCGCGGCAGCGCCAACGTCACCCCGCGGGACTTCCGCGACGCGCTCGACCTGCTGGCCACCGGTCGCGCCCAGGTCGAGCCGCTGATCAGCCACCGGCTGCCGCTGGCCGGGATCGCCGAGGCGTTCCGCACCCAGAACGACCCGGACACCTCGGTGAAGGTGCTGGTCACCGGCGCCGGCGCGCACCCGACCCCCTAGTTGCGCCGGCCGTCGACCATGGCGTGGCGGCCGTCGTGTCGCTGGTCATGGAGCCTCCCGACTCTGGGTGCCCGACCGGAGCCGCCAGCCTAACCCCGGCGCCGCGAATCGTTAACAATTTTGCTAATGAGCCTGTGAACGATCTGTTGTCGATCGACGCACCCGGAACTACCGTCCGGTGGGAGGGACGCTCGACCCGCCGCCGCCCGAGGAGGACGACGATGCTCTCCGAGAGAGACAACGCACTGCTCACCCGCGTCGGGCCGGGCACTCCCATGGGCGAGCTGCTGCGCCGCTACTGGACGCCCGCGCTGCTGGTCAGCGAGGTCCCGACGCCCGAGTGCGCCCCCGTGCGGGTCCGGCTGTTCGGCGAGGACCTGGTGGCGTTCCGCGACGCCAGGGGCCGGGTCGGGCTGATCCAGGAGAACTGCCCGCACCGCGGCGCGTCGCTGTACTTCGGCCGCAACGAGGCCGGCCCCGACGGCACCTGCGGACTGCGCTGCCCGTACCACGGCTGGCAGTTCGACGCCGACGGCGCGTGCATCGACATGCCTTCCGAGCCGCCGACCAGCACGTTCAAGGACCGGGTGCGGGCCAAGGCCTACCCGGTGCACGAGTCGGGCGGGATCGTCTGGACCTACATGGGTCCCGCGGAGCACATGACCCCGTTCCGCGACTTCGGCACCGAGACCCTGCGGCCGGCGAACGCCGCCGCCACGAAGATCCACACCCCGTGCAACTGGGTGCAGGCCATGGAGGGCAACCTCGACACCAGCCACATCTCCTGGCTGCACCAGTGGGAGGGCGTCGAGCAGATCCCCGACGACGGCAGCGACAAGCCCGGCTACCCGACCAACGCCATGTCGTGGAAGTTCTGGCGCCACGACCGCGCGCCGCGGCTGGAGATCGAGGACACCTGGTACGGGTTCAAGTACGCCGGGATCCGCACCACCCCCAACGGCCACACGCACGTGCGCGTGACCGCGTACTGCTACCCCTTCTTCACCGTCGTGGCCGCGCTGCCGTTCAGCACCCGCCACGGCGTGTTCGTCCCGATCGACGACCACAACACCGCGCGGTTCACGTTCGTCACCCGCGACGTGGAGAACCCGCACGGGATCGGCGGGCCGGGGCTGTTCGAGCGGACCCCGTTCACCCACGCCCGCAACGAGCAGGGCACCGGCGTGCTGCCCCGCGTGTACACCGCCGAGAACGACTACGGCATCGACCGCGACGTGCAGCGCACCGTGACCTACTCCGGGGTCGCCGAGTTCGTCAGCCAGGACTTCATGGTCACCGAGTCGATGGGCCCGATCTACGACCGCAGCCAGGAGCGGCTGGGCACCTCGGACAAGGCGATCATCCGGATGCGCCGGCTGCTGCTCGGCGCCGCCCGCGGCCTGGCCGACGGCGCGCCGCCGCCCGCCGTCGACGGCGACCTGGACTACCGCGGCATCCGGTCGGCGGAGAAGATCCTGGAACCGGGCGCCGACTGGCGCGCGCTGGGCACCGACGACGACCCGCTCGTGCGCGAGACCGACCCGCCCGCCCGGCTGCCGCGGGCGGGCGGCTGACGCGCAGTTGGCGTTGCGCGCACGGTTCCCGGAGCCCGCGCGCATTTCGTCCCCGGAGCCCCGAACGGGCACCCGCGCTGTGCCTACTCTGCGCCCACCTCCACGTCGGGCCACGTGCCGCAACGGGCACCGCGCCCCCGGGAGGGCCGTACGACGACGTCCGGTGCTGCGACGGGATGGTGCTGATGAACCGCGTGGACCCCATGGCCGGTCTCCCCCGCGCCCGCACCCCGGGCCGCGGGCGCCCGAGCGCCGCGGCCGCCCTGCTGGTCGCGCTCTGCCTGGTCCTGGCCGGCTGCGGGTCCGCGCCGGGCCCGGCGTTCGGCGGCGACGAGCCGGAGTCGGTGGGCGCGCTCGACTCCTCGCAGCCCTGGGGCGGCGACCCGGCCCAGGAGGGCACGCCGGTGCGCGGCGGCACGCTCGTCGTCGGGATGTACACCGAGTCCCGCGGGCTGGACCCGACCGTCGGAAACAGCCTGATGGCCTCGGCCATCTACGACTCGCTGCTGAAGATGGACCGGGACGGGCGCCCGCAGCCGCAGCTCGCCGAGTCGATGACCAGCCCCGACGGCGGCACCACCTGGACGCTCACCCTCCGCCCCGGCGTGACCTTCCACGACGGCACCCCGCTCGACGCCGACGCCGTGGTCTTCAACGTGCGCCGCCAGCTGGACAACCCCACGGCGCTGGGGCACCTCTACACCGAACCGATCGCCGCGATGACCGCCACCGACCCGCTCACCGTCACCTTCACGCTCAAGCGCGCGACCAGCACGTTCCCGATGTCGTTCGCGCTGCCGTTCTCCTCGGGCAACCTGGGCACCATCGCCTCGCCCACCGCCGTGCAGGCCAGTGGCGATGCCTACACGCGCAACCCGGTGGGCGCCGGGCCGTTCCGGTTCGTCAGCTGGGCCCAGGACAACAAGACGGTCGTCGAGCGGTTCGACCGGTACTGGGACGAGGGCAAGCCCTACCTCGACGGCATCGAGTTCCGTCCGCTGCCCGACACCGACTCGCGCTACGCCTCGATCGTCAACGGCGACATCGACCTGAACATCGGCGGCTTCTTCAGCGAGCTGGAACGCGCCTCGGCCGACGACACCCTGCAGACCTACTGGGGCCCCGGCGGCGACGGGCAGTACCTGTACTTCAACCTGACCCAGGCCCCGTTCGACGACCGGCGCATGCGCGAGGCGCTCATCCGGGCCGTCGACCCCGTCGCGCTCAACGCCACCCAGTTCCGCGGCCGGGGCCAGCTCGCCACGACCCCGTTCGCCGAGGACAGCCCGTACTTCAGCCAGCAGGCCGCGGACGCCTACCCCGGCTACGACGTGGAGCGCGCGAAGCAGCTCGTGGCCGACTACCGGGCGTCCGGGGGCGATCCCACGTTCACCTACAACACCGGCAACTCCCCCGACGACCACCAGCTGGCCCAGTTCCTGCAGGCGCAGTGGGCGGCGATCGGTGTGACGGCGAACCTGCAGTTCGACGACATCTCGACGTTCATCGGCCCGATCGTGCGCGGCACCCGGTTCGGCACCGCGACCTGGATCACCGGGCCCTACGAGAGCCCGTACCCGTTCATGGTCAACCAGTTCAGCACCGTCGGCATCAACAACTACGGCAAGTACAGCAACCCGGACGTCGACGCCGCGCTCGCCGAGGCCAGCGCGACCGCGGACCCGGCCGCGCAGGCGGCGGCCTACCAGCGGGCCCAGGTGCTGATCAGCCAGGACCTCCCGGTGCTCTGGCTGACCCGGGCGGCCAAGGCGGCGATCGCCCGGCCGACGGTCAAGGGGGTGTCGCGGTACCTGTCCAGCGAGATCTTCTGGGCGGGGGTGTGGAAGGCGCCGGCCTGATCCGGAGGCGCTGCGCGCCGCCTCGCCGGCGGGGGCTTGCAGCCCTCGCGGTGTGCTCGCAGCGCTGGGTGTGTGGTCGCAGCCCGCCGGCGCGCTGCGACAACCCCGCCAGCCCTGCGACGTCCCCAGCCAGCCCTGCGACGTCCCAGCCAGCACTGCGAGGACGCCCCCACCGGGGTCGGGGCTTCTTCGCAGGGGCGGTGAGGTCTTCGCAGGCGCCGTAGCACCTGCGAAGACCATGGGGACTCTGCGCAGAGGCCGACAGGCGCGCGTCGGGGGCTACCAGCCGGCGACCGACCCCGCGTCGACCGGCAGCGTCACCCCGGTGACGAACGAGGCGTCGTCGGACATCAGCCACACGACGGCCGCGGCGACCTCCTCCGGCTCGCCGATCCGCTGCAGGGCCTGCGGGCGCATGATCTCGGCGAGCCGCTCGGGGGTGGCGCCCCGGGCGAACCCGGTCATGATCGTCCCCGGGGCGACGGCGTTGACCCGGATCAGGTCCTCGGCGTACTCGACGGCGGCGTTCTTGGTCAGCCCCACCAGCCCGTGCTTGGCCGCGGTGTAGGGCGCCAGCCGCTTCACCCCCCGCAGACCGGCGTTGGACGCGGTGTTCACGATGGACCCGCCCCCGCCGGCGAGCATCGCCCGGATCTGGCGCTTCATCCCCAGGAAGACGCCACGCAGGTTGATCGCGATGACCCGGTCGAAGTCCTCGTCCTCGATGTCGGCGAGCAGCTTGCCGCCGCCGCCCACCCCCGCGTTGTTGTGCGCGAAGTCGAGCTTGCCCCAGCGGTCGAGCACCCCGGCGACCAGCGCGTCGTGGTCGGCGGGCCGCGCGACGTCGCAGACCTGGAACTCGGCGACACCGCCGGCCGCCCGGCACAGCTCGACCGTCCGCCCGCCCTCGGCTGCAGCCGACTCCAGGTCCGACACCAGCACGGACGCGCCCTCGGCGGCCGCGCGCACCGCGGTGGCCCGGCCGATGCCGCTGGCCGCGCCGGTGACCAGTCCCGCCTTGCCCTCCATCGACCCCATCGCCCCACCGTGCTGACCCGGCGCGCGCGGGACTCCACGATCCGCGCCGGTTTTGCTGGCGATCCGTGCGAGCCGCCGATCCGCGCCGACCGGACCGTCAGCGGTCGTCGGCCTGCGCACCCGCCGGCGCCCACGGCACCGGGCCCTCCCACCGGTTGTGGTGGCCGACCTCCCACGTGGGCCGGCGCCGCGTCGGCCCGAAGGCACCAGCGGGGTAGCCGAGCGGGATGGCGAAGTGGAACGCGACGTCGTCCGGGATCGCGAACATCTCCCGCAACCGGCCCTCGACCGATGCGTGCAGGGTGGTCGGCACCGAACCGATACCCAGCGCCCGCGCCGCCAGCATGAGGTTCTGGGTCGCGGGCAGGACCGATCCCTCCGCGTGCGGAGGCACCGACAGCACCAGGACCACGCACGGGGCGCGGCCCATCTCCTCGGCCAGGCGCATCGAGGGCCCCCACTGCTCGCGGTCCTGCGGGGTGAGGTCCCCGGGCCCGGTCCAGCCCGCCGCGTCGCGCCGCTTGGCCCACCAGGCCTCGCGGTAGAGCGCCCCGAACGCGCTCACCAGCGCGGGGTCGTCGACCACCAGGAACCGGGCGATTTGGCTGTTCCCCCCGCTGGGGGCCTTCGTCGCGGCCGCCAGCACCAGCTCGACGTCGGCGAGCGGGACGGGGTCGGGCCGGAACCGCCGGATCGACCGCTGGGTGAAGACGGCCTCGCCGAGCGACATCGACAACCGCGAGTGGTCCACCGCGCTCCCTCCACCGGCCGACGCCCCGCTGGGCGCCTCCGCCGATCCTGCCCACGTCGGGGTGGCGCCGCCGTCGTCGTTGCGTCGCGTCCCGGACCGGTCGGATGTCGCGCCGGCCTCGCCGCCGGACGTCGGGCGCACGCCGCCGTGTCGGAGGGCGACCCGGGAGCGGCGACGACCCCCCACCTCAGGTGAGCGAGGTGGCGTAGTGGTCGAAGAACAGCGTGGCGATCAGATCGCCGCGGGAGCGGGCGCCGGACTTGGCGAAGATCGACTTCAGGTGGTCCTGGACGGTGTACGCCGACACGTGGAGCCGACCGGCGATCTGCTTCGTGGACAGGCCCCGCGCCACCAGTTCGGTGACCCGGCACTCGCTGTCGGTGAGACCGTAGGCACCGGCCACCAGGGGCGCCATCTCCGCCGGCCGCGCCACCTCGAACATGATCGCGACCGGGGCGTGCGGTCCGTCGCCCATCAGCGATCCCCGCACCGTCAACCACCGCCCGGTCCGGGTACGCGCCCGTGCCCTGGCCGGGGCCGGGGCCGGGCCGTGGATCGCCCGTGCCTGGTGGGCGACGGCGGGGACCACCAGCGGCATCCGGGCACCCGGCCGGTCGCCCGCGCCCAGCTCGTCGAGCCACCGGTCCGCGGCCGGGTTGGACATGCTCACCCCGTTGTCGGCGTCGAGGACCAGCAGGCCGACGTCGTCGAGACCGCTCCGCGCGGCGTCGAGCAGCAGGCCCCGGCGCAGACCGTCGGCGATCAGCCCGGCCGTCGAGGACACGAACTGCACCTCGGCCGGGGTGAAGTGCGGCCGCTTCGCCTCCCGGAAGACGGTGAGCGCGCCCCACACCCCGGTGCCGCCCGCGAGTACGGCCCGCAGCTCGTCGGCGAAACCCGCGGGGCGCCGGATCTCGCGCTGCCGCAGGCTGCGGTCGAGATCACCGGCCGTGGCGTCGCTGAGGCTGGCCGCCGGGTGCTCGGCGCGGGCGAGCTGGGTCCACTTGGTGAAGTCCGGCTCGCGCACCTCGATCTCGACGAGCCGGAGCATCTCGGCGGCGGGCAGGCCGTTCTCGACGAACTCCGCGGTGGGCAGCATGGTCGCCGGATCGAGCGTCATCAGGCAGGAGCCCTCGGCGGGCACCGCGCGCAGCAGCGCGCTGCCGACAGCCCGCGCGAACTCCGGCACCGACAGGCCCCGGTGGGCCAACCGCACGATCTCGTCGCGGGTGCGGGCGTGCTCCGCGGTGACCACCCGACGACCATACGCCGCGCCCGGCACCATCCCACGATTCTGGGATGCCGCCGCACGCCGCGGCCATCCAGGGTGGGGCCATGAGCAGAGTCGTGCTGTACATGTCGATGTCGGTGGACGGGTTCATCGCCGGCCCGGACGACGCCCCGGGACGCGGACTGGGCGTCGGCGGCGAGCGCCTGCACGCCTGGCTGGCGCACGGTGGCGTGGACCCGGCCTCGTACCGGCCGACCGACGACGCCGGCGCGACGGTCTTCGACGAGGTGATGGCCACCGGGGCGGTCATCACCGGGCGGCGGACCTTCGAGTTCGCGGACGGCTGGGCGGGTGACCACCACGACGGCGTCCCGATATTCGTGCTGACCCGCACCGCGCCCGCCGAACCGGCGCCGGGATCGGCCCACTACGCCACCGAGGGGATCGCCTCGTGCGTGGCCCAGGCCAAGGCCGCCGCGGGTGGGCGCGACATCTTGCTGCACGGCGCGGCGACGGCCCAGGAGTGCCTGCGCGCCGGCCTGCTCGACGAGATGGAGCTCCAGCTGGTGCCGGTGCTGATGGGGCGGGGCCGTCGGCTGTTCGACCACCTGCCGCCCGGGCACGTCGAGCTCGACCTCGTCCGGGCCCTGGACGGGCGGGACGTGCAGCACCTGCGCTTCCGCGTGCGATCGGAGGGCTGAACGATGGCGATCCGCCTCTACATGGCCATGTCCCTGGACGGCTACGTGGCAGGTCCCCGCGACGGTGTGGACGCACCCATGGGCGTCGACGGGTTCCGCCTGTTCAACTGGCTCGACCGGCGCGACGCACCGGGGCCCAGCGGCCAGGTCCACGCCGAGGCCATGGCCACCCGCGCGCTCATCTCGGGCCGCCGCACCTACGAGCACGCCGACGGGTGGCAGGGCGATCACCACGACGGCGTACCCGTCCTCGTCCTCACCCACGACGTCCCGGCCGACCCGCCGCCGGGCAGCGTCCGGTTCGTCACCGACCCCCGGGACGCCGCCGCGCAGGCCCGTGCCGCGGCCGGGGACGCCGACGTCATGGTGCACGGGGCCGGAGCCGCGCAGGCGCTGCTGCGGGTGCGGGAGCTCGACGAGCTCGAACTGCACGTCGTCCCGGTGTTGCTCGGGCAGGGGCGGCGCCTGTTCGACGACCCGGCGGCCGAACCCGTCGAGCTCGACCTGGTCCGCCGTCTGGTCACCGGCGACGAGGTGGAGCCCGCGCAGCGCGTCGTGCACCTGCGGTACCGCATCCGGCGGTCGTAGTCTCCGGACGGACCGAGCCGGTTCACTCCTGCTCCGCCCGCATTGTGGGGTCGAACCGGGCGGGGTAACCGCAGTAGCTGCTGGCACCGAATGGGCTATCGCTGCAGTTCCGATCGCACCTCGGTCGGGAGGAAGCGGGCGATGGCCGACGGATTGCATCGCGACCGCTACCCTGCGACCATGCCCTCCGAGGATGACGACCGAGCTACCGGAATCGACACGACGGTCCCGCATTCCGCCCGCATCTTCAACTATTGGATGGGCGGAAAGGACCACTACCCGGTCGACCGCGAGGCCGGCGACGCCTGGGTCGCGATCGATCCCTCGATCCTGCGGATCGTCCGCGAACAGCGCGCGTTTCTCAAGCGCACGGTGCGCTACCTGGCCGGTGAGGCCGGCATCCGCCAGTTCCTCGACGTGGGCACCGGGCTGCCGACGGCCGAGAACACCCACGAGGTCGCCCAACAGGTCGCGCCGGACGCCCGGATCGTCTACGTGGACAACGACCCGCTCATCCTCGCGCACGCCCGCGCCCTGATGACCAGCACCGACGAGGGCGCCACCCGCTACATCCACGCCGACATGCGCGATCCCGCCCCGATGCTGGCCGAGGCCAGCGAACTCCTCGACTTCGAGGAGCCGGTCGCCATCCTCTTCATGGGGGTGCTCGGACATCTCAGGAATGTGGAGGACGCTCGGGAAGTCATCCGCACGTTGATGGGCGCCGCGGCTCCCGGCAGCTACCTGCTGCTCTGCGACAGCATCCTGGTCGAGGGCGATGAGGCATCTCTCGAAGCCGCCGAGGAGTACGGCGAGACGGGCGCCGTGCCGTACAACTACCGGCCGCGCGAGGAAATCGCGAGCTTCTTCGACGGTCTGGAGCTGGTCGACCCGGGACTCGTCTCGATCACCCTCTGGCGCCCGGATCGCCCGGCCGGAGTCCCGCGGATCGGCCAGGCCGATCCGGAGCCCCTGGAGCAGACCGTCGGCGGTCTCGCACGCAAGCCGGACGCCGCACCTCGCTGATCGCACTCACCTGCCGCTGGATCGAGCGCAGTGAGGTGGCGGCGTCCGCGCAGCCGGCGTCGAGCAGCCCGGTCGGTCAGCGACCCGGTGCCACGGTGAGTCGGATCTCGGCGACCCCGGCGAGGGCCCGGGTGAGCGCGCACCCCGCCATCGCCGATTCGGCGTGTCGGCGGAAGGCCTCCTCATCGAGGCCCTCGACGTCGGCGCCGGCCTCCAGCTCGACGAGGTCGATGGTCGGCGTGCCGCCGACGGGCCGCAGCCGCACCCGCGCGCGGGTGCGCACCGCCCGGGGCGGCCGGCCGGCTTCGGTCAGCACGTGGGTCAGGGCCATCGCGAAGCAACTGCTGTGCGCCGCGGCGAGCAGTTCCTCGGGGTTGGTGCCACCGGACGCGTGCCCGGTAGCGGGATCGGTAGCGGGATCGGTGAAGCGCGATCGGAAGCTGTAGTCCGCCTCCCACCGCCCGGGACCGACGCGCACGCGGCCGGTCCCCTCCTGGAGCGTGCCGGTCCACTCGGCGCTGCCTACACGTGGCGCCACCCCGGTCACCGGCCCTCGGTCGAGGAGACGGAGATGACGACCTTGCCCACGGCCTCGCCCGCGCGGTAGTGCGCGAAGGCCTCCGGCGCCCGGTCGAAGGCGAACGTCCGGTCCACGACCGGACGCAGCCGGTGCGCGGCGACCACCCGCACCAGCTCGGCGAGCTGGGCCGTGCTGCCGACCGCGAGCGGGCGCAGGGTGACGCCGCCGGTGAACACCGCGTACGGGTCGATCGGAGCCGCGGCCCCCAGGAAGCCGACGATGCCGACCTGGCCGCCGAAGGCCGTGGCGGCCACCGAGGCCGGTAGCGTCCCGGCCACCTCGACGACGTGATCGACGCCGCGGCCCCCGGTCAGCTCGCGGACGGCGGCGGGCCAGTCGGGCGCGGTGCGGTAGTTGACCACGGCGGACGCGCCGAGCCGGGTCAGCACGCCGGCCTTCGCGTCGTCGCCGGTCGTGGCGATCACCGTGGCCCCCATCGCCGTGGCCAACTGCACCGCCCACAGCGACACCCCGCCGGTGCCCAGCGTCAGCACGGTCTCACCGGCTCGCACCGCGCGGCCTCCCGTCAGCGCGTTCCACGCCGTCACCCCGGCGCAGGTCAGCGTCGCGGCCTCGGCGTCGGTCAGGAACTCCGGCACCTCGACGCACGCCGCCGCGGGAAGCACCGCGTACTCGGTGAGCAGCCCGTCCAGCGACCCGCCGAGCTGATCGGCCACCGCCGGGGTGAACGGACCGTCCTGCCAGCGGGGGAACACCGCCGGCACGACGCGGCTGCCCACCGCGGATCCGCCGGTGCCCGGACCCACGTCGCGGACGACGCCGACGCCCTCGGCGAGCGGGACACCGTCCGCGCGGACCGGGAGCACGTAGCCGCCGTCCAGGATGAGCAGGTCGCGATAGTTCAACGCGGCGGCCCGGACCGCGACCAGCACCTCCCCCGGCCCGGGTGCGGGAACCTCACCGCTGATCGTGCGCAGGCCCGCCAGGCCCGCGCCGGAACCGCTCAACCGATAGCTCTGCATGCCCACAGCCTCGGCGCGGACGGTGGCACGCGGCCATTACCTGCCGGGTGCAGTCGACTGCACCCGGCAGGTAATGGCCCTGCCGCCGCCCACCGGGCAAGCTCTTGTCGTGGCCACCCCCCGCGCCGTCGCCCAGCCCACCTCGGCGGGCGAGCTGCTGCGGTTCTGGCGGCAGCGGCGCCGGATGAGCCAGCTCGACCTCGCGGTGGCCGCCGAGGTGTCGACGAAGCACCTCAGCTTCGTCGAGACCGGCAAGGCCCGGCCGAGCCGGCAGCTGCTCGTGCACCTCGCCGACGCCCTGGCGGTGCCGCTGCGCGAGCGCAACCGGCTGCTGCTCGCCGGCGGGTTCGCCCCGCCGCACCGCGAACGCCCCTTCCAGGACCGGGCCATGCAGCCCCTGCGGCAGGCCCTCACCGCCCTGCTGACCGCACACGAGCCCAACCCCGCGCTCATCGTCAACGCCCACTGGGAACTCGTCGCCGCGAACACCGCGGCCGACCTGCTGTTCGACGGCGTGCACCCCGACCTGCTCACCCCACCGGTCAACCTGCTGCGCCTGTTCACCCACCCCGACGGCCTCCCCCGCATCTCCACCGCCACCCCGGTCTGCAGCCGCCCGCTGATCGACCGGCTGCGCCGCCAGGCCCACGAGGAGACCGACGACGCCCTGCTCGACCTCGTGACCGAAGCCGAGCAGCACCTCATCGCCGCCGAACGCACGGGGCGGGAACCGGCATGGACCGGGGACGGCGTCATGGCCACCTTCGAGCTCACCACCCGCCTCGGCCCGGTCCGGTTGTTCACCGTCATCGCCACCCTGGGCGCTCCCCTCGACGTCACCGCCGCCGATCTGGCCGTCGAGACGTTCCTGCCCGCCGACCCGCAGAGCGGCACCCGACTGCGCGCCCTGGCCGCCGACCGCGAGCGGTGACGCCGACACCGGCCGGCAACTCACCGCGGCCGGGCTACAAAGGTGGATAGGTGACCGCCATCGGTGAATAGGCCCAGATGGCAGCCGGTCGGAGAATCGCCTCGGGCGCCCGCGCAAGGCCCGGCGACAGGCATTCAGATGCGCCTGGGGTTCGCGGTGCCGCAGAATCGGATCCGTTGCGGAGCGCCGATCCGGGCCGTGTTCCAGTTCCCCGAAACACCACCGTGCTCGGTTCCGCATTCCTCGCCGCGCTCGAACCCTTCCTCGTCGCCGCCGACGACAACCCCGAGGGCGTGCCGCGGGAGGTCTTCGACGGTATCGGGGCCGCGGCGACGCAGGACCGCCTCGCCTGGTACTCGCAGTTCTTCGCCGACTTCTACAACCTCGACGACAACCTCGGCGTCCGGATCAGCCAGGAAGCGGTCACCGACAGCTGGAACGTCGCCGTCTCCAGCGCCCCCGTCGCGGCCCACGCGGTCGTCTCCTCGTGGATCGAGGACTTCCGCGCCGACGTCGAGGCCGTCCGCACCAGCGGCAAGCCGGTCCTCATTCTGCACGGCACCGCCGACCGGATCCTGCCCATCGACGCCACCGCCCGTCGCTTCCGCCAGGCCCTGCCCGACGCGCAGTACGTGGAGATCGAGGGCGCCCCGCACGGGCTGCTGTGGACCCACGGCGACGAGGTGAACGCCGCCCTGGGCGCCTTCCTCGGCTGAGCCGCGGCGTGGCGGTGCTGGCGTCCGCGCAGGGTCAGGGGTGTTCTCGCAGCCCGCCGGCGCGCTGCGAGAACACGCCCAGGGCTGCGAGATCTGTCCAGGACTTCGAGGGCGGGCGGCGGTGCCGTGGCACCGCCGCCGCCGTGCGGTGCTCGCCTCGGTGAACCAGATCAGGTTGTGGTCCTTGTCGGCAGTTCCTGTTGCCTGCCCGTCTCCTCTGATGACACGTGCGACCACCTCGTCGTCGGTACCGTCGATCCGGACCCGTGGCGGGTAACCCCGCCAGCCACCGCCAAGCCACCGGCACCGCGCCGATCGGGTCGGGTTGTGCGGGGTCTCGGCCGAGAACTAGGAGACCGAGCGGCGCCACATCGGCCAGATCGGCGGTCCGCCGGGGACCGAGATCGGCGCCTGTGCCACGAATCCGTGCCGCTCGTAGAGGGCCTTGCTGCGAGCGCTGGTCGCCTCCAGGTAGGCCGGCTCACCAGCGGGATCCGCGCGGTCGAACACCGGTCCCATGAGCGCGCTGCCGATCCCACGACCCTGAGCCTGCGGCGTGACTCCGAGGAACCACAGGTACTCGTGAGGATCGGCGGGGTGGTGCTCGTCGAGCAGCGCAACCACCTCGAGCATCCGCTCGCCGTCCCGGCCGGCGACCTCGACCAGCGCCGCACCGAACCCGGCCGCTTCGTCCTCGGGCACGGCGGGCTGACCCGACGGCACCCACAGCGCGGCGCCCAGGACGGGCCGACCGGTCGTCCAGGTGTCGTCGTGGTGGGCCAGCGCATCGACGGTGAGCGCGAAGAACCGCGGCAGCACGGCTGCCCTGCGAGCCGGGTCGGGCAGTACCCACTCGAACACGGGGTCCGCGTGGAAGGCCGCAGCCAACACTGCGGCGATGGCGGACCGGTCCTGCACGGCGGCGCGCCGAACCTCGGACCGGACGGGCTGGACAGCGGTCATGATTACCTCCCGGGACAGGTGCGCGGCTTTCGCGCAACCGCGACCATGCGCACCGCCGCTGTCACAGCCGTGCCGGTTCGCTGTCAGCCGCCTGTCGCCTCGTTCCACGGAGCCACGTCGCTCAGCCGACGGCGGCACCGGTGGCGGCGGAGATGCCCCCGGAGCAGGAACCTCTCACGGCACAACCGGTGCGCGGCGACCACCCGCACCAGTTCGGTGAGCTGGGCCGTGTCGCCGACCGCGAGCGGGCGCAGGGTGACGCCGCCGGTGAACACCGCGCGCTGGTGCAGGATCGCCGTCGATGGGGGCACGCGCCCACCCGCCCCGCCACAAAGGTGGATAGGTGACCGCCATCGGTGAATAGGCCCAGATGGCGGCCGGTCGGAGAATCGCCTCGGGCGCCCGCGCAAGGCCCGGCGACAGGCATTCAGATGCGCCTGGGGTTCGCGGTGCCGCAGAATCGGATCCGTTGCGGAGCGCCGATCCGGGCCGTGTTCCAGTTCCCCGAAACACCACCGTGCTCGGTTCCGCATGCCCACATGCACGTGCCGCCGGGAAGAGGAGTCCGACCATGACCGCGCAGATGAAGTCCGTTGTCGTCGACCAGGCGAAGGGGCGGTGGGAACTGCAGGACCGGCCGGTGCCGCAGGTCGGGCCGGACGACGTGCTGGTGCGGGTCCACGCCTGTGCGATCTGCGGGACCGACCTGTGGCTCTCCGACGGGGTGCTGTCGTTCCGCGAGTTCCCCATCGTCCCCGGTCACGAGGCCGCCGGTGAGGTCGTCGCCGTCGGCGAGGGCGTGACGAGGCGCAAGGTCGGCGACCGCGTCGGGGTGTTCATGACGCAGAAGATGTGCGGGGTCTGCGACTTCTGCCACGAGGAGCACCCGAACAGCTTCGTGACCGCCGCGAACTGCGCCAACCCCACGCTGACCGGGGTCACCGTCGACGGCGGGCACGCCGAGTACGTCGCGGTCGACGCCGGCGGGACGGTGCTGCTGCCCGACGCGGTGTCCTACGAGCAGGCCGCGCCCATCATCTGCGCCGGCTACACCGTGTGGGCGGGCCTGCGCCGGGCCGAGCCCAAGCCGGGCGCGCGGGTGGCGGTCTCGGGCATCGGCGGGCTGGGCCACCTGGCCGTCCAGTACGCCAAGGCCGCGGGCTTCCACGTCACCGCGCTGACCCACAGCCCCGACAAGAAGGACATCGCCCTGGAACTCGGTGCGGACGAGGTCGTGTCCGACGGTGCGTCGCTGCGCGCGGCCGGCGGGGCCGACGTGCTGCTGCACACCAACAGCTCGCACGCCGCCGTCGCCGACGCGATGAACGGCCTCAAGCCGTGGGGGAAGGTCGTGCTGATGGGCATCGGCACCGACGAGCTCGCGCTCCCGGCGCTCGCCCTGACCTCGAACAGCTACCAGGTCATCGGCTCGGCCCACAACACCATCGAGCACCTCGTCGAGGCCCTCGACTTCGTGGCCAGGGGCGAGGTCCGGACGCTGGTCGAGACCTTCCCCAAGGAGCGGGCCGAGGAGGCGCACGCCAGTGCCGCCGCCGGCGAGGTGCGCTTCAAGGCCGTCATCACCTACTGACGCTCAGCCCGTCCGCACCGGGCGCGGTCGGCTCGCGGCCCAGAGGCGGAAGCTCTCCGCCGCCGGTGTCGGGCGCCGGCGCGAGGAGACGATCAGGCCGATCGTCCGGTAGCGCGTCGGTGCGATCGGGATCTCGATCGAGCCGGCGACCGGGCCGCCCTGGCGCTGCGGCAGGACCCCCAACCCGACCCCGGCGGCGACCAGGCCGCGCACGGTCTCCACCTCCTCGGTCTCGAAGCCGTAGCGCGGCCTGATCCCGGCGGCGCGGAACATCTCGTCGACCGGGCGGCGCAACGCGATCCCGGCGCTGAGCCCGACGAAGGTCTCGTCCCGGACGTCGCGCAGGTGCACCATCGGTCGCCGGGCCAGCCGGTGCTCGACCGGGGCCACCAGCACGAACGGCTCCCGGAACAGCTCGAGGGCCTCGACGTCGGCGTCCGTGGGGCGCAGCGCGCTCAGCGCGATGTCGATCGTGCCGGCGTGCAGCTTCTCGATCAGCTCCTCGTGCCCGGCCTGGACCAGCGAGAACCGGACCCGGGGGCGGACCGCGCGGTACCCGCGCAGCAGTTCGGGCGCCCGGGTGGAGCCCTGCGTGCGCAGGAAGCCGAACACGATCTGGCCGCGCCCGGGGTCGGCGGCCTCGATCGCGCGGGCCACGCCCATCGCCAGTTCGCGGTGGACCGCGCCGGCGGCCTCGGCCAGCGCGTGGCCGGCCGGGGTGAGCTCGACGCGGCGCCCGACCCGTTCGGTCAGCGCCACCCCGACCGACTTGTTGAGTGCGTCGAGCCAGCGCGTCGCGGTGGGCTGGGGCACCCCGACCGACTCCGCGGCCGCGCTCAGGTGGCCGTGCTCGGTCATCGCGTGCAGCAGGGCGAGTCGGGGGATCAGTTCCGCGGCGATCGACACGGACGCGGGCAGCACGGCGGCATCCTACGCCGGGCCCGTTCCGGAATTGACCACCCGACTCCCGTTCGTGAATACGAATGATTCCCACGTCCAAGCCGGACACCGGAAGTGAGGTTTCGACACGATGACCACCACCATTCCCGCCACCGCAACCGCGGCCGCGGTGCTCGACCGGGTCGAGAAGGGTCTGTTCGTCGGCGGCCGGTTCCGCGAGGCGACCGGCGGGCGCACGTTCGCCGTGGAGGACCCGGCGACCGGCACCCCGCTCGGCGAGGTCGCCGACGGCACCGCCGAGGACGCCCTGGACGCCCTCGCCGCGGCGTCGGCGGCGCAGGGCGCGTGGGCGGCGACGCCGCCGCGCGAGCGGGGCGAGGTCCTGCGCCGCGCCTACGAGATCCTGGTGGCGCGCACCGAGGAGATCGCGCTGCTGATCACCCTGGAGATGGGCAAGTCGCTGGCCGAGTCGCGGGCCGAGGTGGCCTACGGCGCGGAGTTCCTCCGCTGGTTCGCCGAGGAGGCCGTGCGCATCCGCGGCGACTGGACCGCCGACCCCGCCGGCTCCGGGCGGATCCTGCTGATGCGCCAGCCGGTGGGGCCGAGCCTGCTGATCACGCCGTGGAACGTGCCGCTGGCCATGCCCGCCCGCAAGATCGGGCCGGCGGTCGCGGCCGGCTGCACGATGATCCTCAAGCCGGCCGAGCAGACCCCGCTCACGGCGCTGGCGCTGGCCTCGGTGCTGGCCGAGGCGGGCCTGCCCGACGGCGTGCTCAACGTGGTGACCACCTCCTCGCCCGCGGCGGTCGCCGAGCCGCTGATCCACGACGGCCGGCTGCGCAAGCTGTCGTTCACCGGCTCGACCGAGGTCGGCCGCATGCTGATCGCCGGCTCCGCCGACCAGGTGCTGCGCACGTCGATGGAGCTGGGCGGCAACGCGCCGTTCATCGTGTGCGCGGACGCCGACGTCGAGGCGGCGGTGGAGGGCGCGGTGGTCGCCAAGATGCGCAACGTCGGCGAGGCGTGCATCGCGGCCAACCGGTTCCACGTGCACGCCGACGTGGCCGAGGAGTTCACCGCGGGGCTCACCGCGCGGATGGGCGCGCTCGTGGTCGGCCCCGGGATCGACGACGGCGTCGACGTCGGTCCGCTCATCGATGCCGTCCAGCGTGACAAGGTCGCCGCGCTCGTCGAGGACGCCGTCGACCGCGGCGCCCGCGTCCGCACCGGCGGAGCGGTGCCGCCGGGACCGGGCTACTTCTACCCGCCCACCGTGTTGACCGACGTCCCGGCCTCCGCGCGCATGGCCCGCGAGGAGATCTTCGGCCCGGTCGCGCCGATCTCCACGTTCACCGACGAGCAGGAGGTGCTGCGCCGGGCCAACGACACCGACTCCGGGCTGGTGAGCTACGTCTACACCCGCGACATCGGCCGGGCGGTCCGGCTGGCGGAGGGCCTGGAGACCGGCATGGTCGGGCTCAACCGCGGCTTCGTGTCCAACCCGGCCGCCCCGTTCGGCGGGATGAAGCGCTCGGGTCTGGGCCGGGAGGGCGGCAGCGCCGGCATCGAGGAGTACCTCGAGGTCAAGTACGTCGCCGTGGACATCGACCGGTGAGCGCGGAGCCGATGGCCCTGCGGCCGGCGGGCCACCGGCAGGAGGTCGACTTCGGTGGGACGGTGGCCGTCCCCGACGGCGCGCTGTGGGGGGCGCAGACCCAACGCGCGATCGAGGCGTTCACCATCAGCGACCTGCGCCTGCCGCGCGGCTACCTGCGCGGACTCGGGGCGCTCAAGCGGGCCGCCGCCCGGGCCAACGCCGAGCTCGGACTGCTCGACCCGGCGCTCGCCGAGGTCATCGCGACCGCCGCGGGCGAGGTCGCCGACGGGACGCTCGACGGCCACTTCCGGGTCGACGTGTTCCAGACCGGCAGCGGCACCAACACCAACATGAACGCCAACGAGGTGATCGCCAACCGGGCGAACCAGCTGCTCGGCGCGCCGCTGGGCGCCAAGCACCCGGTCCACCCCAACGACCACGTCAACCGCGGGCAGTCGTCCAACGACGTCACCCCCACCGTCGTGCACCTCGCCGCGCAGGAGGCGATCACCCACCGGCTGGTGCCCGCCTTCGCCCGCCTCGCGCGGTCCCTGCGGGTGGTCGCCCGGGCCACCGACGGGGTGGTCAAGACCGGGCGCACCCACCTGCAGGACGCGGTGCCGATCCGGCTCGGGCAGGAGTTCCTGGGCCACGCCGGCCAGGTCGAGCGCAGCCTGCAGCGGATCCGCGCCGCCCAGCACGGCCTCGCCGAGGTGGCGTTGGGCGGCACCGCGGTCGGGACCGGGCTCAACACCCACCCCGGGTTCGCCGGCCGGGTCGTCGCGGCGCTGGCCGAAGAGTTCGCGGTGGAGCTGCGCGAGACCGAGAACCACTTCCAGGCGCAGAACAACCTCGACGCGGTGGTGTTCGCCTCCGGCGCGCTGCGCACGGCCGCGGTGAGCCTGCTCAAGATCGCCGACGACGTGCGCTGGATGAGCAGCGGGCCGCGCACCGGCCTGGCCGAGATCGAGGTGCCGAGCCTGTCGATGGGCTCGTCGATCATGCCCGGCAAGACCAACCCGGTCGTCGCCGAGGCGGTCTGCCAGGTCGCGGCCAAGGTCAGCGGCAACGACGCCACCATCGCGCTGGCCGGCGGCCGGGGCAACTTCGAGCTCACCGTGATGACCCCGGTCGTGGCCTACTGCCTGCTGGAGTCGATCGAGCTGCTGGCCGGCGCGGCGGGCGTGTTCGCCGAGCGGTGCGTCGACGGGATCCGGGCCACCGACGCCGGGCCGGCCGCGGTCGAGCGCAGCCTCATGGCGGCCACGGCGCTGACCCCGCGCCTGGGCTACGACGAGGCGGCCGCCATCGCCGCCGAAGCCCGCCGCAGCGGGCGCACGATCCGCGAGGTCGCCCGCGAGCGCACGGACCTGCCCGACGACGAGCTGCGCGAGCTGCTCGACCCGCGGCGGATGACCGAACCCCACCCGACCCACCGCTGAGACCGAGCCAGCAGGGAGCTGCCATGGAGCTGTCGTTCGAGAACAAGGTCGTCGTCGTGACCGGCGCCGCGGGCGGGTTCGGGTCGGCGACCGCGCGGACGTTCGCCGAGGCCGGGGCGCACGTCGTCGTGTCCGACATCGACGCCGCCGGCGCCGAGCGGGTCGCCGCCGAGCTGCCCTCGGCGATCGCGGTCACCACCGACGTGACCGACCCGGACGCCGTGCGCGGGCTGGTCGAGACCGCCGAGTCGGCGTTCGGCGGCCTGGACGTCATGGTGAACAACGCGGGGGTGCCCCACCGGGCGGGCGCCCTGGTCGACCTCGACGTCGAGACGGTCGACCGCCAGCTCGCCGTCAACGTGCGCAGCGTGTTCCTCGGCTGCAAGTACGCCGTGCCCGCGCTGCGCCGGCGCGGCGGCGGAGTGGTCGTCAACGTCGCCTCGATCGCGGCGAAGCGCCCACGGCCCGGGCTGACCGTCTACAACGCCACCAAGGGCGCGGTCATCACGCTCACCCGCGGGCTGGCCGCCGAGGTCGCCCCGGTCGTGCGGGTCAACGCGGTCAACCCGGTGATCGCCGAGACCGGCTTCGTCAAGAGCCTCACCGGTGCGGCCGCCCTGCCCGACGACGTGCGGGCCGACTGGGTGGCCGGCATCCCCATGGCGCGCACCGCCACCGCCCGCGACGTCGCGCACAGCATCGCCTACCTCGCCTCCGACCAGGCCGGCTTCCTCACCGGCGTCTGCCTGGACGTCGACGGCGGCCGCAGCATCCAGTAGGACCCACCGATCCAGGGAGCCACGAGATGACGACGACGCATTCCGTGCCGGCCGACCAGCGGGCGCCCTCGCCCGCGAAGGTCGCGGTGGCCAGCTTCATCGGCACCACCATCGAGTGGTACGACTACCTCGTCTTCGGGGCGGCCACCGTGCTGGTGTTCAACCCGCTGTTCTTCCCCACCCTCGACCC
The DNA here is from genome assembly GCF_018531445.1 of Pseudonocardia lacus. GTDB lineage: Bacteria > Actinomycetota > Actinomycetes > Mycobacteriales > Pseudonocardiaceae > Pseudonocardia > Pseudonocardia lacus. The sequence continues at coordinate 19,889 of NZ_JAHDTH010000005.1, forward strand.
GGTGGCCGGGTCGCTGGCCGGGTTCGCGACGCTCGCGGTCGCCTTCCTCGCCCGGCCGCTGGGCGGGCTGGTGTTCGGCCACTTCGGCGACCGGGTCGGGCGCAAGCGGATGCTGGTGCTCTCGGTGGTGCTGATGGGGCTGGGCACGGTCGCGGTCGGGCTGCTGCCGACCTACGCCACGATCGGGATCTGGGCCCCGGTGCTGCTGGTCGTGCTGCGGTTCGTCCAGGGGTTCGCCGTCGGTGGCGAGTGGGGCGGGGCGGTGGTCATGTCCCTGGAGCACGCGCCCCCGCACCGCCGCGCGTTCTACGCCAGCTTCCCGCAGGCCGGGGTACCCGCCGGCACGTTCCTGTCCAGCGGGGCGTTCTTCCTGGTCACCCTGATGCCCGAGGAGCAGCTGCTGAGCTGGGGGTGGCGGGTGCCGTTCCTGTGCTCGGCGCTGCTGGTCGTGGTGGGGCTCTACATCCGGCTGCGGGTGAGCGAGTCGCCGGAGTTCCTCGCGCTGCAGGAGCGCGGCGAGGTCGTCGAGGCCCCGGCGATGGAGGTCCTGCGCTCCTCCAAGCGGGCGCTGGTGGTCGGGATGCTCTGCATGCTCGCCCCGAACACGATCTTCTACCTGGCCAGCACGTTCTTCCTCAGCTACGGCCCGGTCCACCTGGGGCTGAGCCGGGGCCTGGTGCTGGCGGCGCTGCTGGTGGCCGCGGCGCTGCAGGTGGTGACCCTCCCGCTGCTCGCGATCCTGGCCGACCGGACGGGCCCGCGGAACTTCCTGGTGCTCGGGTGCGGCGCGGTCGCCCTGGGCGCGTTCCCGGTGTTCGCGCTCTTCGACACCGGCACCGTCGCCGGCGTCGTGGCCGCCTACCTGCTCGCCCTCCCCGTGCTGCACGCACTGGTCTACGGCGCGGTCGCGGGCTTCACCGCGGAGCTGTTCCCGCCGCGGGCCCGCTACACCGGCTCGTCGCTGGCCTACCACCTGGGCGGGGCGGTCACCGCGGCGCCCGTGCCGATCGTGGCGACCCTGCTGCTCGCCGAGTTCGGCTCCTCCGCGGCGATCGCCGTCTACGTGGTCGTGGCCGCCCTCCTCTGCGGTCTGGTCATCTCGCTGGCCCCGCGCACAGTCGCCGCTACGAGCGAGCACGGCTGATCGAGGACCACCGACCCGGCCCAGCGGAGTGGCGCCGGTGTCGTAGGCGTCCGGGTCGCCGATGCCCCGGGCGCCTTCGGTGTCGGTGAAGCCGGGGGCGACCGCGTTGACCCTGATCCCGGCCGGGCCGCCCTCCCGGGCGAGCGCACGGGTCAGCCCGACGACCGCGCCCTTGCTGGCGACGTAGTGCGACAGGTGCCGGGAGCCGCTGAACGCGGCCTCGCTGGACAGGTTCACCACGCTGCCCCCGCCCGCGGCGACCAGCAGCGGGGCGGTCGCCCGGTAGACCAGCCACGGACCGCGCACGTTCACCGCCATGACCCGGTCGAACTCGGCGACCGGGATCTGCCCGGCAGGCGCCCGGGTGACGTCGACGAGCGCGGCGTTGTTGACCACGCCGTCCAGGCCGCCCAGCAGGTCGGCGGCCCGATCCGCGACGGCGGCCACGGCGGCCTCGTCGGAGACGTCGCAGAGTCCGGTGCGGACCTCGCCTGCGCTGCGCTCGCGGGTGGCGGCCAGGCCGTCGGAGTCGACGTCGACGGCGAGCACCCGCACGCCCAGGCTCGCCAGCTCGACCGCGATCGCCCGGCCCAGTCCGCGGGCCGCACCGGTGACCAGGACCCGCTTGTCCGCCAGCCCCGCGTCGGTCACGCGGGCACCTCCGCTGCCGGGGCCCGGACCGTCGCGTCCGGGTCGAGGCCCAGGTCGGCGGCGATCACCCGCCAGCAGTTCAGGCTGTTGCCGCGGCCGATGCCCGAGCCGGAGTGGGTGCTCGACGAACAGGTGTAGACGTTGGGCAGCAGCGTCCGGTAGCCCGACAGCTCCGGGATCGGCCGGAACCGGCCCTGCTGGCTGGCGATCGTGGCGCCCTGGCTGTAGCCGCCTTCGACCATGTCGGGGTGGGTGGCCAGCACGTCGCGCGGGGTGATCAGCCGGACGCCGGCGATGTTGTCCTCGGTCATGTTCGGCGCGTAGCGCTGCCACTGCTCGACCATGTGCCGGCGCGCCGTCGCCTCGATCCGCCGCCAGCCGTCGCGGTCGAACAGCCGCAGCGGCGCGGTGAACTCCTCGTAGCCGACCAGGTGCTCCCCCGCGGGCGCGCGGCCCGGGTCCCAGATGGTGTCGGCGCTGGTCAGGGCGAACGCGCGGCTGGCGTAGCCCTGGGTCATGATCTCGGCCTGGTAGCGGGTGGCCAGGTAGTCGGGGTCCTTCGGACCCCAGTACAGCCGCGGCTGCGCCCCGACGACGGGGTTGCCGGTCTTCGCGGCGTAGTCGGGCAGCTCGTGCACCGCGACGTTCGCCCAGATCAGCTGGCCGCGGTCGAAGTGGATGTTGCGCAGCCGGTGGTCGATGCGCGGGCTGCGCGGCACGTCCGCCATGAGCTCCAGCACCGTCTGGGCATCCCCAGCCCCGAGACGACCAGATCGGCTCCCACCCGCGTGCCGTCGCCCAGGACGATGCCGCTCGCCCGGCCGTCCGCGCCGAGGATCCGGGCCACCGGGGCGTGCGTGTGGTACTCCACCCCGCGGCGCCGCCCGGCCCGCACCAATGCGTCGGTGATCGCCCCGGTGCCGCCGACGGCGATCGCGGCCGGCTCCAGCGACAGGGTCAGCGCCAGCACGTGCACCAGTCCCTGCAGGCCGAGCACGTCGTCGGGGTAGGCACCGGCCGAGGTGGTGGCCGCGCGCATGAACAGGGTGCGCAGCTCGTCGCCGGCGAAGAAGTCGTAGGCCAACTGGCGCACGCTCATGAACTGGTGGACCGGCTCGATCAACCCGCCTTCGCGCATCAGCGCCTCGAGCGGGTCGGGCGTGCCCCACGGCGGGGGGACCGTGTAGCGGTGGCGGCCGAACGCCTGCTTCCACTCGGCGTCGTAGCCGTCGCGCACGCGCAGGTACGTGTCGGCGTCCACGCTGGAGAACTCGCGGATCGCGGCCTCGGTGCGGGCCATGCCCTCCGCCCAGGCGGCCTGCCCGCCGACCTCGTCGACCACCCGGTAGGCCGACCAGCCGACGAAGGCGCTGCCGTCGTCGAAGACCATGGCCTCGTTGCCCTCGGGGAACACGTACCGCAGGCCCTCGGCGCGCAGGTCGAAGTCGCGGTAGGCCGGGTGCGCGTAGAAGCGGGTCCAGTGCGAGTAGTGGTTCATGGTGTAGCCGCGCAGGGGGCCCGGGCCGCTCAGCGCGGCGCCACCGAGGCGGCCGGAGCGCTCGAAGACCCCCACCGAGAGCCCGGCCCGCGCCAGGTAGCAGGCGATGATCGTGGAGTGGTGGCCGCCGCCCAGCACCACCGCGTCGTACCGGTCCGCCACGTCGCGTCCTCTCGCCCCGGCTGTGGAGAGCACGGTCCGCGAATCCGATCACCGTGTCAGCGCGGCTTTCCATCGAATGGAAATCCGCCCTACGCTGACGTCGTGCGCAGCGCCAACCGCCCGCCGGCGCGCACCGCCCCGGGCCGCTCCGCGACCTCGCGGGCGCTGTCGGTGCTCGACGCGTTCGACGCGGGGCACCACGCGCTGACGCTGTCGCAGATCTCCCGGCGCGCCGGGCTGCCGGTGGCCACCGCGCACCGGCTCGTCGCCGAGCTGTGCGCGGCCCGCCTGCTGCTGCGCCGCCCCGACGGCGCCTACGAGGTGGGTGCGCGGATGTGGCGGCTCGGGCTGCTGGCCGCGCCCACCCTGCTGCGCGAGACCGCCCTGCCGCACCTGCAGGACCTGGTGCTGGCCACCGGGCACACCGTGCACCTCGCCGTCCTCGACGGCACGTCCGCGCTGGTCGTCGAGCGGCTGGCCGGCTCGCGGACCCAGCCGACCAGGCACAGCCCGGGCGGGCGGCTCCCGCTGCACTGCACGGCCGTCGGCAAGGTCCTCCTCGCCCACGCCCCGCCGGAGCTGCTCGCCACGGTCGAGGCCGACCTGCGCCGCTACACCCCGTGGACGACCACCGACCCGGACCGCCTGCGCCGCCAGCTGGAGGTGATCCGGCGCTCCGGGCTTGGCCGCAGCGCCCAGGAGCACCGGCCCGGGGTGTCCTCGCTGGCCATGCCGGTGAGGGGGCGAAGGGCGTGGTCGCGTCGCTGGGCATCCTGGCCCCGCTGACCACCCCCCGGCTGGGCGGCGCGGTCGGGCCGCTCAGCGCGGCCGCGGCCGCGGTCGGCGCCGCGATCACCGCCGCCGCGATCGACGACCGGGACTGAGCGCCTGGGCGCCGACCTCGCCACCGCTTCGCGACGGGCCGGCGGTGAACGCGCGCAGGCCGAGCGACCCGGCCACCTCCCGGACGAACCAGGCGCCGAAGTCGCTGCCGACGTCGACACCACTGCGGCCGGCAGCGCACCAGTCCTCCCGGTCGAGCAGCGCGAGGTGGCGGCGCACGAGCCGGTCGCGCTCGGTCCGGGTGAGACCGACCTCCTCCGGGGCCCGCTCGGCCAGCCCGGCGGCGAGCCGGGCCGTCTCGACGTAGCGGGCGGCGGTGGGCGCCTGCCGTTCGAGGTGGGCGGCGTGCGCGGCCAGGACGGGGTGCGCCGGCGGGTAGTGCCGCAGCGTCGCGCCCATGCCGTCGCAGCGGCCATGACCCGCAGCAGCCGCCCGGTGTGGTCGACCAGGTCGTCGTCGGCGTCGGCGCGGGTGATCGCCTCGTGCAGCCGGGACGCGGTGGCGACCCGCCCGGCGTAGTAGCCGCTGAGGAGGTCGCCGTCGCAGGCCCCGCGGAGCAGCCAGTCGCGCGACTGCGGCGCCCCGAGCCGGCACAGTGCCTCGACGACGTACACCCGCCCCCACCCGGCGCTGCGCCGGGCGAGCCACAGCAACGCGGCCGCGTCCCGACGGCGGCCGAGGGCGTCGGCGGCCAGCGCGCCGAACGAGTTCGACAGCAGTCCGATCGTCTGGATCAGCGGGACGTCGGCGGTGTTCGCGCCGGTGGCGAGCAGGGCCAGCCCGACGAGGGCCGAGCAGCGATCGGGGCTGTGCCGCACCAGCCACCGCCCGGTCGAGCGGACCCGGACGGCGTCGGCGCGGAGCGCGGCGGCGGTGATGCTGTCGTCAGGGTGGATGGGCACGGCGAGGTCGCGGCAGGCGGCGCCGAGGTCGACCGGGTGCGCGTCGGGCCGGGCGAAGTGCGCGTCCAGGACCTCGGCGACGGCGGCGCCCCGCCGCTGCCGGTTCGTGCGCGACCGCTGCCGTTCGCGGTGGGTCGCGTCGTCGGGGTAGGGCTCGCCGTCGCGTGGCAACGGACCGTCCGGGACCTGCCGGTGCAGCCGCAACGCGTGCTCGAACAGGGCTCCCGCGGGGGCGGTCACCGGCGGGAGAGGGACTCGTTCCTTCCGGTCATCCGGCGATGATGGTCCCCGATCCGGTCGAACGAAACCGCCTTTCGCCCGATCCGCCCCCCGGCTGGGCGGCGCGGTGGGGCCGCTCAGCGCGGCCGTGGCGCCGGTCGGTGCCGCGATCACCGCCGCCGCGATCGACGACCGCGACCGAACGCTTCCCCGCGGGGCGGTCCGCCGCCTCAGTGGCCGTGGCCGTGCCCGACGACGCTGGGCCGTCCCGCGGGCAGCAGCGCCGGCCCGGCCACCGCGGCGACCGCCGCCACGCCCGCCATCACGGTGAACCCGGCGGTGAACCCGCCCGGGGTCGCGACCGCGCCGGCGAGGCTGCTCGCCGCGATCGACGAGACCAGCGCGACGCCGAGCGCCCCGCCCAGCTCGTGGCCGGTGTTCACCGCGCCGGAGGCCAGCCCGGCCTCGCGGTCGGCGACGTGGGACAGGGCGGTGGAGGTGGCGACGACGAATGCCGGGCCGAGGCCCAGCGCGGTCAGCGCCAGCCCCGGGACGACGCCGGTCCACGCGCCCGCCCCGGCCGGGGCCAGCGCCAGCAGGGCCGCGCCGAGCGCGGCCAGCCCGAACGCGGCCGCGGCGACCGGGCGCGCCCCGAACCTGCCCAGCAGCCGGGCGCCGGCGTGCGCGCCTGCGGTGACGGCGAGCGCGGCGGGCAGGAAGGCCAGGCCGGTGCCCAGTGCGTCGTAGCCCTGCAGGTGCTGCAGCCGCAGCGAGGCGAGGAAGAACACCGACAGCATCAGCGCGCTGGCCGCGAGCATGGTCGCGGTGCCGGTCAGCACCGGCCGGCGGACCAGCAGGCCGGGCGGGACCAGCGGGTCGGCGGCCCGCCGCTCGACGGCGACGAAGCCCGCCCCGGCCACGAGGGCACCGGCCAGTGGCAGCAGGGTGGCCGGCGACGTCCAGCCGGCGTCCCCGGCGGCGGTCAGCCCCAGCACCACCAGCGCGGTGGTCGCGGTGACCAGCACCGCGCCGGCCGCGTCGACCGGGATCCGTCGCCGCGCCGGGTCGCCCGGCAGCACCAGCGGCAGCGCGACCAGCAGCACCGCGCCGACGGGCACGTTCAGCAGGAAGATCCACCGCCAGCCCGGCCCGGTGGTGAGCAGCCCGCTGAGCAGGATGCCGGCCACGAACCCGACGCCGCCGATGGTCGCCCAGGCACCCAGAGCGCGGTCGCGCTCGGGGCCGGTGAACGCCGTGCTGATGCTCGACAGCGCCGCAGGCGAGGCCAGCGCCGCCCCCACTCCCTGCAGCACGCGCCCGGCGAGCAGCACGGCGCCGGTGGGGGCCAGCCCGCAGGCCAGCGAGCCGAGCGCGAACACCGTCAGGCCGGTGACCAGTACCCGGCGCCTGCCCAGCGCGTCGGCCAGCCGCCCGCCCAGCAGCATGAGCCCGCCGAACGCCAGCACGTAAGCGGTCAGGACCCAGGTCGCGCCAGCGCGGCCCATGGCCAGGTCGGCGGCGATGCTCGGCAGCGCGACGTTGGCCGCCGACACGTCGAGCACGAGCACGAACTCGGCGACGCAGAGCAGCACGAGCGCGAGTCCGCGGCGGGACGCACGGTCGGGCTCGTCGGGTCGGGATCGGATCGGGGCGGCGCCCATGGCGGCCTCCTTGCAGGTGAGGGGTGGGCGGTCAATTGACCGTGAACGGGTGTTCACGCTAGCGTCGTGAACGCGAGTTCACAACCCATTCCGTCCGAGGAGCCCCGAATGACCGACGCCCTGATCTTCATCTCCACCCACGCCGTCCCCGCCGACACGCTGCCCGAGCTGCGCGAACTCAGCGCGCAGTTCGTCGCCTCAGCGCGGGAAGAGGAACCGTGGTCGGCCGGCCTGCACGTGTTCCTCGACGAGGACCGCCACGAGCTGACCTACGTGCAGGTGCAGCCGAGCGCCGACGCCATGGACCGGCACCTGCGCCTGGCCCGCGAGCGCATCGGACGGGCCGTCGCGCTGGCCCCTCCGGTCCGGGTGACCGTCTACGGCGCACCGGGGCCGGTGCTCGCCGAAGCGTTGCGGGTCAACGCCGAGGCCGGGGCCCGGGTCAGCGTGGTCGCCGACCGGCTGGCCGGCTTCCAGCGCCCTGTCGCGGCGTGACCGGGCTGGGGGCCGCCCCGCCGGCCGGCGGGGCGGCCCCCAGCCGCTACCCGTCCGCGACCAGCAGCGCGGCCACGGCGCGCAGGTGGGCGTCGACCTCGGCGCGCGGCGGGCGCGGGTAGGCATCGCCGGACACGAGCAGGTTGTGCACGGCCCCGGTGACCACGAACCCTACCGCCGCCGGGTCGACCCGCGCGGACACCCGCCCCCGGCCCCGCTCGGCGGTCAGGTACCGGTCCACCGCCGTGGTCAGCCGCCCGACGAACCCGCTGACCAGCGCGGACTCGCGCATGTGCCCGACCAGTTCCGGGTCGCGGTGCACCTCGGCCAGCTTGATCACTTCGGTGCCCGAGCCGAGCAGCACGTCGGCGAAGCGGACCAGGTTGTCGCCGACGGTGCCCGTGCCGGCCGCAGCCACGACCTCCTCGAGCGCCTCGCCCAGCTCGCGGAACTGCTCGGTGAGCACCGCGGCGACCAGCTCGTCGCGACCGCCGAACACCTTGTAGGGCAGCCCGACGGAGCAGTCGGCCTCCGCGGCGAGCGCGCGCATCGTCAGCGCGGCGGCTCCGTCGCGGCGCACGATGCGCAGCGCGTGGCCGACCAGGGCCTCCCGCAGCGCGGAGGTGGCGTCCGCGGAGCGTCGGGCGGGCGACACGGCCCCCACCTCCCTGTCATGAACGTCAGTTCACGCGATGGTAGCCAGGGTCGTCGGGGTAGTGGCGCACGACCGCGGTGATTCCTCACCCAGGAGATCGACCGGTATCAGCCACCCGGGGGCCGCGGCGCGGACGGTGGGGTCAGCATGCGAATGGCGAGATCGGCGTAGTACTCGCCGATCTGCTCGGGCGCGTCGGCGCCGTCCAGCCGGTACCAGCGGACCAGGTCGATGCCGAGCGACAGCATGCTGCGCACGACGCGGTCGACGTCGGTGGGTGGGAACGAACCGTCGTCGACGCCACGGCGCACGACGTCCCGGAACACCTCGGTCGTCCGCCTGCGCAACTCCCGGATCTCCTCGAAGTGCTGCGGGGTGAGCCCGGTCAGCTCGTACTGGCAGACGCGCGCCGCGACGTGGTGGCGGGCGTGCCACGCGGTGAACCGCGACACGACCGCGCGCACCCGGACGGCGGCGTCGTCGGCCGGGCCATCGCGCGCCGCGCACACCTCGGCGAGCGCGCGCTCGTGACCGATCCGCGCGATCGCGTGCAGCACCAGCTCCTTGGACGGGAAGTGCACGTAGAGCGCGGCCGGGCTCAGGCCGACCGCGGAGCAGATGTCGCGGGTGGTGGTGGCGTGGAACCCGTTGGCGGCGAAGCAGCGCACGGCCGAGACGAGCAGACCGCACGCGACCTCGCCGAACTCGTCGCGCCACAGCTCCGGCGAGTGGTCGAGCAGGCGCGGATCCCGCGTCACCTCCTGCGGGGTGAATCGCGCCTGCCGCTTGGCCATGCCGACGTCACCTCCCCCGCTGCCGGCGCGATGGTATCCGCGTGGCCGGAGGGGTCAGGACGTCGCGGCGTCGAGGAACCGCTCCAGCTCACGGCGCGGATCGGGCCCGCAGGGCTGGAACACGACCTCGGTGACGCCGCGCTCGGCGACCTCGTCGAGCCGGCGGCGGACCTCGTCCCGCGTGCCGCTCATCGTCACGTCCCGCAGCATCACGTGACCACCCGCCCGCCACGCCGCCCGGTCCGCCTCGCTCAGCTCGACGCAGTGCCCGGAGTGCACGGCCAGGTGCCGCTGGTCCTGCGGGTCCCGCTCGACGACCTCCATCCACTCGGCACCGCCCGGGAGGGCGCGGACAGCGTCCGGGCCGCCGAACTCGTAGGCACCGTGGTAGGCCAGCGCCCACCCCGGCCCGCCCGCCACCCGCGCGTGCTCGCCGTCCACCGGCTCGTCCTCGTCCAGCACGGTGCCCCACACGAGGTAGGGCACCCAGGAGTACTCGCGGATGAACTCGGGCAGCTGCAGGGTCACGTAGACGCCGTCGCCGAGCTCGGTGGCCACCTCGTGGCCCACGGGCCCCAGCGCCCCGACCAGGATGGGCACCTCGACCGGGCGGGCCGGGGCGTGCCCGTCGGGGTGCAGCATCCGCATCTTCGCGCCTTCCCACTCCACGAGCTCGCCGCGCAGCAGCCCGCGGTACGCGCGGATGTAGGACCGCATGTAGGACCAGGTGATGGCGCGGTAGCCCATGGCGCGCCGGCCGGTGAACCCGGTGCCGAAGGAGACCGCGACGCGGTCGGGAGCCAGCGCGGCCAGCGTGGCGGTCGCCGCGGCGTTGACCATGGGGTGGCGCAGGCTGGGGACGAGCACGCCGGGGCCGAGGCCGATCCGCTCGGTCCGCTCGGCGGCCAGCGCGAGCGTCATCCACACGTCCGGGCTCTGCTGCGGGGTGTCGTAGACCCACGCCCGGGCGTACCCCAGCTGCTCGGCGACGACGATGTTGTCCGGGGAGTCGAGTGCGGTCGGGAAAGCGCAGGACACGTCCATGTGCCCCTCCTTCTTCGCTCGGATCGACAGGTGGTCGGGGTGGCGGTCAGGGCAGCCCGGCGTGCGGGACGTCGACGCGGGCCGCCAGCAGCTGCGCCTCGCGGGCGGCCCGCCGCTCGTGCTCGGCGAAGGACGGGGCCGCGCACAGGAACAGCGTCCGGCCGTCGTCGCCGCCGAGCATGCAGGCGAAGACGCCGAGCCCGGTGGGGATCTCCTCGACGATCTCCCCGCCTTCACGCACCCGGATCACGCGGGCGTTCAGCGCGTCGGCCACCCAGATCGCGCCCTCGGCGTCCGCGCAGATGCCGTCGGGAGCCACGGCGAGCGACTGCAGGGCCGCACCGACGTCGTCGGTCCGCGGCGTGTCGCCGAACTGCGCCCACACCCGGCGGTTGCCCAGCGCGCCGTCCTCGCCGACGTCGAACGCGGACAACCGGCCGGCGAACGTCTCGGCGACGACCAGCACCCCGCCGGGCAGCAGGACCATGCCGTTGGGGAAACCGAGGTCGTCGGCGACGGTGGTCACCGTGCCGTCCGGGTCGACCCGGCTCAGCGTGGTGTACCGGATCGGCTCGCCGCCCATCAGGTCGAACCCGAAGTTGCCCACGTAGGCCCGGCCCCGCCCGTCCACCAGCATGTCGTTGAGCACCCCGGAGACCGCCCCGGACAGGTCGGCGTGCTCCACCAGCGCGCCGGAGTCCTCTCGCCGGAGGATGCGGTGGTCGCGCATCGACACCACGAGCGCGCGCCCGTCGGGGAGGAAGCCCAGCCCGGACGGCTGCCCGGGCACCTCGGCCATCACCTCGACCGTCGCATCGGCGCTGCCTCGGCCGTCGGTCGCGACGACCCGCTCGGTGTAGAAGTCCGACACCCACAGCCTGCCGTCGTGCCAGCGCGGGCACTCCAGGAAGGAGTAGCCCTCCAGCACGGCCCGCAGCTCCCGCGTGCCCTGTCCCGGCTGCATCATCCGACCTCGTTCCGTACGTCGTCGTCGGCGGTCTTGTGACTGAGCGCATAGTCACCGAGGTCCCCGGAGAGGTCAAGGCTCGGCCGGGGCTGTTCAGGCGGCGAGACCACCGATCAGCAGGTCGACGATCTGCCTGGCCAACTCGTCCACCTCCGCGGAGGTCTGGCCGTCGATCCGGCGGTACCAGACGTCCACCGCGTTGAGGTTGCTGAGCAGGGTCCTGGTGGCCAGCGACGGGTCGACCCGACGCAGCGAGCCGTCCTCGATCCCGTCGACCAGCACCCGGCGGAACATGCGCTCGTACTCGTGGCGCAGCCCGTTCAGCGTCTGCAGGGCGTCGCGCTGGCGGACCTTCAGGCCGCCGGCGACCTCGCCCCGCACCGCCTGGTGCACCACGTGGTGGTAGGCGAGGTCCTCCATCAGATTGAGCTCGTGCGCGATCGCCATCGCGACCAGGCGCTCGCGGCCGGTCCCCCCGGCGTGGGCGTGCGGCTCGACGCGCTCCCGGACCCGGCGCATCCCCTCCTCGTAGACCGCGAGGAAGAGGTCGAACTTGGCCCGGAAGTGGTAGTAGAGCAGGCCCTTGGTCGCCCCCACGGCCCGCGCGATGTCGTCGATCGTGGTGGCGGCGTAGCCGGTGCGCATGAACGCGTCGGCGGCGGCGTCCAGGATCCTGCCGCGCACCTCCGTCTGGACCTCCGGGCTCGCGCTCATCGGCTGCTCCTCCTCGCCCGTTCGGCCACCGGTTGACACTACCGCGGCCCTCCTCGTAGCGTGATACTCAGTAGTATTGCTGGTAGGAGGCCTACAAAGCCCGTCTACCGGCACCGACCTGTGCACGGCCGATGGCGGGCACCGCACCGCCGACCCCGAGGAGCGTCCGATGACGAACGCACGAGACCTCCTGCACGAGCGAGCCACCCGCAAGGCCATGACCCGGCTGCTGCCGGTGCTCGGCATCGCCTACTTCATGTCCTACGTGGACCGGACCAACATCGCCCTGGCCAAGACGGCGCTGGAGGCCGACATCGGCATCGGCGCGGCGGCCTACGGCCTGGGCGCGGGGCTGTTCTTCCTCAGCTACGCCCTGCTGGAGGTGCCGAGCAACCTGGTCCTCTACCGGATCGGCGCCCGGCTGTGGATCACCAGGATCGCGGTGACCTGGGGCGCGGTCAGCGCGGCCATGATGTTCGTCCAGGACGAGCTGTCGTTCTACGCGCTGCGGGTGCTGCTCGGCGCGACCGAGGCCGGCCTGTTCCCGGCACTGATGTACATGGTCACCCAGTGGTTCTCGCAGAAGCACCGGGTCACCGTGGTGGGCCTGATCTACACCGCGCCCTGCGTGGCGATCATCCTCGGCTCCCCGGCCGGTGGCGCGCTGATGGAGCTCGACGGCGCGGCCGGCCTGCACGGTTGGCAGTGGATGTTCCTCGTCGAGGGGCTGGTCACGATCCTCGTCGGCGTGCTCGTCTGGTTCACGCTGCCCAACCGCCCCGCCGACGCGAAGTGGCTGACCGAGGAGGAGGCCGCGGTGCTCACCGAGCGGGCCGTCGGTCAGGACGCCCCGTCGGCCACCCGGATGCGCGGAAACCTGCGGCTCGCGTTCGGCCGGCCCACGGTGCTGATCCTGGCCACCATCTACTTCATCAACCAGGCGATCAGCTCCGGCATCGGCTTCAACTTCCCGGCGCTGATCCAGTCGTTGGGTCTGTCCAGCCCCTTCCTCATCGGGGTGGTGGCCGGCGGCAGCGGCATCGCCGGGCTGGCCGGCGTGCTGTTCTTCCCGTGGCTGCAGCGCCGATTCGACCGCGAGATCGCGCTGATCGGGCTGTGCGCGGGATCCGGCCTGGTCATCGTGCTCGCGTTCCCGGCCGTGTCCAGCCCGACCTGGAGCGTCGGGCTCATCTTCCTTTCCAGCTTCTTCGCACTCGGCACGCTGCCGCTGTTCTGGTCGGTCGCCATGTCGCGGATGTCGGGCCTGCTCGCCGCGGCCGGCCTGGCCTTCATCAACATGCTGGGCATCACCGGCGGCTTCGTCGGCCCGGTCGCCTACGGCCTCATCGAGGAGGCGACCGGCAGCCTCGTCGCGCCCTACTACGCCCTCGCCGCCGCGGCGGCCGTCGGGGTGGGCCTGGTCTTCGCGCTCGCGCTGGCGATCCGGCGGGAGAAGGCGGGTGGCGGGGACGACACCACGGTCGGCGGGCGGACCGTCGCCACCCCGGCCCAATCGTGACCCGGGGCTGGACCCCGGACCGCAGCGCTGCGGCATCGACAAGCAGGTGGTCCTTGCCGCCTCTCGGACGATCTGGCTCCGTCGGGCGTCACGCTGGACGCACTTGATCTTTGCCCGTTCCGTCAATGCCCCGGCCGGCACGTCGAGATCGGGGCAGTCGAACGCCTGCTCGCCCGGGCCGAGGCGGCTGCCTCCCTGCGGGGCGCGCGGGCCAGCAGTTCCCGGATCATCGCGGTGACCTCGTCCGGCGCCTGCTCGGCCATGAAGTGCCCCCAGGCCCGGGTGCGGTGGTCCAGGTCGTCGGCCCACCGCCGCCACAGGGCGACGGCGTCGTACCCGAGCGCCGCCCCCCAGTCCTGCTGGACGACGGTGACCGGCATGGGCAGCCGTCGCCCGGCGTCGCGGTCGACCCGGTCGTGCTCGACGTCGATCCCGGCCGAGGCGCGGTAGTCGGCCACGATCGAGGCGACGGCGTCCCGGGAGGCGCGCAGGTACTCCGCCCGCACGTCGGGCGGGATCGCCGCCGGGTCGGTGCTCCAGGCGTCGAGGAAGTACGCGAAGAAGGCGTCGGCGCTGCGGGAGATCATCTCCTCCGGCAGGCCGGGCGGCTGCGCCATCAGGTAGAGGTGGAACGCGACCGCCGCGTCGGCTCCGTGCAGGATGTCCCACATGTCGAGGGTCGGCAGGACGTCGAGGATGCCGAGGTGAGTGATCGTCTCTGGGTGGTCGAGACCGGCCCGCACGGCGACCAGGGCGCCGCGGTCGTGACCGACCAGGGCGAACCGCCGGGCGCCGAGGCGACCGGCGACGGCCACGACGTCCGCGGCCATCGTGCGCTTCGCGTAGACGTCGGGGGTGGCCGCCTCCGGCTTGTCACTGGCTCCGTACCCGCGCAGGTCCGGGCAGATGACGTGGTGGTCGACAGCGAGTGCGGCGGCCACGTGCCGCCACATCAGGTGGGTCTGGGGGAAGCCGTGCAGCAGCACGACCGCCGGGCCGGAACCCGCGGTCGCCACGTTCAGCATCGTCCCGTCAGCAGTGGGAACGCGTTCGGTGCGGAAGCCGGGGATCTCGGGGGGCATGGCTGTTCCTCTCGTTCGGCCGGGTCCCAGCCTCACCCGGCCCGATCAGTACCCGGTCAGTACCGGTGACGCGGCGGACAACGGCCGTCGCCGGGATCACCGTGCTCGGGCCGGTCACCGCGCGGGACGGTGCGGGGGCGGAGATCGACCTGCGGGGACCTCGGCACACGGCCGTGCTGGCCCGGTTGATCGTGGCCCGGGGTCGGGTCGTGTCGGTCGCCCAGCTGGTGGACGACCTCTGGGAGGACGCGCCGCTGCCCCGCGACCCCGTCGGCTCCGTGCGCACCTTCGTCTCGGCGCTGCGCGCCGACCTCGAACCGGGCCGCCCGCCCGGAACACCGCCGCGGCTGATCGTCACCGAGGGTCCTGGCTACGCGTTCCACGCCGCGCCGGAACTCCTCGACAGCGCCCGGTTCGAGTCAGCCGTCGCAGCCCCGGCCGGTGAAGGTGATCCCGCGGAGCGTGCGGTCACGACGCTGCGTGCGGCGCTGGCCCTGTGGCGGGGCCAGGCGTACGCCGACTTCCCCGACGCGTCCTGGGCGCGCGCCGAGCGCGCCCGCCTCGGCCAGCTCCGGCTGTCGGCCGTCGAACGGCTCGGCGAGGCGCTGCTCGCCGCCGGCCGTCCCGCCGAGGCCGTCCCGGACCTCGACGCCCACGTCACCGACCATCCCTGGCGCGAGGAGGGATGGCGACTGCTCGCGCTCGCCCTCTACCGCGGCGACCGCGCCGGGGACGCGCTCGCCGCCCTGCGCCGGGCCCGCCGCGAGCTCGTCGAGCACCTCGGCACCGACCCCGGCCCGCGACTGGCCGCGCTGGAGGTCGACATCCTGCGCCGGGCACCCCACCTCGACCCGCCTCCCGAGGGGCCGGCACAGGGCGTGCACGACGCCCTCACCCGCGCCGCCGCGGCGTGGGGCCCGGGCATCGGCCCCCGCGCCACGCTGACCTCGACGACCGCGCTGCTCGCCGGCCTCGCCGTGCACGGGGGCGGGCCGGCGGAGGCGACCGTCCGGCACGCCGCGACCGTGGCCGCGGCCGAGGAACTCGACGATCCGCACCTCACCGCTCGGGTGATCACCGGGTTCGACGTGCCCAGCGTCTGGACCCGGCCCGACGACCCGACCGCCTCCGCGCAGGTGCTCGCGGCCGCGGAGCGCACCCTGCGCCGGCTCGGCGACGATGCCCCGGTCCCGACCCGGGTCCGCCTGCTCACCACGATCGCCCGGGAGAGCCGCGGGAGCACCGACCCGCGGGGCAGCGAGGCGGCGGCGCAGGCCGAGGGCCTCGCCCGCTCCCACGGCGACCCGGCGCTGGTGGCGACCGCGCTGAACGGCCGATTCCTGCACTGCTTCGACCGGGCAGGGCTCGCCGCCCACCGCGACGGCATCGGCGCCGAGATCCTCGCCCTGGGGGTGCGGCACGAGTCGACCACCTCGATCGCGCTCGGGCACCTGATCCGACTGCAGGCGCGCTGCGCGCTGGACGACCTCGCCGGTGCCGAGCAGCACGCGCACGCACTGATCGAACTGGACCGGCAGCACGAACGCCCGCTGATCCGGGTCTTCGTCACCTGGTTCCACGCGCTGCGCGCCGACCTCCGCGACGATCCGCACGCCGAGACCCGCTACCGCGACGCCGCGCGCCTGCTCGGCGACGCCGGGATGCCCGGCCTGGCCGACGGGCTCCTCGCGCTGACGCTGGTCGCGCGTCGCCTGCGGCGAGGGGAACCGGCGGACCGGCTCGGCTCCCTCGGACCGCTCGGACCGTACGAGCCGTGGATCGTCCCGCACGTGATGCTCGCCGCCGGGGAGCGGGCACGGGCCAGGGCGGCCGTGCGGGCGCTCCCCGACCCCCCGCCCGGCCACCTGATCGAGGTCCTGTGGTGCCTCGCCGGACGAGCGGGCCTGGCCGTCGGGGATCGGGAGGTCGTCGCCCGTGCCGCACTCGCACTCGGCCCCGCCGCCGGTGAGCTGGCGGGCGCCGGGACCGGGATGCTGTCCGCCGGGCCGGTCGAGGACCACCTCGACGCGCTGCGCCCCGAACCCACCCCGTGAGCCGGGAAGACGAGCCCGAGGCCCACCGTCGCGGTTCAGCGCTGCCGGGTCGGTCGGACGATGACCTCGTTGACGTCGACGTCGGCCGGTTGGTCGATCGCGAAGCCGACGGCCCGGGCGATGGCGTCCGGAGCGATCGCGTTCGCGCGGTAGGTGCGCATCGCCGCGGCCGCACCCGGGTCGGTGATGCTGTCGGCGAGCTCGGAGTCGACGACCCCGGGGCTGACGGTGGTGACCCGGATCGACGGATCGGACTCCTGGCGCAGGCCCTCGGTGATCGCCCAGGCGGCGTACTTGGAGGCCGAGTACACCGCCGAGGTCGGCACGACCTGGTGGGCGCCGATGCTCGCGATCGTCACGAAGTGACCGGATCCCTGGTCGGCGAAGACCGGGAGGGCGGCCGCTATCCCGTGCAACAGGCCCCGGACGTTCACGTCGATCATCCGGTCCCACTCGTCGACCAGGAGCGAGTCCAGCCGCGACAGGGGCATGACCCCGGCGTTGTTGACGAACACGTCGACCCTCCCGAACCGTCGGCGGGCGCCGTCCACGAACGCCGCGACACTCGCCCGCTCGGTCACGTCGAGTTCGAGGGGATGCAGGCTGCCGCCCGACCGGGTCGCCGCTCCGGCCGTGCGGTCGGCGAGGGCCCGCAGGTGACCGGTGCGGCGTGCGCCGGCGACCACGTGGTGGCCCTCTGCGACCAGCCGGGTGGCGATGCCCTCGCCGATCCCGCTGCTGGCACCGGTCACGAGCACCACCTTGCGGTCGACCGGATCGTTCTGGCTCGTCTGGCTCGTCTGGTTCGGCTGGTTCGGCTGCATGACCGGGATGCTCGTCGCGGCGGCGTGCACGTGGCAGGCCGCTGCGTTCCGGGGAGCGCTGCACCCACCTTCACGGCCTCGGCGCTCTCTAACCTGGACCCATGCCTCCGTCGGAACTGGGCGCCTACATCAGCGCCCGCCGCGCACAGGTGAGACCCGCCGACGTCAACCTGCCCAGCTCCGGTCGCCGCCGGGTGGCGGGCCTGCGCCGCGAAGAGGTCGCGATGCTGGCCGGTATCAGCGTCGACTACTACACGCGCCTGGAACAGGGCCGGGAGCGGTTCCCGTCGGCGCAGGTGGTCGACGCGCTCGGCGTCGCGCTGCGGCTCGACGAGGACAGCCGCCAGCACCTGTTCCGCCTGGCCGGGCAGAGCCCGCGGTCGCGGACCGCCGCCGTCAGCGAGCACGTCGATCCGAACCTGCTGCAGCTCATGGACGCCTGGCCGAGCAACCCGGCCGTCGTCTACAACCGGGCCTACGACGTGCTGGCGTCCAACCCCATCGCGGACGCGCTCTTCCATTCCTGGTCGCACTCGCGGAACCTCATGCACGTGGTCTTCACCGACCCCGCTGCCCGCAGCTTCTACCAGGACTGGCACGACGTCGCGCGCAACTCGGTCGCCGGGTTCCGGCTCGCCCACGGCCAGGCTCCCGACGACCCACGGACCCAGCAGGTACTGGCGGAACTGCTCGCCGCCAGCCCGGAGTTCGCCCGGCTGTGGGCCGCCCACGACGCCCGCAGCAAGGCCATGGAGCGCAAGCGCCTCCGCCACCGCGAGGTCGGGCCGTTGACCCTGACCATGCAGACCTTCGACGTCCGGTCGAGCCCCGGCCAGGAACTCGTCGTCTACCACGCCGAGCCGGGTTCCCCGAGCAGCGAGTCCCTGGCCCTGCTCGGTTCGTTGAGCGCGAGGTCGCACCTGGGCGCCTGACGAACGACAGCGCTGGTCCAGCCGTAGCTCTCGCAGCCTCGCGGTTCCCCCCGCCGCTCACCCGCCGGAACGTCGACGCGCCCGCGCGCCCGCGACCGTCGTCCCGACCACGAGCCCCGCCCCCGCGACCACCGCCAGCACCAGGTACGGCCGCTGCCCCGGCTTGGCCCGCTCCGACTCGACCTGCTCGGCCACCAGCTTCTCGTACGACCCGCTGGAGCTCGCGTCGGTGCTGATGCAGACGTCGCCGGGACCCATCCGTTGGCCGTCGCACTCGATGTTCGTCGGGTCGCCGGTGAGGAACGTCCCCACCAGGAAGAACAGGCCGCCCACCAGGAGCAGCACCCCCAGGCTCCGCAGCGCCCCGCGCCCCTCACCACGCGATGTGGTCCCACTCATCGATCCGCCCCCCGCTCGGCTCCGACGTACCGCTCCCCCACGGACGGCAGCACCCGCCACACGGGTGTCCCGCCTGCAGTGGGTAGCTCACGCGGCGAACGGTAGTGCGCGGCGCGGGTGGCCGTCCGCGGAAACGAGCGAATGGCAAGAATCGCGCGGAATTGGCGTTGTCGGCCCTCGCGGCCAGTGCGTTCCGGAGTGTTGACTGGCCGAACGGCGGGCTTTCGGGGACACCCGCCATGAGGAGGAGCGAATGAGTATCGGATTGAGGACATCGACACGTCGGTTCGCGGCGCGGGCCGGCGCCACGGCCGCGCTCGGCCTGGCGCTCACCGCCGTGGTGACCGCGCCGGCGACCGCCGCGGAGGCCGGCATCATCACGAAGTGGTTCGGCCGCGACTACCCGACCCTCGCCACCTGCGACCAGCAGGGGGCGAACGCGATGTCCCGCGAGCACGCCGACGGGTGGAACTGCCTCCGGTACAGCGACGGCAAGTGGGACGGCTACATCTACTGGATGACGTGACGCCCATCGGGTGATGCCCGCCGCCGGAGCCGCCGGTGGCCACGACGACGATCAGGTGGCTCCGGGGCGACGGCGGTGGCATCAGCTGCGTGGGCCCAGAAACCTCGGAATGCGAGGAATTCGCTGTCGCTTCTGTGCGAGACCGGCGAACCGGCTCCTTCGTAGCGTGATCGCGACGCGCCGGGGAACGGCGCCGGGAATCATTCCCGCGAGCAGCCGAAGTCATGCTCGACGGCACGTACGGCGACGGCGTGCTCGTCATCAACCACCCAGCGGTTCACCCGGGATGTCCGGTGGATGTCCGGTCGGTTGCCTGGCCGCGCACCGGGGCTCTGGACAGGCTCAGGGTCGTGAACGACACGGCTCACCGGTCGGACGCCCGATGCGGCCCCGTCCAGCGGATCGTCGGACTGGTCGCCGCGGAGTCGGCCTCCGAGCTCGAACTGGCGATCGTGGCCTCGGTGTTCGGCCCGGACCACTCGGTCGCACCCCGCAGCGGCGACGCCGGCCGGCGGTACGAGCTGCGGGTGTGCGCGGCGGGACCCGGCACCGTGGCGCTCCGGTCGGGATTCTCGGTGACCGCCTCCCACGGGCTCGACGGACTGGCCGAGGCCGACACCGTCGTCATCCCGAACGGCGTCCAGCTCACGGACGGGTGGGTGCAGGCCCTGCGGGACGCGCTGCACCGGGTCCACGGCCGCGGCGGGCGGATCGTCGCGTTGGGCTCGGGCGTCGTCGTGCTCGATGTCGCCGGGCTCCTCCCGGTCCGCGGCGCCACCACCCACTGGGCGGTGGCGCAGGACCGCCGCCACCGGGACCTGCGGCTCGACGCGTCCGCGCTCTACGCCCAGTCCGGCCGGGTGATCACCGCGGCCGGCGCCGCCGCGACCCTCGACCTGTGCCTCGACCTGGTCCGGCAGGACCACGGCGCCACCGTCGCCGGTGACCTCGCCCGCAGGGTCCTGGCCGCACCGCACCGGGCGGGTGGGGTCCCGCAGAACAGCCGACCGTTCGCCGCCGCCAGCAAGGGGCTCGGTGAGCTGCTGGTGTGGGCGACCGAGCGGCTCGACCAGCCGCTGTCGCTCGCCGAGCTGGCCCGGGCCGCCAACGTGAGCTCGCGGACGCTGGCCCGCCGGTTCCACGCCGCCCTGGGGACCAGCCCGGCGCGCTGGCTGCTCACCCAGCGCATCCGGCTCGCCCAGGAACTGCTGGAGACGACCGGGCACTCGATCGACCGCATCGCCAGGCTCAGCGGCCTGGGCAGCGCGAGCAACCTGCGCCGGCAGTTCATCCAGATCGCCGGGGAATCGCCGCGCGACTACCGGCGCCGGTTCCTGGCCGCGGTGCCGGACCCGACCGGCGGCCACGGCGTCGACGCCGAGCCCCACCTCGTCGGCTCATGACGATCCGGCCGGCGTTCCCGCCTCGTCCGACCCCACCGCGCGATCCGGAACCTCAGGCGGCCCCATCGGGTCGAACTGATCCGGTGTCTCCTCCCGGGACCACCGGGAGCCCGGATACGGCCATGAACCGCCCGGTTCCTGCCGCACAGCGGCGGCCCGGCACGTCGTCGGCCCCCGGCGACCGGGCGATCCACGCCCCGCCACGCTGTCGCCGCGCACGGATAGTGTCATCGGCAGCACACCTTCGGGGGGAGGGCGATGCAGTCGGAACCACCGGGCGGCGCGGATCCGTCGACCCTGCTGCGCGCGTGGCGGGAACGGGCGCTGCTCACGCAGGAGGAGCTCGCCGAGCGCGCGGGCGTGAGTGCCCGCACCATCCGCAGGCTGGAGAACGGGCCCGGCGTGCGGCCGCAGGGGGCGACGCTGCGGCGGCTCGCCGACGTCCTCGACCTGACCGACGCCGAGCGCACCGCCCTGCGCGGGGTACCGCGCGCGCGTGGCGCCGGGCCGGGTACGCCGCGGCACGTGGACGTCCTCGCCGAGCTCCGGGCCGACGCCGCGGAGCACCCGCTGGACGAGCGCGTCGCGGGTCGGCTCGTCCTCGCGCTGCACCGGGCCGGGCGGGAGGCGGAGGCGCTGCAGGCGTACCGGTCCACCCGGGATGCCCTGCGCGCGGAGCTGGGGCTGGAGCCGGGCGCCGAGCTGGAGCGGCTGCACCGGCGCATCCTCGGCGAGGAGGAGGGCACCTCGGACCGCGACGGTCCCGTCGACGTCCCCCGGCAGCTCCCGGCGGACGTGCGCACCTTCACCGGCCGCGCCCGGCAGCTCGCCCGGCTGCACGACCTGCACCGCAGCGGTGCGGCGCCCGGGAGGCCGGTCGTGGTCGCGGTGAACGGGACGGCCGGGGTGGGGAAGACGGCACTGGTGGTCCACTTCGCGCACCAGGTCGCCGACCGGTTCCCGGACGGGCAGCTCTACCTCGAACTGCGGGGACACGCGTCGGCGCCGCCGATCTCCACCCCCGAGGCGCTCGGTCAGCTGCTGCGCGGTCTCGGGTCACCGCCCGATCGCATCCCGGCGGACGAGCGGGAGCTCGCCGCCCGGTACCGCTCGGCGCTGGCCGGGAAGCGGGTGCTGGTCGTCCTGGACGACGCCCGCTCCGAGGACCAGGTGCGCCGGCTGCTGCCCGGCGGCTCCGGGAGCACGGTACTGATCACCAGCCGGCGGGAGCTCACCGCACTGGACGACGTGGCGCACGTCCGCCTCGACGTGCTCACGGTGGAGGAGGCGCACGCCCTGTTCGCCGAGCCCGTCGGAAGCGACCGGGCCGAGGTCGAGCCCGCGGCGGCGGCAGCGGTCGTCGACATGTGCGCCCGGCTGCCGCTGGCGCTGCGCCTGGCCGGCGCCCGGCTGGCCGCGCGCCCGAGCTGGACCGTCGCCGCGCTGGCCGACCGCCTCGCCGACGAGGACCGCCGCCTCGGCGAGCTCGCCGTGGGCGACCGGGCGGTCCGCGCGGGCTTCGCGGTCAGCTACCGGGCCCTCGTCGCCGGGGACGACGTCGACCGCGCCGCGGCGCGGATGTTCCGGCTCCTCGGCGCGGTGGACTGGGTCGACCTGAGCGTCCCCGCGGCCGCCGCGCTGCTCGACGCCCACCAGGACGACGCCACCGACGCGCTCGAACGTCTCGTCGACGACCGGATGGTGGACTCGCCCCGGCCGGGCCGCTACGACACGCACGACCTCCTGCGCCTGTACGCGCGCGAGCTCGCCCGGACCGACGGAGACGGCGGCGACAACGGAGACGGCGGAGACGACGCGCTGAGCCGGCTGCTGCACTGCTACCTCGACGCCGCGGGCCAGGCCAACCTCCTGATCAACCCGATCAGCCGGCACCAACCCGAGCCTTCGGACAAGGAGCTGGCGGGGCGCTTCGTCCTCGCGTCGCACGCCGAGGCGTGGGCCTGGGTCGCCGCGGAGCGCGAGAACCTCATCGCGCTCGCCCGCCAGGCGCTCGACGGTCCCGACGACACCGCTCGGCTGGCCGTCCGGCTCACGGCCGCGCTGAACCGCCCGTTCGACCTCATCGGGCACTGGAGCGACATCGTCGTGGTGCGGGAGCTCGCCGCGGCGGCCGCGCACCGACTCGGCGATGCGGTCGAGGCGGCGTTCGCCGAGACCGACATCGGCTGGACCTGCGTCCGGCTGGGCGCGGCCGACCGTGCGATGGCCGCCACCCGACGCGCTCTCGCCGTGTGGCGGGAGACCGGCGACCGGCGCAGCGAGCAGGCGTGCCTCAACATCCTCGGTTACGCACTGCGGCAGCTCGACCGGCTCCCCGAGGCCGTCGACTGCCTCACCTCCGCCTACACCATCTGCATCGAGATCGGGCACCGCTACGGCCAAGCCGCGACCCTGAACCACCTCGGGCTCATCCACCAGCGCCTGTCCCGGTTCCCCGAGGCCATCCGGTGCCACACCCGCGCCGCGCAGATCAACCGGGAGATCGAGGACCCCAGCGGTGAGGCCGTCGCCCTGGCGAACCTCGGCTGGACCAGGCACCGGGCCGGCGACCACGACGCCGCGCTGGCCCACTTCCACGAGGGCCGCGCCATCGCCCAGCGCGTCGGCGACAGCTACCAGGACGCCGAGGCCCTGTGGGGCCTGGGCGACGCCCACCACGCGCTGGGCGACCACGACCGGGCGCGGGCCTTCTGGCGCAGATCGGTCGCGCTGCTCGGCGAGATCGGAGCGCTCGACGCCGCCGAGGCCGAGGCGCTGAGCCGGCAGCCGGTACCCGGCACCCCCGCGATCATCCGGCACAACACCTGAGCGCGGGATCGGTGGGATGCCGACCTACCGGGCGTCCTCGTGCTCCGTCCGCTCGTGCGAGCCCTCGATCACCCGCCGGACGACCGCCCTGCACAGCAGCAGCGTGATGACCAGCAGGGTCACCGCGAAGAACCCGCCGATGCGGACGCGGTCGCCGAAGACGGCGTCCACGACCTCCAGGACGAGGAACTTGCTCCCGAACGCCACCGCCCACACCAGGACCGCGGCCACGATCCGGCCGAGTGGCCGCGACGCCCGGCGGAAGCGCGCCACCACGAGCTTCTTGGCGATGAGAACGACTTCGAGCACGCCCTTGAGCAGGACGGCCGTGAGCAGGGAGAGGGTGAAGGTCTCGCTGACCACCTGCGGGAGGTACTCGATGAACAGGTTGAGCACGACCACGTAGACGAAGACGTCGACCAGTGCCGCCGCGGCCCATGGCCGCGCCGGCGCGGCGGCGACGGTCGGCGTCACCGGACGGCTGTCGGTCACCGGGCCACGTCCGGTTCGATCTGACCGCGAAACTCTCCTGCCATCGGTTCTCCCGTACGAACGGCCCGCGCCCCGGACGGGGGCCGCGGGGTTGGACTGCCATGACGGACCCACCCCTCCCGAGTGGGCCGGCTGCTCCTCGCTGAAGTCCGCGCGCGCACCGCCTCCGGCTGTGGGACGGGTCGGTGTGGATGAGCTCGGTTCGCGTGCCGGTGTAGGCGTCCCCGACCCGACCGCCCGTGGTGCACACGCTAGGGACCGTCCATCTCCTTCGGCATCGTCCGCCCCGGACGATGCCGGGGGCGAGTCGACGCCGATGCGTCGGCGACGGGGATGGTGCCGTTCGGACGCGGCGCTCCCGCGCGGTCAGCCGTGGAACCCGTCGCGGGCGTTGCCGCGCAGGTACTCCAGGTCGAAGTCCAGTCCCAGACCGGGTCCCGGGGGCAGCCGCAGCCTGCCCCCGGTGTTGTCCAGCGGAGTGGTGAGGAACTGGTTGTAGCTGCTCAGGTCGTGGCGGCTGGACTCGATCCGGTAGAAGTTCGGCACCGTGGCCATCACGTGCCCGCCGGCGACCAGGTTGACCGGGCCGGCGGCGTCGTGCGGCGAGATCGGGACGTAGTAGGCCTCGGCCATGGTGGCGATCTTCTTCAGCTCGGAGATCCCACCGGTCCAGGTCACGTCCGGCATCACGAAGTCGGCCAGCCGGTTCTCCAGCACCGGGACGAAGTCCCACCGGGTGTGCAACCGCTCGCCGACCGAGATCGGAACGCGCACGCGCTCGCGCACCTGCGCGAGCGCCGGGTAGCTCTCCGGCGGCACCGGTTCCTCGTACCAGTGGATGTCACCGAGCTCGTCCAGCGCCTGGCCGAGCCGGATGGCGGTCGGCACGTCGAACCGGCCGTGCGCGTCGATGAGCAGCTCGACATCGGGGCCGGCGGTCCCCCGGACCAGCGCCGTCAGCTCCATCGCCCGCCGCTCGTCGGCCCGGCTCAGCGCGCCGTCGAGGTACCGGTCCTCGAACGGCGACACCCCGGGCCGGTGCGGGAACGGGTCGAACTTGATCCCGGTGTGGCCGGACCCGACGATCCCGCGGATCTCCTCGACGACCCCCTCGGGGGTGTCGAAGCGGCGCTGGTCGGGGTGCGTGTAGATCAGCAGGTCGTCCCGGACACGGCCGCCGAGCAGCTCGCACACCGCAAGGCCGAGGACCTTGCCGCGGATGTCCCACAGCGCGATGTCGACCGCGCTCACGACGTTCGTGCCCGCCCCACGGCTACCCATGTAGGTGAAGGCCCGGAAGACCTTGTGCCAGGTGTCCTCGATCCGTGCCGGGTCGCAGCCGACGAGCAGGTCGTTCGCCTGGCGCACCAGCGCCGCGACGCCCCGGTTCGCCGTCGGCGTCGTGGTGGTGACCTCGCCCCAGCCGCTGATCCCCTCGTCCGTGCGCACCTCCACGAACAGGTACTCGCCCCACCCGGTGCCCGCGGAACCCACCAACCACGGCACCAGCTCGGTGATCTTCATCCGGACCCCTCCCCGCTCGGGACCGAGGCTCCGCCGGCGGGGGTCGTGCGGTCAACAGTCATCTCGACGTGCGGTGAGGCGGCCGCCGGGGTGGGCACCCGGTGGGCGGCCCGCTCGGTCAGCCCAGCCGGCGGAGCTCCTGCCCGAGTCGCGCGGCCAACCGTACCGACTGCTCGATCTCGACCTGCCGGATCGAGACGCTCTCCACGTTGATCCCGAACGGCACCCCCACCCGCCGGCAGTACGCGATCAGGTCGCGGGCCATCGCCAGCGCCTGCTCGTAGGAGGCCCAGAGCGGGTCCTCCGCGTGCCGCAGGTCGTTCTGGATCCACCTCGGCACGTCGACCCCGAGCCAACCCAGGAACTCCAGGGTCTTCGTCGAGCCGACCACCGAGAAGGTGAACACGATCGGCGCCGGGGCGACGCCGCGCGCCGCGCACTCGAAGCGGTAGTCCGAGACCAGGTCCTTCGCCGCGTTGACGTCGTAGACGACCTGGGTGACGAAGAAGGAGCAGCCGGCGCCCTGCTTGGCGAGCATCCGCAGGTGCTCGTCGCCGCCACGGGAGTGGCGCTCCGGGATCGCGACCCCACCGAGAACCAGCCCCGGCCGGGTCTCGGCCCGCAGTTGCTGAGCCCGCACCAGCGACGTGGCCACCGGCTTGTCCTGTGAGGACGCCCCGACGAACACCGACGCCACCCGCTCCGGGTCCTGGGCGCCCAACCAGGACCGCAGGCCCCGTTCGGAGTACTTGCCCACCGCCCGGTAGACGACGGCCGGAACGTCCAGCGCCGCCAGGTGCCGGGCGAGGTAGTCCGCCGGGTCCATGGTCGGCAGGAACGGGAACGGCCGCTCGGCCGAGGTCCGGTCGCTCTCGTCGTCGATGTCGTAGAGCACCAGGCCGTCGAGACCCAGCGGGCGCAGGCGCTCCAACGTGACATCGGCGATCTGCTGGGCCCGCTCGGCGGTGACCTCACGTCGGGGCGGCGTCACCGCGAAGAGCAGGAGCTCACCCCCACCCTCCGCGACCCGTCGGAGAAGATCCACGCGCGGATCGTAGGACGAGGTGGGGTGTCCGACCCCCGGGGCCGAGTTCGGGCTCAGCGAACGCCTGCACCAGGAGCTGATGAACTGGTCGCCGGAACTCCGCCTCCGTCCAACGGTCGTCGCGGAGCGTCATCGTCGCGCCCCTACGCCCCGGTATATTCGTCGTCGTCACCAGATGGAAGAAGGGGCCCACCACGTGGACCAGCCGCGCAGGTCCGAACCGTCCCCTGTGCGGTCGGTCGTCCGGGCGTTGAAGCTTCTCAAGGCCGTGGGCGAAGGGGTGCGGTCGACCGGGCAACTGCAGAAGGCGGCCGATGTGCCGGGGCCCACAGCGGTGCGGCTGCTCAACTCACTGGAAAGTGAGGGCTTCGTCTCCCGTGGGGCCGACGGCTACGGCCCCGGGCCCGCGATCATCCGGATGTTCCTCGCGCTGGAGCCCGACAGCCTCGTCTGGCGCCTGATCAAGTCGGCGGTGGCCGAGCTCAACGAGCGGACGGGTGAGACCTCGCTGTTCATGGTCGAGAGCAACGGCATGCGCGAGTGCCTCGCCGTCGGTGAGACGAAGGACCAGATCCGGCGCGTGGTGCCGGTCGGCGGCCGCTTCCCCCTGCACCAGGGGGCCTCGGGGATCATGTTGCTCGCCCACGGGCTGCTGAAGAAGACCCTGCCCTCGATCACCGACGCCGACGGCAACTACGAAACGCGCTCGGGCGGACCACGTCCGGTCGCCGACCTGATCGCCGACTGCGAACGGGCCCTGCGCGACGGCGTGGTCGAGTCGGTGGGCAAGGAGTCGTGGGGGGTGGCGTCGCCGGTGCTGTCGAACGGCGCCCTGATCGGTGTGCTGTCGGTGTCCGCGCCGGCCTTCCGCTACTCCCCGGAGCGGCTGGCCGCCTTCCGGGAGGTGTGCCTCGACGTCACCACCCGCACCAACGACATGCTCGCCCGCGTCGCGTCGGGGCTCGGGTCGCCCGACGCGCCGGACGGCGACAGCCTCACGGCCTCCTGAGGCTCAGCCGGCCGCGCTCGGTTCCGCCACCGCGTCCGATGCCGCCGGGCGCAGCTCGCCCACGAAGTGGCAGGCCGCCGGATGGCCGCCGGCGCGGATGACGAGGTCCGGCTCGACGTCGGAGCACACCGGCTGGGCGAACGGGCACCGCGTGTGGAAGCGGCAGCCGGAGGGTGGAGCCGCGAGGCTGGGCAGTTCGCCGGTCATCCGCACGCGATCGCGGAGGTCGCCGGTCAGGGTCGGCACGGCCGACAGCAGCGCCCTCGTGTACGGGTGCGACCGGCCCCGCAGCACCTCGGCCGCGGTGCCCGTCTCCACCGCCCGCCCGAGGTAGAGGACCGTGGCGTCGGTCGCGCACTGGGTGACCACCGAGATGTCGTGGGTGATGAACACGAACGTCAGCCCGTGCCGCTGCTTGAGCCCCTGCAGCAGCACCAGGATCTCGTTGCGCACCGAGACGTCGAGCGCGGAGACGGCCTCGTCGAGCACGATGAGCCGCGGTTCCGCGGCGATCGCGCGGGCGATCGTCACCCGCTGGCGCTGGCCCCCGGACAGCTGCGCGGGCCGCCGGTCGGCCATGTGCGCGTCGATGCCCACCTCCGACAGCGCCTCCAGGGCTCGGCTGCGGGCCCCGTGACGCGACTCGGAGAACCGGCGGCGGGACTCCGCGACGCTGCGCCAGATCGGCCACCGCGGGTCGAGGCCCGCGGTCGGGTCCTGGAGCACGATCTGGATGCCGAGGCGGCCGGCCAGCTCGGCCGGATCCCTACCGGTGCCGATGGCCTGACCGGCGAAGGTCATCTCGCCCGCCTCGATCGGCACGAGCCCGCAGATGGCCTTGGCCAGGGACGACTTGCCGCACCCGCTCTCCCCGATGATGGCCATCGTCGCCCCGGCGGCAACGGCGAGGCTGACGCGGTCGACAGCGCGCACGGCCCGGGCACCCGCGCCGTAGCTGACGCTGACGTCGCGGAGTTCGAGGAGGACGTCGCCGTCGCCGATCTCGTGCGGCACCGGGGTCTCCGATCGCGTCCGGCGGTTCATGCGCTCGCCCCCGTCGACGTCGCGGCGATCGTCGGTCCCGGCAGTCCCCCGGCGCGCCAGCACCGCACCAGTCCCGCCGTGTCGCCGTCGATGACGTCGAGGAGCTGCTGGGGTGCCTCGCAGCCGTCGGTGGCGTACCCGCAGCGCTCGCGGAACCGGCAGCCCTGGTCGGTCGAACCCGGAGCCGGTGGGGTCCCGGGGATGCCGGGTCGGACCACCCCGAGCTCGGACGGGTCGGGCACGCAGCGCAGCAGGCCCTGGCAGTAGGGGTGCGCCGGGGCGGCGGTGAAGTCCCGGGTCCGGCGGGACTCGACGACCTGGCCGGCGTACATCGCGAGCACCCGATCGCACTGGCCGGCGACGACGCCGAGGTCGTGGGTGATGAGCAGGGTCGCGAGCCGCATGTCCCGGGCCAGCCCTTCGATGAGCTCCAGGATGCCGGCCTGCACGCTGACGTCCAGCGAGGTGGTGGGCTCGTCGGCGATGAGCAGCTCCGGATCCGACGCCAGGGCCATGGCGATCATGACCCGTTGCCGCATGCCGCCGGAGAGCTGGTAGGGGTACTGGCCGAGGCGCTCGGCCGGCTGGGGGATGCCGACCAGGTCGAGCAGCTCGCGCGCCCGGCTGCGGACCGCCGCGGCGGACAGGCCGCCGGCGTGCGCGCGGATCGCGTACCCGAGCTGCTTCCCGATGGGGAACACCGGGTTCAGCGACTCGTTGGGGTCCTGGAACACCATCCCGATCCGCGCCCCCCGGATGGCCCGCAGGTCGCGCTCGGGGAGCTGCAGGAGATCCAGCCCGCCGAACTCGACGCTGCCCTCGACGCCGAGTTCGGGCGACAGCAGCCCCGCGACGGCCAGCGCGGTCAGGGACTTGCCGCTGCCTGTCTCGCCGATGATGCCGACGGACTCGCCGGCGCTGACGCTCAGCGACACCCGGTCGACCAGCACGACGCCCGGATCCCGCTTCACGAAGACGCGGAGGTCCCGGACCTCGAGCACCGGCTCGCCGGTCGATCCGGTCTTCATCGATCGCCCACCCTCCCGCACCATGCCCCGGTCACACCTAGCTCGCCGGCCGGTCGGCCACCGCACCCGACGCCCGCAGTTCCGCGACCCGCTCGGCGCCGAACCCCAGTACTTCGCGCAGCACGTGGTCGTTGTGCTCCCCGAAGCGCGGCGCCGCGCGGCGCACGGCGCCGGGTGTGCGCTCGAGCCGGTAGGCGAGACCCGGGTAGTCGTGCGTGCCCGCCTCGGGGTGGTCGAGGGTGGCCAGGAACCCGATCTCGCGCAGGCCGGGGCAGCCCCAGATGTCGGCACCGTTCTGCACCGGTGCCGCCGGCACACCGGCGCGCTGCAGGCGCTGCGCGACGGCCGACTTGTCCTGCCCGGACGTCCACGCGCCGATCACGTCGGCCAGGTCGTCCTGGTTCTGCCAGCGGACGTCGGACGTGGCGAAGCGGGGGTCGTCGACGAGCCCGTCGCGGCCGATCTCCGCGCAC
The DNA here is from genome assembly GCF_018531445.1 of Pseudonocardia lacus. Lineage (GTDB taxonomy): Bacteria > Actinomycetota > Actinomycetes > Mycobacteriales > Pseudonocardiaceae > Pseudonocardia > Pseudonocardia lacus. Next base: position 49,821 of record NZ_JAHDTH010000005.1, read on the forward strand.
AGGCCCCGCCACTGGTCGTCGTCGAACACCGCGATCGCGACCCACTCGTCGGTTCCGGCGCACGGGTAGGCGTCGTGCGGTGCCGCGTCCCGGACCCGGTTGCCGCGCGGCTCCCACGGTTCGCCGCCCTCGGCGGCGGCGATGAGCTCGTCGCCGATCCAGTGCATCGCCGCCTCGGTCTGGGCGACCTCGATGCGCTGTCCGACGCCGGTGCGCTCCCGGTCCACCAGCGCGGTGAGCACGGCGGCCGCCCCGTGCAGGCCACCGATCGGGTCCATGTAGGCCGTGCCCGTGGGCACCGGCTTCCCGTCGCCGTAGCCCATGAGTCCGGTCATGCCGCAGGCCGCTTCCATGGTCATGCCCATCCCGACGTGGTGGGTCATCGGGCCGCCGGAGCCGAACGCCGGCATCTCCACGGTGATGATGCGCGGGTTGATCGCCGACAGCCGGTCGTGGCCCAGGCCCAGCCGGTCGAGCACGCCGGGCGAGAAGTTGGCGATCACGACGTCGGACGTCTCGGCCAGCGCGTACACGACGTCCGTCGCGCCGGGCTTCTTGAGGTTCAGCGCCACCGACAGCTTGTCGTGGTTCTGGGTGTTGAAGTAGCTGTTGCGGTTGTAGGGCCGCTCCCCCGGGACCAGGTCCGGGAAGCGTTCGGGCGCGGCGCCGTGCACCGAGCCGCGCCAGGAGTCCATCGTGACCGGCGACTCGATCTTGATGACCGTCGCGCCGAGGAAGGCCAGCGACCTGGTGGTCATCGGCCCGGCCCACGCCGAGGTGAAGTCGACGACCTGGACGCCGGCGAGCGGGCCGGCGATGTCCTGCGGTGTCGGGGATCCGCTCGCGAGCTCGCTCATGACGCCACGACCGAGCGGAAGACCGGACCGAGCGATGTGCGCCCGTTGTCGTGCACCACCATCCCCCGCACCCGCACCTGCTCGGAGCGCAGCAGGTCGGCCATGGAGTGGACCTTCTCGATGCTCACCTTGCGCCGCTGGCCGCGGTCGACGAGCTCGTCGGCGGTGAACCGGGCAGCGGCGGCGGCGAGGATGTCGCTGGCCAGGTGCCAGTTGGCGCCGCGCACGACCGGGTCGACGAACCGCGGGTCGGTCAGCAGCTCGGGCACGTCGAACGTCTCGCAGAGCCCGTCGAAGTGCCGCAGCGCGAACAGGATGACCCAGGCGTCGCGGCACTTCAGGATGGAGAGCATGCCCGGGTAGCGCCGGCGGGTGGTGAACGTCCGGTTGTAGGCGTACTGGGTGACGAAGTTCTGCGCCATCGCCGCGGACGACTCCAGCACCGTCGTGCGGGTCCGCTGCCCCCGACCGCTCCTCCCCCGCTCCAGCAGCGCGCTGGTCACCGTGATGTACGCGGAGACCCCGGCCGCGAAGTACGCCCGGTGCCCCACGCCGTAGAGGGGCTGGCGGTCCGGCGAGCCGGTGACGTACATGACGCCGCTGAGCGCCTGGTGGATCATCTCGCTGCCCGACCAGCCCGCCCACCGGCCCGCCGTGGGGAAGTCGGTGATCCGGCACACGACCGCGCGCTCGGCGAGCGGACCCGGGTCGAGCCAATCCTCGGCCCGCTGGTCGTACAGGACGACGTCCGCGGCCTCGACGATCCCGCGCGCCGCGCGCCGGCCGGTGTCGGTCGCGACATCGACCGGCACCGACCGCTTCCCCGCGTTCAGGTGGCGGAACAGCGGCGACGCCGCATCTTCCGGCCCATCCGCGCGCCCGCCGGGCGGGCCCCACCGCCGTACCGGCGAGCCGCCGACGGGCTCGACCATCGTGACGTCCGCGCCGTGCGACCCCAGGAGCTTGGCGCAGTAGTTCCCGGCGATCGAGCCCGTCGCGTCGACCACCGAGAGCCCGCTGAAGGCGTCCTTCACCGCCGACCCTTCAGCCGGTCGAACGCGCGTTGGGCCCGCGGGCGCCGCGGTCGACCGGTCGCGTCGCTGGTCATGCCGTCCTCGCCGACCTGGGCCCGCTCGGCCTCCGACAGCATGGACCAGCGCAGGAAGGAGGTCTCGATGCTCGACCGGAAGCCGCGGACGTCGTCGACCGCGTTGATCGCCTCCTTGGTCATCTCCAGGCGCAGCAGGTCGGTCTCGGCGAAGCGGTGGGCCAGCTCCAGCACGTGGTCCTCCAGCTCCGCCCTGGGCACGACCCGGTTGACGAAGCCGATCTCGTGCGCTTCCTGGGCGCTGACGAACCGGCCCTCGAAGAGGATCTCCTTGACCTTGCGTGTGTTGACGTCCCACGGCATCGAGAAGTACTGGACGAACTCCGGCAGGAACGTGGTGTCGTCGGCGGCCACGATGACGTCCATGGCCGAGGCGACCAGCCACCCGGCGAAGATGGTGTACCCGTGCACCGCCGCGATGGTCGGCTTGCGGAAGTCCCGCCAGCGCATGGTGTTGGCCACGTTGAACTCGTGCATGCGCCGGAGCCGTCCGCGCGCATCGGTGGGGAACCCACGCAGTTCGCGGTCGCGCAGCTCCTCGGGAGTACCCAGGTCGTGGCCCGCGGAGAAGTGGTCGCCCACGCCGGTGAACACGACGACGCTCACCGAGTCGTCGTCCTGGCAGCGGGCGAAGGCGTCGTCGAGCTCCTCGCGCAGGATCCTGGACTGGGCGTTGCGGTACTGCGGCCGGTTCATCCTGATGATGGCCACCTTGTCGACCCGCTCGAGCACGATCTGGGTGTAGTCAGCAGTACCGGAACGGTCGGTCATCTGTTCGTCAGCCCTCTTCAGTGGGTCGCTTCGGTCCAGGTGGTGGGTTGCGCCGCTCAAAGCCGGTCCCTGATCGCGTCGCCGACGCGGTAGACGGCCAGCACGGTGAGCATGATCGTGACGCCCGGCGCCAGGGTGGCGGCGGGATCGACGAGGATGTAGGTGAACGCCTGCGAGAGATCGGCGCCCCAGCTGGGCTCGGGGATCTGCACGCCGAGGCCGAGGAAGTCCAGCCCGGCCTGGGCGAGTACGGCGATGCCGGCGTAGATCGTCACCTGCACGGCGAGTGGTTCCAACGAGTTGGGCAGGATGTGGCGCACCAGGCGACTCCCCGACGAGCAGCCGTACATCCTGGTGATCTGCACGTAGTCCTTGTGCAGCTCGCCGATCACGCCGGCGCGCACCAGCCGGGCGATGCTCGGGGAGATGGCGAGCCCGAACGCCGCCATCGAGGTGACGATGCCGGCGCCGATCGACCCGGTGATCGCGATCGCGAAGACGAGCGACGGGAACACGAGCACCGTGTCGGCGAGCCGCATGAGGGCGGAGTCGAGCCAGCCCCCGTAGTAGCCGGCGAGCAGTCCCCACGGCACGCCGAGCGCGCAGCTCACGACGACCGCGACCACGGCTCCGATCAGGGCAGGGCGCGCGCCGTGCAGCAGCCGGCTGAGCACGTCGCGTCCGAGGTAGTCGGTGCCGAGCAGGTGCTCGATCGTCGGTCCGCTGAGCCGGTCTTCGAGGTCCTGCGCGCTGGGCACGAAGGGTGCGATCCAGGTCGCGGCCACGGCCACCACGACGAGGAGGGCGAGGAACCCGATCGCCAGCGCCAGCCCGACGCTCCGGCGCCGACCGGTCCTGCCCGCCCTGGTGCCGCGCGGCGCCAGCAGGCGGTCGACGCCCCCCGCGGCCGGTCCCACGCTCACGAGCGCCGCGTCCTCGGGTCGAGCAGGCCGTAGGAGACGTCGACGAGCAGGGTGATGACCAGGATCAGGCCGATCAGCACGACCATGACCCCCTGGGTCACCGGGTAGTCCTTGGACAGCGCGCTGTCGATCAGCAGGCTGCCCATGCCCGGCAGCACGAAGACCCTCTCGACCAGCACACTCCCCCCGATGAGGGTGCCGGCGACGAGCCCCATGACCGTGACGACCGGGATCAGCGAGTTGCGCACCGCCAGCTTCAGGTAGATGTCGCCGGGCCGGACGCCGGCGGCGCGGGCCGCGAGCACGTACGTGGAGTCCAGCGCCCGGATCATCCCGCTGCGCGCCTGGCGGGTGAGGATCGCGGCGCCGGAGGTCGCCAGCACCGCGGCCGGCATGATCACGCTCTCCAGGTTGGCGCCGAGACCGTCGGACAGCGGCTCGAAGCCGCCGGAGGGCAACCAGCCCAGCTGCAGGGCGAAGAGGTAGATCGCGATCATCGCCAACCAGAACTCCGGCACCGCGATCCCGAGCCCGGAGGCGTTGCGGATCGACTCGTCGAGGACCGAGCGCCGCCGCACGGCGGACACGACGCCCAGCGGCACACCGACCACCGTGGCGATCACCAGCGCGAGCCCGGCGATCTCCAGCGTCACCGGGGCGGCGCGGGCGAGCGTCTCGGTGACGGGGGCGCGGTCGATGAAGGACGTGCCGAGGTCGCCGGTGACCGCGTTCGTGAGCCAGGTCCAGTACTGCAGCGCGATCGGCTCGTCGAGCCCGAGTTCGGACTCGATCTGCGCGATCGACTCCGGCGAGGCGTCCGGCCCGGCGATCGTGGTGGCCGGGCCGCCCGGGGTGAGCTGCAGCAGGGCGAAGGTCACGATCGTGGCCAGCAGCGCCGTCGGCACGAGCTGGGCGAGGCGGCGGCCGATGATCCGCAGCATCTACGGCGCCTTCGCCGCTGCCGGCTTCAGCCCGGCCAGGATGACCTTGCCCTGCAGGTCGATCACCTGGCCGTCGACGCGCGCGTCCTTGACCGTGATGGTCGGGCTGAAGTAGAGCCCGACCATCGGCGCCTCCTCCAGGAACGCCTCGTTGATCTCGGTGTACTTCGCCTTCTGCTGCTCGGCGTCGGAGATCGACAGGATCTCGGTGAGCCGCTCGTCGATGACCGGGCTGATCGGCCGGCCGCCGTTCATGTTGTTGGCCCCGCCGCCGGACCAGGCCTCGGAGTAGGTGAACCACGGGTCGACCCGACCGGTGTGGCCGGTCAGCATGAGCGACCAGTCACCCTTGTAGAACTGGTCGATGCAGCCCTGGCCGGGCACCTGGGTGACGTCGAGGGTGATCCCCACCCGGGCCACCTGCTCGCTCAGGATCTGGATCTCCTTGAGGTTCTCCGGGGTCGAGCTCGACGGGCACACCTGGATGGACAGCCCGCCGGCGTGCCCCGCCTCGGCGAGCAACTCCTTGGCGCGTGCCGGGTCGTGCGGGTAGCCGTAGGTGCCCGTGCCGTAGGCGTAGTAGTCGGGCGGCACCGGCACCGTGGCCTCGACGACGTCCAGGTCGCCGAGCGCGGCCTTCCCGAGCGACTGGCGGTCGATGGCCAGGTTGAGCGCCTGGCGCACCCGCTTGTCGTCGAGCGGGGGCTTGTCCTGGTTGACCCGCAGGAAGCGGAAGGCCAGCGTCTGCTGGGTCGTCACGTCCAGGTTCGGCATCGCCTCGATCACCGGCAGCTGCTCGGCGCTGACCGGGTAGGCGTACTGGACCTGACCGGAGGTCAGGGCGCTGATCATCGCGCCCTCGTCCTCGAAGAACCGCACGTCGATGGTGTCGTAGCCGGGCTCACCGCGCCAGTACTCCTGGTTGGCCGCGAACTCCAGGCTGACCTTCTTGGTCCAGCTCTTCACCCCGTAGGCGCCGGCACCGACGGGGTTGTCGGCGATCGTGTCCCCGAACTTCTCGATCGCCGCCGGCGAGATGATCATTCCGGCGCGGTCGGCGAGCAGTGCCGGCAGCGTCGAGTAGGCGCTCTTCAGGGTCAGCACGACGGTGCTCGGGTCCTCCACCGTGATGGCGGTGACCGGGTCGAGGTCCTTCCGCACGCCCGCGCCCTTGTAGTACTCCAGGCTCGCCTTGACCGCCGCGGCGTCCAGCGTCGTGCCGTCCTGGAACTTCACGCCCTGGCGGAGCTTCATGACGAACTCCAGCTGGTCCGGGCCGCGGAACTCGTAGGACTCGGCGAGACCGGGCGCGGGGAGCAGGGTCGCGGGGTCGTAGGAGATGAGGGTGTCGTAGATCGCCTTGAGGTAGGAGTACTCGGTACCCGCCCGGCCGGTCGCCGGATCGAGGTTGAGCGGCGTGTCCAACGATCCGACGGCCAGGGTGCCGCCCTGCTCGGCCCCGGGGTCGGTATCGCCTCCGGCCCCGCAGCCGGCCAGCACGAGGCAGGCGACGGCGATCAGCGACGTGCACTTGATGACGAGCTTGAAGCGAGCGGTCGACACGTTGTTCCCGTCGTCGAAGGGAGTCTGAAGCAGCACTGCGTCCGAGAGACCTTCGATGTCCATCAGATGGACTTGCAGATTCATAGCATGAACATGTTGTCTATCGCAACGATGTGCTCGTCCCTCGCCGGCCGCGGTCGGGAGTTCCCGCGACGGCCACCTCTGCGGCGGTCCGGGCCGTGCGTCCAGCGCGGCCGGCCCGCCGAACGCGTGCGCCAGGCGCGCGCACCGGGCCGTACCGACGCGGACCCGTTCACAGCCGGATGATCACCGCCAGGTGATCGACGCGATCCCGTGGGACGACTCCGTCGGCACCGGGCCGGAAAGGGCGCCGTCACCGATCGGGTCGAAGACCTCGCCGTCGACGGTCAAGCCCCTCGGACGATCCCGGGGTGGACCGGCCGGGTGGTCGATCTGCGCACAGCCGGACCGCACGACACGACCGGGTGACGACCGGCTACTGTGTGCGACCCTCCGACGGGTCGCCGAGGGGCGGCTCGCCGGACGACCCACAGGACATCGTCAGGGGGGAACCATGGCCGAGATCGACGAGGTACCGCTGCCCGTGCTGGACGCAGCCAGGGAACGGCAGCTCGGTGAGCTCGTCATCGCGGCCGACGGCATGGACAACAAGCTGGAGGGCGGGTGCCTGATCGTCCTCGCCGTGCTGGCGGCCGGCATCAGCGCGGCTGCCCTCCTGCTGGGAACGGCGATCCCCTTCCTGGACCTGCGCATGATGCTCGCCATCGGCATCGCCATGGCGGTGCTGGCGGTCCTCGGCGTGGTGCGGGGCGTGCTCAGCATGCTCGCCAGCCGGCCGGCGTACTTCCTGTTCACCGGAGGACTGGTGCAGCGCAAGGGCCGCGGGCAGTGGGCCGTCGCCTGGCCCGACGTCCGGACGATCACCGTGCGGTCCAGCAGCATCGGCGAGATCGTGACCCGCACGGGCTTCCAGCTGAAGCTCGCCGACGGGAAGTCCCGCCCCGTCCGGATCGGCGACCACCTGCCCGACCAGAAGGCCTTCACCGCCGCGTTCGAGCAGGCGGTCGGTGAGGCCGGGTTGCCTGTCGTGGGTTGAGTGGCGGGTGACCAACCCTCGCTCCATGATCAGAACGACGTCCAGGCTGTCGCTCAAGCTCGGACGACCCTGATGACCTCGGACGGCCTGATGACACTGCGACCTGCCGCCGGTGCAGCTGGTCGTGATCGCCGCTCCCGACCCGGCGACACCGTCGCGGTGCTCGGCGTGGGCGGATTGGAGCACATGATGGTGCAGTTCGCCGCGGCCACAGGCACCGCTATGTCGCCCTGGGCGACTTCTCAACCACTCACACCGTGCAGCCGATCATCGGCGCCCGGACCGTAAAGACACGCGGCGGGCCCCGCTGCGTTGCTTTCCGGGACGGAGGCAACGCAGCCGCCGGGGTGCCACGGTGATCAGGCGGTCCAGTCGGGACGGCGGCCGAGGTAGCGCAGCAACTCGGCGACGTCGTCATCGCCGGCCTGCGCATCCAGCGCCGGCGCGTACGCGCCGAAGTCCCGCAGCGGCTCGACGATCCGTCTGGCCACGTCCATCAGCTCCCGAGCGAGTCCCGGTGTGAGCGGCGAGGGCTGGCCGGTCGCGAGGGCGATGTCCCAGGCGTGCACCGCCGCGTCCAGCGCGCAGGCACCGACCCCGACCGGGGCGGGCAGCGTGCCGGGCGGAACCGGGACCGGCACCTCCTGGACGTCCTTGCCGATCGTCGCCCAGGCCGCGGCCGAGGCCTTCATCGCCTCCTCCGCCACAGCCAGCGGCGAGCCTTCGAGCGTGCCGGAGGGAGTGAACGGGTCCTCGGACGGCCACGGCCCTCCCGTGATCGCCGCGGCGAAACCGACCTGGTCACCCGCGGCGTGCTGGAGCACCTGGGTGACGTTCCACTGCGCGCACGGGGTCGGCCGGTTCCAGTCCTCGGCGGCGACGCCACGAACGGCGGTGCGCAGCGCCTCGTGCGCCTCGCTCAGCGTGGTCCACGTGGTCACCGTGTTCTCGCTCATGGCTACCCCCGTCTCGGGCCGGAACCACCGCCGCCTCTGCGGAGCGGGTCGCCGACGCTCCCAGCGTAGCAGAACGGAACACTCTATTCCGATACTCGGGGTCGACGGCTCGGCGCGCCATGAGTGTTCGCGAGGGCCGCGTCCTCGGAGGGCCGACCGAAGTCGCGGACCGCGGCCACGGTCGGCAGCAGCGTCGAGGTCGCCCTCACGACGGCGGTCGGTTCAGGCGAGCCCGCCGCGCCCGGTGAGGCCGACGACCGGGACGGCGGCTCGTGCGGGCCGTGGGCCGCTCCCGCTCTCCGCCACGACCTCGCGCGCCGCGCGAGCGAGCTCCTCGTCGTGCGGCCGGTCCAGCTTCCGCGCGAGCTCGATGGTCCGGTCGAGCAGTGCCAGCGCCTCGTCGGAGCGCCCCGCCGCCCGGTACGTCGCGGCGCAGGCGTGCAGAAGATCGATCTCCAGCTGCACCTCGGCCAGCGGTTCCAGCAGCTCGAAGGCCCGGCGGTGGTGGTCGAGGGCCTCCTCGGGTGAGCCCATGATCCGCAGCGCGACGCCGAGGTGGTTGTGGCACCAGGCCTCGTTGTGCCGCAGGCCGTTCTGCTCGGACAGTCGCAAGGCGTCGTGCAGCGCCTGCAGCGACTCCGTCCGGTCGTGCGATGCCAGGGCTAGACCGAGGGTCACCAGCCCCGTGACCCGGGCCGGCCCCTCGGCCAGTGCGAGAGACGCTCTGGCGAGTTCGACGGCTTCGCCGCGCCGCCCGAGGTGGAGCGTGACCCATCCGTCGAAGGCCAGAGCCTGGGACCGGCCGGTGCGGTGCCCGATCTCCTCGAACAGCTCATGTGCCCGCCGGAAGTGCACCTGCGCCGCCTCGAGATCGCCGAGATCCCGGCGCACGAAGCCGATGCGCAGCGCCAGGCCGGCTGCCAGGTCGGTGTCGATCGGCCCGGACTGCTCGGCCAGCTCGTAGGCGGTGAGCGCCTCGGTGAGGCGGCCGGCGGTGGCCCGGGCGTAGCCGAGGTCCGCCAGCAGTGACGCCCGCTGCTGGCCGCGGCCCAGACGCGCCGCGGCGGCCGCGGCGGCCGCGAGCAGGCGGGCCTGGTCGTCGGTTCCGCGGTGCCGGAAGAACCAGACCCGCATGGCCTGCGGCAGCTCGGCCACCACCTCGTCCTCGCCCAGCCGAACGGCAGCGTCGAAGCAGGCGACCAGGTTGACGTACTCGAGGTCGAACCAGGCCATCGCCGTCGCCGGATCGCCCGGCGCGGGTTCCCGGCGGTCCGGCGACGGCAGCGTCCGATCATGGGCGACGGCCTGCACCAGGTAGTGGCGCAGGACCCGGCGCAGAGCGGTTTCGGCATGCGGCTCGTCGGCCGCGGCGACGGCGGCCGCGTACTGCCGGATCAGGTCGTGCATCCGGTACCGCTGCGGCGTGAGCTCCTGGACCAGGTGCGCGTCGACCAGCTCCTCCAGCACCGCGCCGACCCGATCGGGTGGCAGGTCGGCGAGCGCGCCCACCACCGCGGCGTCGAAGTCGACGCCCGGCAGCACGCCCAGCAGCCGGAACACGCGGCGCTGGGCCGCGTCGAGCTGCTGGAGCGACATGCCGAACACCGAGTCGAAGCGGTCGGCGGTGTCGTGCAACCGCTCGGCCAGCACCGCGACCGTCCAGCCCGGGCGGTGGCGCAGCCGTGCTCCCGCCATCCGGAGCGCCAACGGGAGGCCGCCGCACCGCCGCAGTACCCGCTCGACCGCTTCCTCCCCGGTCAACGTTAGCCCGGCCGCCCGGCCGAACAGCTGCGCCGCGTCGTCGTCGGCCAGTGGGTGCAGGGACACCGGCGGTACCCCGTCGAGGCTGATCAGCCGGTGCCGGCTGGTGATCAGGACCGCGGACCTCCCCGCGCCGGGGAGCAGCGGGCGCACCTGGTCCGCGTCGACGGCGTTGTCGAGCACAACGAGCGCCCGCCGCCGCGACAGCTCCGACCGCCACAGTGCCGCGCGGTCGGCGGCATCGGCCGGTGGGTGCGTGACGCCCAACGCGCCCAGCAGCCGGCCCAGCGCGGCCTGCGGCTCCAGTGGCGTCCGGCCCGGGGTGAAGCCGTGCAGGTCGAGGTAGAGCCCGCCGTCGGGGAAGGCCGGGGCGAGCCGGTGGGCCACGTGCACCGCCAGGCTGCTCTTGCCCACCCCCGCCATGCCGTCGACCGCGACCGCGCCCGCGGTCCGCAGCAGGTTCTCGACCAGCGCGGACTCCGCCTCCCGGCCGGTGAAGTCGAGCAGGTCGGCCGGCAGGTCGTTGCGGCGCGGGGCGGGCGCCGCGCCGGCCCTGGCCGCCTCGGCCCACATCACCCGCAGCGGCCGGGGATCACGGCCGACGACCCGGCACAGCGCGACGACGGCCTCCCAGGGCGGCACGAGCCGACCGGTCAGGTACCGGGACAGCGAGGAGCTGCTCAGCCCCGCCTCGCGGGCGAGGGTGCGCAGGCTGGACCCGCTCAGTTCCTTGATCCGGACGAGCTGAGCCACCAGCCGGTCCTGGGGCCCCGACACGGGCACACCGTACCCGTCCCGCCCCACGGGAACGGGACGCAGACGTGTTCGCGCAGCTGGCGGGGGTTCCCGTGTCCCACGGTGTCCCACGGGAGGTGGGAATCCCGACCCGCCGATGGTCGGATCGCACCTGTCGGAAACACCGTCGGCGAAGGAGGAACGATGTCGACCGAACGCATGTCGAACCCGGCGGTCCTGGTCCCCGGGGCGCTGGAGGCACTGACGGCGCTCGACGCGGCCGCCGCCGGCGCCGGCGTGGACGGCAGGCTTCTGGCGCTGATCCACCTGCGGGCCAGCCAGATCAACGGCTGCGGCCCGTGCGTGGCCGGGGGTGTCCACCGGGCCCGCCAGCACGGCGCGACCGCGGACCAGGTGCACGCCGTCGCCGCGTGGCGGGAGACGCCCTGGTTCAGCGACGAGGAGCGCGCCGCGCTGGCCCTGACCGAGGCCGTGACCCGGCTGGCGGACCGGCCGGACCCGGTGCCGGACGAGCTGTGGGACGTGGCCGCCACGTACTTCGACCAGAAGGAGCTGGCCGCGCTGCTGCTCGGCATCGCGATCACCAACGCCGTCAACCGGCTCGACGCGCCGACCCGCCAGCAGGCGGGCCCGAGGTGACGGTCTCGACCCGGACCGGATCAATCGATCAACGACGAGAGGACCCCGCCATGTCGACCACGACGAAGACAACCGCCACGACCAGCGAGAAGCACGACGGCTTCACCGACGATGAGCGTGCTGCGATGAAGGAGCGCGCGAAGGAGCTGAAGACCCGCACCCGGCGCGACACCGAGGCCAACCCCGAGAGCGACGTGCTCGCCAAGATCGCCGAGTTGTCGGACTCCGACCGCGTGATCGCCGAGCGACTGCACGCCATCATCAGGGCCCATGCGCCGAGCCTCACGCCGAAGCTGTGGTACGGGATGCCCGCCTACGCCAGCGACGGCAAGGTGGTCTGCTTCTTCCAGAGCGCGGCGAAGTTCAAGGCGCGGTACGCGACGCTCGGCTTCAGCGACGAGGCGAACCTCGACGAGGGCACCATGTGGCCGGCCGCGTTCGCGCTGACCGAGCTGACCCCCGACGTCGAGGCGCGCATCGGCGCGCTGGTCGAGCGGGCGGTGAGCTGAGATGTCGGCGACATCGGCCACCACCATCCGCTCCATCGTCCTCGAGGTCGCAGACACCGCCGCTGCCGAGGCCTTCTACGCCTCGCTCGGTCTCGCCGATCGGATCCACGTCCGCGCCACGGACACGCCGACAAGCGGATTCCGGGGGTACGCGCTCTCGCTCGTCGTGTCCCAGCCGGGCAACGTGGACGCCGTCACCCGCGCCGCGCTCGACGGCGGCGCCACCGTCCTGAAGCCGGTCACGAAGAGCTTCTGGGGCTACGGCGGCGTGGTGCGAGCGCCGGACGGAGCGATCTGGAAGGTCGCGACCTCGGCCAAGAAGGACAGCGCCCCGGCAGCCATCGACTACGACGACCTCGTACTGCTGTTCGGAGCCGACAACGTCAAGACGACCAAGCAGTTCTACGTCGAACGCGGCCTGCCGGTCGCCAAGAGCTTCGGCAGCAAGTACGTGGAGTTCGCGACGGCGCCGCACAGCGTCAAGTTCGCCCTCTACTCGCGCCGCGCCGCGGCCAAGGACGTCGGAGTCGACCCGGGCGGCAGCGGCTCGCACCGGATCGCCGTGGTCAGCGACGCCGGGTCCTTCACCGACCCCGACGGGTTCGCCTGGGAGTCCCCCACAGCGGACCGGATCGACTGAGAACGCCCGGTGCCCGTCGGGTGCGGCAGCGCGTGGAGCCGCGCCTCAACGCTGCCCGACCGCGAGCGGACCGAGCACCGCGTCGACGACCTGGTCCACGTACTCCGCCGTCAGGGGGTCGCGCGTCACGAGGAGCCGGTAGTAGAGCGGGCCATAGAGCAGGTCCACGACCAGGTCGCGGTCGGCCGTCCCGGACAGGCGTCCGGCATGGGCCGCCCGGTCGAGCAGCTCGAGCACCGCGCGCCGGCGAGGGCCGAAGAGTGATCGCAGCGCGCTCTCGGCCACGTCGGGATCGGACTGCGCGGCAGCCAGGAGTCCACGAAAGACGGCTCCCAGCCGCGGATCGGTGAAGAAGCCGATGACGCCCGTCATCTGGGCGCGCACGTCCGCGACGGGGTCACCGGTGTCGCGCAGCCCCGTGGAGCTGCGGATCTCGTTCTCCAGCGCCTCCTGCAGGACGGCCGCCTTCGAGGACCACCAGCGGTAGATCGTCTGCTTGCTCGACCCGGCCCGACGGGCGAACGCCTCGATGCTGGCCCGCTCATACCCGAGCTCCGCGGTGATCTCCAGGGCCGCGGCGAGGATCGCCTGCCGCGCCTTCTCGCTGCGCTGCGCTCCACCGGCCACGTCGACCACCTTAAGGCATACGAGACGGTCCGTATTGACACCTCCCCGAGCCTCGTCCATCATTCGATACGGTCCGTCTCGTCCATGAACTGACGCTTTGGGAGATCCCGTGCGCATCGAGCTCAACCACACGATCGTCCACACCCGCGACAAGCAGGCGTCCGCCTCGTTCCTCGCCGGCATCCTCGATCGCGACGTCGCTCCGCAGTGGGGCCCGTTCCTGCCGCTGCCGCTCGACAACGACGTCGTCCTGGAGTTCCTCGAGGTCGACTGGGACCCGGCTCCCCAGCACTACGCGTTCCTCGTCAGCGACGAGGTCTTCGACGCCGCCTTCGCCCGGATCCGGGAGTCCGGCGCGACGTACTGGGCCGACCCGTTCCACCACCGGCCGGGGCAGATCAACCACGACCACGGCGGCCGCGGTGTCTACTTCGATGATCCCGACGGGCACAGCCTGGAGCTGATGACCGCCCCCTACGGCACGCCGCCGGTTCGATGAGCCGCGCCGGCCTCGACCCGCGGCCTGCGCTGCGCCACGAACCCGGCGCGCTGCAGGGCGCGGGGCAGCTGCCGTGGCTCGCGGCCGCTTCGCTCGTGCTGCTGCTCGCCGGTGTCGCCGTCGGCGCCGCGCTGGGTGGGGTCTTCCCGTCACCGTTCGGCGACCCCGACCAGATCCAGGCCTTCTTCGCCGACCACCCCACCTCGGTGCAGCTGACGGCGGTGTTCGGCGTCTTGTCCGCGCTGCCCGTGCTGGCCTACACCGCCGCCGCAGTGACGCGCACCGGGCGACACCCGCAAGCCGGGGCCGCCCCGGCGGTCGCGCTGGGCGCGGGAGCGATCTGCACGACGATGATGGTTGCGTCGGCACTGCTGCAGTGGACGCTGACCCGCGACGACGTGCGCGCGGATTCGGCACTGGTGCGGGCGCTGCACGACCTGTCGTTCCTCACCGGTGGCGTCGGAGCGGTCGTGTTCCTCGGCGTGCTCGTCGCCGCGGTCGCGGTCGCCGCGTCGCGAGCCGGGCTGGTCTCGCGTCCGGTGGCCCTGACCGGGGTGGGCATCGGCGTGGTGGGGATGCTGTCGATCGTGTCGCTGCTGTGGTCGGCTGCGGCGATCCTGCTGCCCATGGGCCGCTTCCCCGGCCTGATCTGGATGATCCTCGCCGGTGTGCTGCTTTCCCGTGAGCGGGCCGCACGATGAGGCTCGCGGTGTTCGGTGCGGCCGGCCGGACCGGTCACGAGGTCGTCCGCCTCGCCGTCGAGGCCGGTCACGAGGTCACCGCGGTCGCCCGCTCCCGGACGACGGCCGGCTCGTGGCCGGCGGCGGTCACCACCGTTGAGGCGGACGTGCACGACCTCGCCGCGGTGAAGGGCGCGATCGCCGGTGCGGACGCCGTGGTGTCGGCACTCGGGGGGAAGCCTCGCCAACCCACCACGGTCTACAGCGCGGGCGCAGCGCACATGGCCGAGGCGCTGCGTGCGACCGGCCGCACCCGGATGATCTGTCTGTCGGCCGGCGCGCTCGACCTGGGTCCGCACGTCCCCTTCGGGCAGCGCGTCGTGACTCGTGCGATCGTGGCCGCGTTCTTCCGGCACGGGTACGCCGACATGGCGCGGATGGAGGCCGACCTGGAAGCGACCCGCGATCTGGACTGGACGGTCGTGCGCGTGCCAGGGCTGACCGACAAGCCCGCGACCGGGCGATTCCGGGCGGCCGAGCCGCCGCTGCAGCGGCCCTCGACCATTGCTCGCGCCGACCTGGCCGCCTACCTGCTCTCGATCGTCGAGGACCCAGCCACCCACCGCCGGGTCCTGGAGGTCAGCTACTGAGCGCGGTCGAGGCCCGGATTGGATCAAGCGGGGCCGCGGTCACCAACTGGACCGCCGGGGCCGCTCAGGCGACGGAACCCCCGTCACGGTGGTCGCGCCTCCGCTGCTGATCCGCGGCCTGGGCGATCCGCCGTACCAGTCCAGGCACACGACGGTGGCGTCGTCGCGCAGGTTCCCGCCGGTGGCCCGCAGGACCTCGGCGCCGAGGGAGTGCACGACCTGGCGGGGGTGCATCCCGTCGGTGCGGGCGAGCGCTGCGGGGAGGTCGGTCAGCTCGGCCTCGCGCTCCACCATCCCGTCGGTGACGAACACGATCCGGTCGCCCGGTTCCAGCGGGAACCGCTGCAACCGGAACGTCCTGCCCGCCTGGAGCCCGAACGGGAGGTCGATCTCCAGCGCGATCTCCTCGGCGTGACCCCGGCGCAGCAGCAGCGGGAACGGGTGCCCGGCGTTGACGATCGTCGCGGCGCCGCTGTCCAGGTCGATGTGCATCACCTGCCCGGTCACGAACTGGCCGACCGGGGAGTTCGCGACCAGGGCGTCGTTGGCGTTGCTCAGCTGCTCGCCCAGGTCGGCACCGCGGCGTCGTTCGTTGCGCAGGCTGCCGACGAGCACCGTGGCCAGCAGTGACGCGGCCACGTCGTGGCCGACGGCGTCGGTGATCGACACCTGCAGGGAGCGCTGGTCGAGGGAGTAGTCGAAGGTGTCCCCGCCCACCGAGCTGGCCGGTTCCAACCAGCCGGCGATGGTGAACTGGCCCGCCTCGCAGGTGAACGCGGCCGGCAGCAGCCGGCGCTGGATCTCCGCGGCCAGGGTGAACGGGGTGGAGCGCTGACCCCATTCGAACAGGTCGGTGTGCCGGCGGTTCGCCACCACGATGTAGGCCAGCGCGTGGCCCTCCGCGGCGATGTCGGCGACGAGTCCCTCGTCGGGGTGGTACGGCAGGTCGAGCTCGATCAGCCCGATGGCGTCGCCCCGGTCGGTGACCGGCACGGTCAGTTGCGCCCCGTCGCCGACGTCGCGCAGGTCCACGCGCTGGGTGTGCAGCACCCGTTCGTAGACGGTGCCCGGCAGTTGCACCTGCTCGGCCCCCGGGAACCGCGTTCCGGAGGCACTCTCCGTCGCGCGGCCCATCCGGAAGACCGCGCGCCCGCTGAAGTCGGCGATCAGGAAGCTGACCTTCCGCGCTCCGAACACGGTGGCGAGCTCGTCGGCGACCACTTCCACCGCCTGCACCGGCGATGCCGATTCCACCTTCTCCAGCAACGCCCGCAGATCGGATCCGGAGGTGCGGCGGTCGGACACCCGTGAACCCTAGTCGCGAGGGCCTCGGTCATGGTGTCGTGGAGGGGGCGCGGCTGACCGCGAGCAGCAGCAGCAGTGGCACTGGCGCCGGTGCGATCGGGAGTGCCGTGGTCGGGCCGCCGATCCGGACGTCTACCGTCGCCGCCATGGATGCGGCGAGGACCACCGGGTGAGCGCGCGCTTCCAGGAGCTGGACTGGCGGGCGACGCCGCTGGGTGAGCTGGTGCTGCGCCGCCGCTGGGACCCGCTCGTCGAGCGGGAGGTCCACGAGATCAAGCTGAACGACGAGTTCCTGATGTCGAGCCTGTTCACCGCGGCCGAGGTGGAACTGGCCGCGTTGGCCCTCGCCCAGCTGGCCGGCGACGGTCTGGACGTGGTCGTCGGTGGCCTGGGTCTGGGCTACACCGCGTTGACCGTCCTGGAGAGCCCGGACGTGGGTTCGCTCACGGTGGTGGAGGCGCTGGGCGAAGTGATCGAGTGGCACGCCGGCGGCCTCATCCCCGCCGGCCGGGAGCTGACCGCGGATCCACGGTGCGCACTGCTGCACGGAGACTTCTTCGCGATGCTGCGCTCGGGGTTCGGGCTCGATCCCGCCGATCCCGGCCGGCGCTTCGACGCCGTGCTCGTCGACATCGACCACTCGCCGCGCCACCTGCTCCACCCCGGGCACGCCGACTTCTACGAACCATCCGGGCTCCGGCGCGTCGCCGACCGCCTGCGGCCGGACGGGGTATTCGCGCTCTGGTCGAACGACCCGCCCGACGACGCGTTCCTCGGTGTGCTGGCGGAGGTGTTCACGCAGGTGCGGGCGGACGTGGTGAGCTTCGACAACCCGCTGCAGGAACGTGCCGCCACGAACACGATCTACCTGGCGCGGGCGATCGCCACGCCACAGCCAGGCGTGGGGCGTTGAGTGGTGTACGAGGTCCTCGCTGGTAGACGGCGTGGCGCCGGGACATGAGCGTCGTCCGCCAGGGGCTTCGCCCATGCCCGCCGGCGCCCCGGGTCACCCGCGATGCCACGCCTCAACGGGTTGGAAGGCCCACTGGCTGCCCGGTCTCGGCACGCTGGCCGGCATGACCGACCAGGACGTTTCCGACCGGTCGGAGTACCGCTCCCCGTGTGTCGAACGGCATGGGTCGGGGCGCGCCGAGCTGGGCTAATGGGCCGGTCGGACCGTGCTCGCGGGCCGGCCGGGGAAAGCTCCTTCGAGGGAGACGCACATGCCCACCACCGCCACCCGCCGCCGCAGTTGTCTGGTACTGCTCGGCGCCTCGCTCGCCGTCGCCGGCTCGGTCGCTCTCGGGTCGCCGGCCTTCGCCGACCCGCCGCCGGTGGACGCCGAGCCGATTCCCTACGAGTTCGCCGACTGCTTCGGACAGGGTTATCGGTTGCCGGTCTACCTCGACGGCGACCTGCGCGTACCGGGGTTCCCGCCGAGCGTGATCTTCGCGGAGCCCGGGCCGGGCTTGACCTACGGCACCACCGGCGACGACGTGATCGTCGGCACGTACGAGGACGACGTCATCTTCGGCCTGGGCGGCGACGACCGGATCTGTGCTCTCGACGGCGCCGACGACGTCTACGGGGAGGAGGGCGTCGACGACGTCGACGGTGGGAAGGGCGGCGACCTCATCAAGGGTGGCGCCGACGAGGACCACCTCTACGGGCGCCTCGGCCAGGACGAGATCTGGGGCGACGACACGAACGGGCCGTCCGGCAACGACTACGTCGAAGGCGGTCCGAACGAGGACTACATCCTCTGCGTCGGTGGCATCGACTTCGCCGATGGTGGTGCGGGGGTCGACGGTCCGAACTCCGGGCACGGCTGCGAGACCTACAACAACCGGTAGCCGACCCGTGGGTGCCCGGTCGCGCGGCAGGTCGGCTGGTCGGAGGGAGTTCACCCTCCGGCTCCCACAGATCCCGGTCAGTAGGCGGTCGTGACCCACCGCCAGTGCCGGAACCGCCGTGGATACCCGGAGGTGACCTCGGCGAGCTCGGAGGCACGGTTCGCCCGAGAGCTGTAGGCCTCGTCGGCCAGCACCCGATCCGGGCCGGTGGCAGCGCGAATCAGGAGGTGTCGGGCCCAGGGGCTCACCGCCGGACCACCTCCTGGGTCTGTCGACGCCGTCGCCTCCGGAGGACGATGTGACCGAGTCGGCAGGGGGCAGCTGAAGGCCCGGCACCGGGCGCTGTGGGCGTCCGGCCGCGCTCGCGGCCGGTCTGCGAGCAGTCGCCGCCGGCCGCGCGGCCGGGGAGGAGTCGGCGTTGGCGGCCGGACTGGACGGTCTGAAGAACGCCTACGCCTACCTCGGCGAGCTCGGACCGCTGGGGGCGGTGCTCGACGAACTGGTGCCGCTCCTGCGCCGGCTCCAGAACCCGGAACTCCTGCAGTGGGCGGTGTTCGAGTCCGCGTTCGCCGCGATCGGCGCGGCCGAGTGGGAGGCCGCCGAGGCTCGGATCGGCGAGGCGATCACCATCAGCGCACGCAACGGGTACTACCTGCACGAGGGGTGGTTCGCCACGCACCTCGCCTGGGTGGCTCGGTTGCAGGGCCACCACGGAGCGGCCCTTGACCACGCCCGCCGGGCCATGGGCCTGGCCGAGGGCACCGATCATCGCTGGTTCGCCACCACCGCGGACGTCCAGCTGGCCTGCACATTGCGGGAGTTGGGCGACACCGAGCAGGCAGTTGCGCTGCTGACGTCCGCCCGGGAGCGGGCCGAGCGGGAAGGCGCCGAGGGGCACCTGCTCCGCTGCCTCGGTCCGCTCGCCGAGGCGACGGGGTGCCCGGACGTGCTCGCCGACGCCGACGCGTTGCTCGGTCAGATCAGGGCCCCCGCCGGCTCGGCCTGGCTGCTGGGGAGCGATTCCTACGTGACGATCGCGCACGCGTGGACGAATCACGGCGAGCCGACCCGGGCCCGGGAAGTCATCTCCCCCCTGCTTCACGCAGCAGAGCGACAGGGCTGGATCCCGGCACTCGCCGCCGGCAAGCTCGTCGACGGCCGGGCCGCGGCGGCTCTCGGCGACCTCACTGCCGCCCGCTCGGCGCTGCGGGACGCGGTCGACCTGGCACACCGCCATCGAATGCCCCGCATCGAGCACGACGCGACCGCGGCGCTCGGCACCGTCACCACAGCCGTGGTCCCTCCCTGACCGCAGGGCGTCGGCGACGTTAGATGATCTTGGTCTGGTGGAGTGGCCGGGTGGCGTCGCGGCGGTGATGTCGTAGCACGGCAGCGATGTTGGCCGCTCCGGCGCTCCGGTGCAGGCCCTTCGGCTCAGTTGAGAAATCCTCGCAGGTCAGAAGCGTGAGCCGAGTTTCGGGCACCCACACGCTCGGCTCCGGGTCGTGCTCGACCTCGACCGTCGAAGCATGGTTGTTGCAGCTCGGGCAGACTGGGCCCATGGTCGAGGATGACCTTGCGAGCACGCAACGCGGTGCGGGTCCCGCACCGTCGACGACTTCGTCTCCATCGGCTGTGCGGCGGCTGGTGGTCGTGGTGTCCGCCGGCACCTCGTTGGGGATGATGTCGTTCGCCTTCGGCGTGTTCGACATGGCAGTGCACCACGGCGCCCTCCCCGAACTCGACGTCCGGTTGGTCGCCGGTGAGCCGAGCGGGACGATCTGTGGCGGCGGCCTCGTCTGTGACGTGCCGTACGACATGACCGCGGTCAGGTCGGCGGACCTGATCATGGTGCCGTACTGGCGGGATCCGACCGAACGGCCGCCCGAGCCGCTGCTGCGGTCGTTGCGGGCGGCCCACGCCGCCGGAGCGCGTGTGGCCGGTCTGTGCACGGGAACGTTCGTGCTGGCCGCGGCCGGGCTCCTGGACGACCGTCCGGCCACCACCCATTGGTCACTCGCCGGGGTGCTCGCCCAGCTGTACCCGAAGGTGCGCGTCCGGGCGGATGTGCTCTACATCGACGACGGTGATGTGCTCACGGCCGGCGGTGGAGCCGCCGGGATGGACCTCGGCCTGCATCTGATCAGGACGTCCCACGGTGCGGCCATGGCCAATCGGCTGGCCAGGTTCCTGGTGGTGCCGCCGCAGCGTCCTGGCGGACAGGCGCAGTACATCCAGACACCGGTACCCGAACTGGACCACCGCGACCCGGTCGGCGATGCGGTGAACTGGGCCCTCGGCCAGCTCGACGGTCCCCTGCCCGTCGATGTCCTCGCCCGTCGGGCACGCATGAGCCGGCGCAATTTCGACCGGCGCTTCCACGAGATCACCGGGACCGCCCCGGGGACCTGGTTGACCCACCAGCGCGTGCTGCGTGCCCAGCACCTGTTGGAGTCCACCACGTTGTCGGTCGACGGGGTGGCGCGCCAGTGCGGATTCTCATCGGCCGCCGCACTCCGACCGCATTTCCGACGACTGGTCGGTGTGTCTCCCGCCGCCTATCGCAGCGCTTTCAGCATGCTGTCCTGAAACCGCCGGTGGTTGGCGAGATCGCCACTTCCGGCGCCCGCGCAGCCGCCGAGAGGATCGGCGTCGGCTTCGGCCCAGCACGCGATGGGCTGGACGGACCGATCGAGATCGCTGTCGACTGCCGAGGGGACATGCTGTGACCAGAGCCGGGAACGGCACCGACACCGCGATCCGACCGTTCCGCGTCACCGTCGCGCAAGCGGACCTGGACGACCTCCAGGAGCGGTTGCGGCGCACCCGCTGGGCCAATGAGCTGCCGGTCGAGGTCGAGGTCGAGGTCGAGGGGACAGCGACCCGGCCTGGCCCGGTGCTGCCCGGCTGGGAATACGGCGTCCCGCTCGCCTACGTCAAGCGGCTGGTCGACTACTGGCGGGACGGCTACGACTGGCCCGGGTGGGAGGCGCGGCTCAACGAGCATCCGCAGTTCGTCACCGAGATCGACGGGCAGGACATCCATTTCCTGCACGTGCGTTCCCCCGAACCGGACGCCCTGCCTCTGGTCCTCACCCACGGCTGGCCCAACTCGGTGGTGGAATACCTGGACCTCATCGGCCCGCTCAGCGATCCCCGCGCCCACGGCGGCGATCCGGCTGACGCGTTCGAACTGGTGATCCCGTCGATCCCCGGCTTCGCCTTCTCCGGGCCCACCACCGAGCCCGGCTGGAACCGGCACCGCATCGCCCGGGCCTGGGTGGAGCTCATGACCCGTCTGGGCCATGACCGCTTCGGTGTGCACGGCAACGACGCAGGCGCGGAGATCTCTCCCGAGGTGGGCCGGACCGCCCCGGACCGCGTCGTCGGTGTCCACGTCACCCAGATCTTCTCGTTCCCCTCCGGCGATCCGGCCGAGTTCGAGGGTCTGTCCGAGCAGGACATGGCGCTGCTGGCGTTCCTGCAGGCGTTCACCGAGGAGATGTCGGCGTACGCCCAACTCCAGGCGACGAAGCCGCAGAACATCGCGCACGCCCTCGCCGACTCCCCGGCCGGCCAACTCGCGTGGAGCGGGCAGCTGTTCGGGGAAGCCGTCAGCCCGGACGTCGTCATCACGAACGCCGCCATCTACTGGCTCACGAACACGGCCGCCTCGGCGGCCCGGCTCTACTACGAGAACAGGCTCGCCGGAGCACCGGACGGACCGACCACCGTGCCGACCGGACTGGCGGCGTTCGCCGACGATTTCCGGCCGGTGCGCCGCTTCGCCGAACGCGATCACCGCAACATCGTGTCGTGGAACGAGTTCGACCGCGGCGGCCATTGGGCCGCCCACGATGCGACCGAGCTCCTCACCGGCGATCTCCGGCAGTTCTTCCGCCGCCTCCGGTGAGCGCAGCCGACGGAGGGAGCGCGATGGACGTCGGTCGCAGGACGGTGCTGGGAGCCGCGGCACTCGGGCTGGTCGGGCTGGTGGGCTGCGCCGGCACAGCCCCGGCGACGACGGGCGCACAGCAGGTCCCGTTCACCACGACCCCGCCGAGCGGGGCAGAGAGCAGGCAGTCGATGCGAGTACGCCGAGTTGTCACAGGCCACGACCACAACGGCCGCGCTGTCGTCGTCAGCGACGCTGACGTCGAGCCCACCGACCCGGATTTCGCGCCCAAGTGGTCGGTCTGGGCAGCCGACCGGACCGTGACCTTCCCCGACGATGGCACGCCTGCGGACTTCGCGGGCCCGTTGATCCCCGCGCCGGGTGGCTTCCACGTCGTCGTCCTCACCCTCCCGCCGCACTTCAACACCGACGTCATGTTCGACACCTCGGACCCGATCCGGGCCGCCGAGATCGCCAGGGCGCAGATGGCCGAGGCGGTCGCGGTCGTCCCCGACCCCAACCCGCCCGGCAGCTACGGAACCATCCCGGGCTTCACCGGCCTGCACGCGACCGCCTCGATCGACTGCATGACCCCGATCTCCGGCGAATCCGTGTTCGTGCTCGAGGACGAGGAGATCCGCCTCACGCCCGGCGATTGGGTGGTCGTCAACGGCGTGACGCACGCCTGGCGCAACGACCAGGACCAGCCCGTCGTCATGGTCGGTGTCATCGTCGGCGCCGAACACCGTGGCGTGCCGCTCCGGCAGTGAGCCTTTGCCAACCTGGTGAGGCGGCTGGCCAGCGGTTGTGCGGCGTGGCGTGCGGCCCGGGAGTGGATGTGCCAGCGCTGCGGCCGTCGTGGACAGCCTGGTGGGGGCGGTGGTAGAGGTGTGCCCACCGTCCTGGGCGGACGGATCGATCGCGTCGCCTTCGCGGTTGGAGTGTCCGACACTCCTACGTCCGACCTGTTCCCTAGAGTCCGGCGGGTGAGTGAGAACGAAGCGTTGGATCGGACCCGCCGAGACTACGACGAGGTCGCCGAGTTGTACGACGACATGGTGCGACAGGGCGACAAAGTCATCGATGCGCTGTCAGCAGGGATGATCAACGCCTTCGCCGAGCTCGTCCGCGCCGGTGGGTCGGTGGGTGCTGTGGTCGATGCGGGTTGCGGTCCCGGACAGTGGACCGATCACCTGGATCGAGCCGGTATCCGGGCTTACGGGATCGATCTGTCACCGGCCATGGTCGCGATCGCCCGCCGGCATCGTCCCGACCTGCGCTATGAGGTCGGTTCTATGCTCCATCTCGACGCAGGGGACGAGTCGATCGCGGGCATCCTGGCGCACTTCTCGTTGATCCACACGCCGCCGGACCTGCTTCCGCGCGTCCTGACCGAGTTCGCCCGAGTGGTAGAGCCGGGCGGACCCCTGCTGATCGGTGTGCAGACCACCGACACCGCAGACGCCGACGGTTGGGTCCCGTACGACCACAGAGCCTCACCGGCGTATCTGTGGACCCTCGACGCGCTCGCCGGCCGACTGCGCGAGCACGACTTCGCCGAGCTCGGACGCCTGCGAATCGTTGCTCCGGCGCCAGGCAAGCCCCCCGCCGGATACCTGCTGGCGCGCCATGACGCCAGAAGTAACGAATGAATTTTGCCGACCTGGGCGGGCAGTCGGCGGTGTGCGGCGTGGCGTGACCTCGAATGGGTGAATCTCCTGGTAGACGGGCGATTGCCTAGATCAACACGCCCACCAGGAGCTTCAACGTGCTGTCCTACCCGTCCGGGATGACCGTGTCCAGCCGCGCCCTCGGCGTGCTCTCCGATGCGCTGCGAGCGCAGCGCAACCAGCGCCGAACCCGGTGGCGGAAGCTCTCGCCAGGCCGGCAGGCGCTGCTCGTGGTCGCGCACCTGCGTAAGGGCGAGACCTACGCCGACCTGGCCTGTGGCTTCCGCATCGGGACCTCGACGGTGTACCGGTACATCCGTGAGGCGCTCGAACTGCTCGCCGCGATGGCTCCCACCCTGGCCCAGGCGATCGAGGTCGCCCGCCGCAAGGCGTTCGTGATCCTCGACGGCACCCTGCTGCGCATCGACCGGGTAGGCATGACATCGGGCTATGACCGGGCCTTCTACTCCGGCAAGCACAAGGCCCACGGGCTGAACGTGCAGGTCGTCGCCGACCCGATCGGCCGGCTGGTGTGGATCTCGCCGCCGCTGCCCGGCGCGAGACATGACATGGGCGCTGCCCGTGAGCACGGGATCATCGACGCGCTGGCCACCCACGAGATTCCCGCGGCGGCCGACACCGCCTATCAGGGCGCCGGGCCGACGGTCGCGGTTCCGCAGCGGCGCCGTCGGAAGGATCTGGGCAGCGGCCGCTACCGGCGCCTGTCCCGGAACCAGAAGGACGTCAACACCGCCCACGCCCGCCGCCGTGGACCCTGCGAGCGGGCCAACGCCGAGCTGAAGAACTGGCGGGTCCTGCGGAAGATCCGCTCCAGCCCGAACACCGCCCACCGGCTCATCGCCGCAGTTCAGACCCTCATGATCGCCAGCGCATGATCAGGTTGACAAAGGCTCAGTGAGATGGCCGTGACTCGCAACGCCCGCGCTGCGGCGAATACGTGATCGAGCAGGACTTCGTCCTGCTGCTTCGATGCGTGGAACCGCCGGTCACGGGTGTTCAGGGTCCCCGCCGGCTAGCGGTGCGAGGCCACATCGCCCTCGCCCAGCGGCTGCTGCCGTCCTCCGACATCGCCGCGCTGCACGCGCAGGGCCCCGCGGTCGCGCGGGCCGTCGACACCGCCCAGTCCGCGCTGCTGTCGCTCGACCTGCACGGCAACTGGTGCGGGCCCGGGCACTCGGGCCCCGGAGCGCCCGTGGACCCCGTCGACCAGGTGTGCTGCTGCCGCCACCACCGGTGCTACAGCTCCCGCGGCTACCTCGACTGCAAGTCCGACCGCGACCTCATCGCCGCGATGCCGCGCGCGATCGCCGACAGCCGCACCACCGCGGCCGGGAGGGCGCGGCCTCGCCGCCGCCGCCGTGTTCTCCGCACTCCCCTGCCTCTGCTACGAGAGGTGCCTCCCCTTCCTCGGATGCACCAAGTTCCCGCCGCCCGTGCCCGGGATCCCGGGCGTCAAGAGGTGCCCACCGGGAACCGCCCAATGGGACCTGCCGGGCCGGATACGGAAGGCTCGGTGCCGGTAGAGCATCCGCCGGGGTACACCGACGTGCTCGGTCACGGCCTTCACCAGCGATGCGCAACGTCGACGACGATGCGCGTGTCGCCTCCCGGTCCGGCGAGCGTGAACACCCGGAACGGCAGCCGCGCCCGGGTGCCGACCCCGAGCGTGGTGTACCCCTCGAACGATCCGGCGTAGACCACCGACCGCAGGGTCCGGAACCCCACCGGCTCGGCGACGCGCTGCCCGACACCGGCCCGGTAGGTCGGCTGACCGTTCTCGTCGTGGGCCGGATGACGCAGGACGACCGCCAGGCGCGCCCCGCCCGGAACGGGCACGAACTCCCCGGAACCGTCGGCGAGCACCGCGTCCACGTAGGCCACGTCCCAGCCGGCGCCGACAGAGCCTGCGATATGGAACACCACCCGGTCGAAGCACGGGTGCTGTCCGGTGCGGACCTGGACCAGCGGCGAGGGGTTCTGGGTCGCGCTGGACCGCGGTATGGACCCCCATCCGGTGGCGCAGCCGGCGGCCGCCGCGGCGGCGGGTGGGAGCCCCCCGAGCAGCAGGGCGCCAGCGGCGAGAACGGGGACGACGAGGGTGCGGATTCTGGTCATGGCGGCCTCCTGGGCCGTTGCGCTGAGACAACCTTAAAGACGTCGAGCGTCCTCTCAGGTTGCCTCCGGACGGCCTCCGATCCGGCGTCCTCGCCCGTGATACCGCGTCAGGTCCGGCGGGGCTCGCGCTCAGCGCGTCGCGGCGTCGGGTCCCGCTGCAGGGGACAGATCGATCGCCTGTACGTCAAGGGCGCGCGCTACGGCGCTACGCGGGTCGGACCGAGGCAGAAGTAGATGCGGTTCTTGACAGGTGCGCGGAGGAACCACTCGTACTCGGACGTGCCGCCCGCATCGCGGCAATCGGCGAAGTAGCCGTCTCTCGGGAAGCCGACGTCACGGCCGAGCACCCGCGCCGTCGCTGCAGGGTCCGCGCACTCGACCCGCCGGACCCCACCCGTCTCAGCCCCGGTACGCACGTCCACGCCGGCCAGGCAGTCACCGACGTCGGCCGCGTTCACCGCCGTGGCCGGGTCGACACCGGGCGGGCCGAGACACAACGTGAAGCGACGCTTCCGCTCGCTATAACTCCAGGTCACCCCAGGGACGAGCACGCAGTCCGCGTATCGCTCGTCGAAGCGCTCGAGCACCTGAAAGGGAGCGACGGCGCAGTCGGCGCCCACGTAGAGATTGAACGGCCCGCCCAACGGCTCGATGCAATCGCCGACCTCCGCGCTCCCGGGGCCACCACGGACGATCAAACTGCCGATACCGAACAGGACGGTGCCACCCCCCACCAGCACGCCAGCAATCACCGCCAAAGCCATCAACCGCGTCAGGCCGCCGCGAACGGGTCGACGAACGAGAATACTCACCATGTTCCTCAAGATGTCCGGTGGATGAAGCTGTGGCGCCACGTGCCGTGCAGCGGACGAAACCCGCCGGTACGGCCGTTGACCAGCACCCGTGCTGGCAGACACCCTGCTGCGCACTGGTCTCCCGACGTGGCCGATTGCGTCCAGCTGACCGATTGCGACAGTGCTCGCCGTGCTCGCGATGACGCGGACGGAGCCCCTCAGCCCAGTCGAGCGCCTATGCAGCGCCGAGCTGGTCGCCAATCTGCACCGCGGCCACCGCGGCTCTGCCGCCTCGTTGGCGAAGTCCCCGGCTCAGGACCCAAGCGTCCCCGACTACGTACGCGCACGAGCCGCGCAACGCCTCGCGCGCTGGAGCGCGAACACATCGCACCGAAGCTCGAACGCTGCTCGCCGACCAGAGCTGGGCCCGCTCGGCCACCCCTCGGTGTCGGCAACGTCGAAGCGCAGCGGAGGCATCGAGTCGGGCCACCCCGTCCTCAAGAGTTGGCGGATTCTGCACAAGATCCACTGCCGCGTCCGACCGCCCGGGCAGCGGGCACACGTTCGGCGGCAACGCCGTGGCCACTGCACAGCGGCGACCTCGCCAGCCTTCAGCGGCCAGGCCTCCTTCATCAACGAGGCACCCGACTCGTTCGGCGGCACCGCCACGATCGCCTCCTCGGCCACCGCCGGCTCCTACCCGGTCACCGGACCGACACGGTCCGTCGAACTCCTCGAACGCCCAGGACGTGGCCGAGGGGTTCGCCGGTCGGGTCGGAGCGACACGGGCGACACGCGGTGCGGCGACAGGCCCGTTCAGCTGATCCCCCGCCAGCGCGTGGTCGGGCGCGGAGTGCGGCACACATTCGCCGCCCTGGACGTGGCCTCGGCGCAGCTGCCCACCGGCTCCGCAACCGCGACCGCAAGCGCCGAGCCGGTCCCTTGCCTTCTTGCGCCCCTGGCCGTCGTTCAGGAAGCGATCACGGGCCAGAGCACGGCGACGACGCTCTCAGGGATCTCCTCTCGACGGTCGCCTCGGTAGAACGCGCCGAAGTAGCTGCCGAAGCACATGGTGGCGACGGTGTGCCTGTCGAGGTCGGCGGAAACGGCCCCGTCCGCCTGCAGCCGCCCGAGCACGTTCTCCACGAGCGTGACGCGCGGCTCGACGGCGTGCTTGCGCAGCATCTCGAACAGCCCCGGTGTGCGGATCACCTCGCCGGCGAAGTTGCCCATCAGCACCATGGCGTCCGGGTTGAAGTACGCCGGATCCACGCGGCGTACAGCCTCGACGAGGGCCTCGCGTGGCGCCAGGCTGCTCAGGTCGATGTCGTATTGGTCGCGCTGCTTGCGGAAGCCGTAGTCCAGTGCGTCGGCGACGAGCTCGAACTTGGTGCTCCACCGCCGGTAGAGGGTGGGGCGGCTGGTCCCGGCGTCGGCCGCGATGTCGCCGAGGGTCATGCGCGAGTAGCCGTCCCGGACCAGGCGGGCACGGGTGGCCAGGATGATCGCCTCGTCGAGAGCAGGGTCGCGCGGGCGGCCGCCGGCCCGCGGGCCGGCGGAGTCGGCAGGCCCGTCGGCCGCCCCGCGCGCCCCGGTCATGCGCGGCATCCTACCCAGTTCCGTTACACACTCTTGCCGTAACGGTTTACGTTACATACAGTGTATGTAACTGAACCCGTGAGGGGTCGGCTCGACAGAAGGTGTGACAGATGAAGGCGATCGTGGTGACGGACCAGGCGGCCGGCACAGCGGGGATGACCCTGACGGAGCGACCGGAGCCGTCGCCGGCGATCAACGACGTCCTCGTGCGGGTGCATGCGTCGGGCTGGGTCGCGAACGAGCTCGAGTGGCCCTCGACCTGGTCCGATCGCGCCGGCCACGACCGGACGCCGGCCATCCCCGGTCACGAGCTGGCCGGCGTGGTCACCGCACTCGGCTACGGCACAACGGGGCTGTCGGTGGGCCAGCGGGTGTTCGGCCTCGCCGACTGGCACCGCAACGGCACCCTCGCCGAGTACGTCGCGGTCGAGGCCCGCAACCTCGCACCCTTGCCCGACGACGTCGACTTCACCGTCGGCGCATCGTTGCCGATCTCCGGGCTGACCGCCTGGCAGGGGCTGTTCCAGCACGGCCGGCTCCAGCCCGGGCAACGCGTCCTCGTGCACGGCGCAGCCGGCGCGGTCGGAGCGACCGTCACCCAGCTCGCCGCCGAGGCCGGCGCCCACGTCATCGGCACCGGCCACACCGGGGACCGGGACAAGGCGCTGGATCTCGGCGCGCAGGATTTCCTCGACCTCGACACACAGCCTCTGGAAAGCGTCGGAGCGGTCGACCTGGTCTTCGACGTCATCGGCGGCGAGATCCAGAAGCGCTCCGCCGCCCTGATCACCTCTGGCGGCACCCTGGTGTCCGTCGTCGGCCCCGTCGAAGCCCACCCGGCGAACGGCCGGGCGGTGGACTTCGTCGTCGAGGCCGACCGCAGCCAGCTGGCCGAGATCGCGGCGCGGGTACGCGACGGACGGCTCCGCACCAACATCGGAACCACCGCGTCCCTCGACGAGGCCATCACGACCTTCAACTCCAGCGAGCAACACAAAGGAAAGACGATCATCCGAGTCCGCCCATAAGACCCAACCGCGAAGGCGACGTCCTGTCGACCATGCCGTTGCCGGGCGGCATCGGAGCCGCGAGTGACACGGGCGACACACGGCGCGGCACCAACGCTCGCATGCGGCAGACCGATGGCGAACCCGCGAGGTCACCGTCCTGCAGCGACGTGGCATGTGGATGAGGCAGCGCGTGCATTGCAAGGGAGCGTAGTGAACCCGGGGCGCTTCAGACGGCCTCGGCGAGCGTGGTCTTGGCGGTTCCGGCCGTGCAGGTCGTGCAGGAAGTCACGGAAGTCCCACGGCTCGTTCAGCAGCCGGCGCGGTGTTCGTCGTCGAGCCGGGCCCAATCGGCTGCGGGCCGGAGGACGAACAGGTAGTCGGGCAGGCTACGCCGCCGACCGGGCTACAGCGGGCCATGCCGACCGAGAACACCTTCTCGAGGTCGGCCGCGATGGTCCGCACCGGAGCAGCGGGTTGGGGCAACGCTCCTCCCGCGGCGACGACGTCGAGCCAACCCGCGTCCTCCGGCGATCGGCCGCCTCCCCATGCGTCCTATCGAGACTCGGCTTCCTGCCCGGACTCGCTGCTTCCGGACGCACGGACCGGCCCGGCCAGCCCGTGCTCGATGGTGAACATCGCGGCCGCGGCGCGGCTGCTCACCCCGATCCGCTGGTAGACGTCGCTGACGTGCCGGTCGACCGTCCGCGGCGACACCCCGAGGCGACGTGCGATCTCGCGGTTCGACAGGCCGTGCGCGACCAGTCGCAGGACTTCCAGCTGCCGCGCGGTCAGGCCGGCGGCGCCGCTGGGACGGCGCCGGGCCGACCCGTCCGCGGCCGCGAGCACCGCGGCCACGGCGTCAGCATCCAGCAGGCCGGCGCGTACGTCGGCCTCCAGCCGCTGCCACGCCCGTGCGGCGGGCAGCCCCGGACGATGCGGCCGGTCCTCGACCAGCGTCCGGTAGGTGTCCGCCGCGGCCAGCACGCGCGCGCCTATCGTGAGCCGGTCTCCGCGCAGTCCGCGGTGGTACCCGCTGCCGTCACACCGCTCGTGGTGCGCCGCGGCCAGCTCCGCTACCTGGGCCAGCTCGGGCGTGCGGGCCAGCACCCGCTCGGTGTGGTACGCGTGCAGCCGTGCCTGGTCCTCCTCGGCAGCGGTCCACGGACGGGTGAGGTTCCAGATCCGGCTGCTGATGCCGACCCGTCCCACGTCGTGCAGGTGCCCGGCCAGGCGGATCTCCCCTGCCTCGGCGAGGCCGAGCGCCTCCGCCGCCGTGCCCGAGGCGACCGCCGGAAGGAACGTTCGGAAGACATCGGCCGCCGAGGCGGCTCCAGGGCATCCCGTACGCCCAGCCGCCGGTCGGCGAACTGCGCTGGCAGGCGCCCCGTCCGCCGGAACCGTGGGGCGGGGTGGAGGACGCGACCAGGCCCGGCCCGATGTGCCCGCAGAGCTACACCTACCCGCCCGGCTCGCCCCCCACGTCCACCGGCGCCGAGGACTGCCTGTCACTCGACATCCACGTGCCGCGATCGCCCGAGGGCCCGCTGCCGGTGCTGGTGTTCCTGCACGGAGGCGCGTTCACCAGCGGCGGGGGCGCGAGCTACGACCCGCGGCGGGTCAGCGGACAGGGCGTGATCGTCGTGACGCCGAACCACCGCCTCGGCGCCCTCGGGTTCCTCGCCCACCCGGACCTCCCCGACCCGTGGGCGGGCAACTTCGGGATCGCCGACCAGCAGATGGCCCTGCAGTGGGTGCGCCGCAACATCGCCGCGTTCGGCGGGGACGCCGCCAACGTGACGCTGTGGGGAGAGTCGTCGGGCGCCTACAGCATCTGCGCCCACCTCGCCGCACCGTCCGCCGCGGGGCTGTTCGACAAGGTGATCACGCACAGCGGGCCGTGCGCGAACGAGTTCCTCACCTCGGCTCAGGCCCAGGACCGCGCGCGGCGGGCGGCGGCCGAACTCGGGTGCGCCGATGGGTCGCCGCCCGCGGTCGCGGACTGCCTGCGCGCGGTGCCCGCCGAGCGACTCGCTGCGTTGTACTCGGACCGCTCCAACGCGAACCTCACGCAGATCACCGGGCTGCCGTGGTTCCCCGTCGCGGGAACCCCCACCCTGCCCGACAGCCGCTGGACGCACTCCGGACCGGCACCGGCAACCACGTGCCGATGATCGCCGGCAGCACCCGGGAGGAGATGCGATCGCTGATCCTCGCGCGGCTCGGCGACGGCCTCGGCCCGGTCACCCCGGAGCAGTACCCGCAGCTCATCGGCGAGTTCTACGGGGCCAACGCCGAGGCGGTGCTGGCCGAGTACCCGCACACCCGCTACGAGTCGCCGAGCATCGCGCTGGCCACGGTGCTGACCGACGAGGGCCGCACGCACGGCGCCTGCCAGCAGGTGGTGTCCGACGAGGCCGCGGGCGAGCGGGCACCGGTGTACACCTACGAGTTCGCCGAGCCCACCGGAGAGGACGCAGAAGGGTTCCCGCACGGTGCGCGGCACGGCGCCGACATCCCGTACTTCTTCGACAGCTACCTCCGGGACCCGACACCCAGGTCCGATCCGCAGGCCCGCCTCGCCGACCGGCTGATCGGCCACTGGACGGCCTTCGCCCGCACCGGCGATCCCGGCGGCGGCTGGCGCCCCCGGCCTGGGCCGACGCTCTCATTCGCGACGGACGGATCCGGCGAGGTGGACGTCGCGGCGACGCACCGGTGCGAGTTCTGGTCACGGCTGCCGAGCCAGTAGTGGGATCCCGTCGGCATCGGACCGACCCCACAGGACAGCCCGACACGGACCGACAGGCCATGGCACGACGACCCGATGGAGACGACGATGAACGACCCGGCACTGGACGATCCGACGCCGAACGACCCGGCGCGCGGCCCGGCCCTGCCACCGGTGGTGGACAGGACGACCTGGCAGCAGGCGCGGGACGCGTTGTTCGCCCGGGAGAAGGCGCACACCCGCGAAGGGGACGCGATCGCCGCGGCCCGACGACGACTGCCGATCGCGGGCTTCTACGTCATCGCCGCGGACGATCTGGACACCGCGCTCGGCTGGGCGGGCCGATCAGCGGGATCATCGGCACGGTCCGGGGGCATCCTGTTCGTGCTGGACACCGGCTGCCGGCAGCGTTCGTGGAGCGCCGGCGGGACCCCCTGCCTTCGGGTCACACGTCCGCGGGCACCGCGGCCACGACGGTCCCGCCGTGGAACCGCCGGTAGACGGCGGTGCCGCCCGGCCACTCCCCGGTCTGGAACGGCAGTTCGACCGGAGGGGCGACCGCGCGGAGGTCGACCAGATAGGCATCGTCCGGTAGCTCGAGCGCGGCTCCAGCGAGCACCGGGTCGCCGGACCGCCGCGCGTCGCGGGCGAACACCGGCAGCACCGCGGCGTGTTCCCGCTCCGGGACCGGAGAGTCGTCGTCTTCGGGCTCGTCGAAGAACCACTCGTTGAACGTGCCGATGAACGCCGGGCCCCCGGACGCGTCCCAGGCCACCCGCAGCCCCTCTGCCACCCACTGCAGCCAGCTGACCAGGTCGTGAGCTTGGCCCCTGAGACCGGACACCTCACCTGAGGTGGCCCCGGCCACCGGCAAGGATGATCCCGTGCCCGCTCCTCACCCGCCCGAGTTCCGCCAGCGAGCCGTCGAGCTCGCCCGTCAGGGCAACCAGCCCGTCGCTGCGGTGGCCAAGCAGCTCTCGATCAGCGAGTCGTGTCTGCGGAACTGGATGGCCCAGGCCGACGCCGATGACG
>NZ_JAHDTH010000067.1 GCF_018531445.1 Pseudonocardia lacus
CGGATTCGCGGCCGGGCTCGCCGTCACCTCCGCCGTCCTCGCGCACGCCGCCGGCGGCGGGTCCGTCGACGCGGGCGGCGCAGCGTGGGCCTTCGCCGCGCTCGTCGGCCCGTCCTGGTGGCTGGCCCGCCGGGAGCGGGGCTGGGGCGCCCTCGCGCTGACCCAGCTCGGCGCCCAGCAGCTCGTCCACCTCCTGCTCACCCAGACCGGCGAGCACGCCGGCCACGCCGGCCACGTGCTGGTCGCCGCCGACCTGATGCTCTACGCCCACCTGGCCGCCGCCGCGCTGACCGGCGCCTGGCTGCGCTGGGGCGAGCGCAGGGCGTGGGCGGCCGTGCGCCGGTTCCTGCTGGTCGTGCTGCCGCTCGCGGCGCGGGTCGCCGCGTCGCCCGCGGCCGCGCTGCCGTTCCCGCCGGTCCAGCACCCCGCCGGAGCGCTGCTGCGCCACGCCGCCCCGCGTCGTGGCCCACCGGTGCCCGCCGCCTCCTGATCCTCCCCGCCCGGAGTTCAGGAAAGCCACGATGCTGCCCCCTGCGGGCAGCATCGTGGCTTTCCTGAACCGGGTGGGTCGTCCCCGGCTGCGGTCGGGACCGCCGGCTGCCCCGAGCGGAGCGCGACCCCGCGCCCGCCCTCGCGGCGCGCCGCCGTCCCGCCGCGCCGCTCCCCGTCCTGCCTGGAGACACCCGTGACCACGACCGCCGGCCCACCGGACACCCCGACCACCACCGCGGAGCCGCCCACCCCGACCCCGACCAGCCCCGGCCCGTGGGCGCAGCTGCGCCCGCTCGTGCTGCGCCTGCACTTCTACGCCGGGGTGCTGGTCGCCCCGTTCCTGCTCGTCGTCAGCCTCACCGGGCTGGCCTACGTGTTCAGCCCGCAGCTGTCCGACCTCGTGCACGGCGAGCAACTGCTGGCCCCCGACCCCGCCGCCCCCGCCCGCCCGCTCGACGAGCAGGTGGCCGCGGCCGTCGCCGCGCTGCCGGACGGCACCCTCGCCGACGTCGTCGCCCACACCGACCCGACCCGCAGCACGGCCGTCACCTTCGACGTGGCCGGCCTCCCCGCCGACCACCAGCGCACCGTCTACGTCGACCCGGGCTCGTCACGGGTGCTGGGCACCCTCGACACCTGGTTCGGCTACCCGCCGCTGCAGACCACCCTGGACGACCTGCACCGCCACCTCCTGCTCGGCGAGCCGGGCAGGCTCTACTCCGAGGCGGCGGCCAGCTGGCTGCCGGTCCTGGTGGTCGGCGGGCTGGCGCTGTGGTTCGGCCGCCGCCGCGCCCGCCGCCGCGACCTCGTGCTGCCGCCGATGCAGGCCAAGCCCGGGCGCGCCCGCATCCGCGGCTGGCACGCCGTGACCGCGCTCTGGTTGACCGTCGGCCTCGCCTTCATCAGCGTCACCGGGCTGACCTGGTCGACCTACGCGGGGGAGCGCTTCCAGGCGGTGGTGACCGCGTTCGACGGGTCGACGCCCGCGCTGAGCACCGAGTCGGTGCCCGCGCGGCCGGGCGCCACCCCGATCGGCGTCGGCGAGGCCGTCGACCGGGCCCGGGCGGCCGGGCTGGTCGACCGCCTCGTCGTGACGGCGCCCGCCGGGCCGGGCGGCGTCTACACCGTCGCCGAGGACGCCGACGGCATCCCGGTCCAGCGCGACAAGGTTGCCCTCGACCCGTACACGGGCGACGTCCTCGAGACCGTGCTCTGGGCCGACTACCCCCTGCTGGCCACGCTCACCACCATCGGCGTCTCCGCGCACATGGGCCTGCTGTTCGGGCTGCCCAACCAGCTGCTGCTGGCCGCGCTGGCCGTCGGCCTGCTGGGCGTGCTGTTCTGGGGGTACCGGATGGCCTGGCTGCGCAGGCCCACCCGGGCGGGCGCCCGGCTGTCCGCCCCGGCCCCGCGCGGCACGATCCGGGCGCTCACCCAGCCGATGGCGTTCCTCGTCGTGCTGGCGGCGGTGGCCTACGGCTGGCTGGCGCCGCTGTTCGGGCTCAGCTTGTTGGCGTTCGTCCTGGCCGACGCCGCCCTCGGCGCCCTCGCCCACCACCACCGCCGCACCCGCACCCGAACCCGCCCCTGACCCCGCCCCTGACCCCGCCCCTGACCCCGCCCCGTTGAGTTCAGGAAAGCCACGATGCTGCCCTCTGCGGGCAGCATCGTGGCTTTCCTGAACTTGGGTCACGGGCGGGGTGGGCGAGGGCGCGGGGTGGGTGACGGGCGGCGGTCAGGTGAGGCGGTCGATGACGTCGTAGACGAACAGGACGACGAAGAGCGCCGAGGCCGCGGCGAGCATCGCGTTGGACAGCCAACCCGAGCGCCCGTCGCGGGCGATCCGCCGCGAGTTCAGCAGCAGGATCAGCGAGATCCCGAGGAACGGCATGAACGCCGCGCCGAGCACGCCGTACACCAGGGTGACCGCGAACGGTCGGTCGATGAACAGCAGGCCCATCGGGGGCAGGGTCAGCCACAGCAGGTACCCGCGGAACGGCAGGCTGCGCTCGGCCTCGCTGGCCCGGTAGCCGGTCGCGGTGCCGTCCGGGGTCCCGGCGAGCGCGGTGTTCGCGGCGTCGGTGTCGCCCTCGGCCGTCCCCGCCGCCGCCGGCACGCCGACCTCGGCCTTCGCGCCGTGCGGCAGCCGGATCGTCCGGGTCCAGTCGGCGAACAGCAGGCTGACGCCGTTCCAGACGCCCAGCAGCGAGGTCCAGGTGACGGCGAGGAAGCCGATCAGGAACAGGATCCGGGCCCACTCGCCGTACCGTGCGCCGAGTTCGTCGCCCAGGGTCAGCAGGCCGGTGTCGCTGGCGGTGAGCTCCTGGCCGAGCAGGATCTCGGCGCCGACGACCAGCATCGCGATGACGAAGATGCCGGTCATCACGTAGCCGATGGTGTTGTCCAACCGCATCATCGACAGCCAGCCGGTGCCCTTCCAGCCCTTGGCGATCATCCAGTAGCCGTAGGCGGCCATCGTGATGGTGCCGCCGACGCCGCCGATCAGGCCCAGCACGTAGACGACCGAGCCCTCCGGCAGCCGGGGGACCAGCCCGTTCGCCACGTCGAGCAGGTTCGGCGCGGCCAGCACCGCGATCGACACCACCGACACGAACTTGATCAGCACCAGCACGGTGATGAACTTCTCGAAGACCTCGTAGCGCTGGATCCAGACCAGCACCAGGCCCAGCACGCCGGCGATCATCGCCCAGTACCGCACCGACAGCCCGCCGAACAGGGCGTTGAGCGGCAGCCCGACGGCCGACATCGCGGTGGCGCCGTAGACGAAGCCCCAGATGACGATGTAGACGCCGAAGAAGACGGTGGCCCAGTAGCCCAGCCGCCGCCAGCCGTCGAGCAGGGTGCTGCCCGAGGCCAGGTGCCAGCGCCCGACGCCCTCGGCCAGCGCCAGCTTGAGCACGGTGCCCAGCACCGCGGCCCACAGCAGGAGCATGCCGTACTGGGCGCCGGCCACCATGGTGGCGACCAGGTCGCCGGCGCCGACGCCGGTGGCCGCGGCCAGCAGGCCGGGTCCGACCTGCTTGAGCCGGGCCCGCGCGCCGGTGGGCGGGGACGGGGTGGGGGTCGCGGTGGGCTCGGTCATGGCTCTCTCCTCGTCGTGGGGGAGAAACGGGTGCCGCGGTGAACCGACCGTAGATGCGGTGCTCACGCCGCGCACGCCCCGACATCGGCGCGTTCCGGCCACGAGCACCGCCGCGACCCCGGCGGCCCGAGGGCGACTTCGGCCCAGTCGGGGAGATCCATGCAAGTGCGGGTCTGTGCGCGACCGCGGGACGGATTAGATTCAACAGCGGCAGGTGCGGCAGGACGGCAGGGAGCCCCGGGGGATGACGAGCAGCATCGATGAGGTCAAGTCGGGCATCATGCAGGCCTGCAGCCAGATCTCGGAGAGCAACGGAGCGTTGCAGCAGGCCAACTCGGCCCTGCAGCAGGCGCAGGGCACGTTGCAGCGGGTCACCCAGGGCACCTCGCAGGCCGACGTGTCCGAGGCCATCGCGTTGCTCAACCGGGCGATGGACGGGGTCCAGGAGGTCCAGCAGGCCGCCGACGCGGCCGTCCAGGCGGCCGAGGGCGTCGCCGCCCGGCTGTGAACCGGCGCACCGGGGCGGGTCGCCGATGAGCCCGCGGCAGTGCGGCCCCGCTGCCGCGGCGGCCCCCGGCGCCCGCGGGCGGCCGTAGCCGGTGGCGGTCTTCGGGTTCGGGCGCCGCCGGCGCATCCGGGAGGCCTACGACGCCCTGTGCGCGGCTATCGCGACCGCGCTCGGCGGCGCCGAGACGGCCGCCGAACGGGTCCGGCGCGCGCACCTGGACGCGGTCGTCGAACTGCTGCTGCGCGAGAAGGGGGTGGCCGCCGCGCGGGCCGACCCGGCCCTGGCCAGGCTGCTGACCAGCTCCGGGGTGGCCGACGTGGTGGCCAGGGTCGAGCGCGACGCGAGCGCGCTGGCCGTGCCCGCCGAGGTGCCGGCGCGGCTGTCCGCGATCGTCGAGGCCGCGGCGCCCGGCCCGGCGGGCGAGCGCGGCGCGGGCTGGTTGGAGCGCACCCGCACCGGCGACCTCGACGGCACCGGCGAGCTGCCCTCGCTGTGGCGGGTCGGCACCGGCCGGCTCGGCGGTTCCCCGCCGTTCGACGTGGCCGTCCCGCTGCTGGACGAGTCGCACCTGCAGGTCATCACGGCCGCCGGCCGGCGCGAGGCCGGGATCGCGGTGGTGCAGGGCGTGCTGATGCGGGTGCTGAGCACCGTCGCGCCGGGCACGGCCCTGCTGCACGTGTGGGACGTCGGCCAGCTCACCGGCCCGCTGCCCGACCTGCACCCGCTCACCCGCACCGGCCTGCTGACCGTGCACGACCCGAGCGGGCTGGCCCCGCTGCTGGAGGAGCTGTCCGACCGCATCCGCCGGGTGCACAACCGGGTCCTGGTCGACGGCCAGCCGTCGCTGCGCGCGCTCGCCCAGGAGACCGGCAAGCGTGACGAACCGTGGGTTATCGCGGTGCTGGTGGGCAACGGCCAGGCGCTGCCCGACGAGGAGGACCGCCAGCTGCAGCGGATCGCGCGCGGCGGGTTGGCCTGCGGGGTGCACCTGGTGCTCGTCGACGTGCCGATCGCGATGGGCGCCCCGGTGGAGACCATCACCCTGGCCACCAACGGGCTGGTGACCACCTCGATGACCGGGGCGCACGCGCCGGTCGAGCCGGACGCGCCCCTGGAGCCGTCCGCGGTCGCCGCGGCCTGCCACCGGATCGCCGACGAGCACGACGTCCGCCGGGCGCGGATCGGCACCTTCGTCGACCTGCTGCCCGACCAGCCCGGCACCCAGCAGTCGCTGGTCGGGCTGCACGCGCCGATCGGGTTCACCGAAGGCCGCAGCCGCGAGCTGGCGCTGATCGACGCCTCCCCGCACGCGCTCATCGGCGGGCCAAGCGGCTCGGGGAAAACGAACCTGCTGCTCGCCATGATCGCGTCGATGGCCAGCCGGTACGGCCCCGACGAGCTGGAGCTGTACCTGCTGGACTTCAAGGAGGGGGTGTCGTTCGCCCAGCTCGCCCCCGGCCGCCAGGACGGCTCCTGGCTGCCGCACGCCCGGCTGATCGGCATCAACATCAACACCGATCGCGAGTTCGGGCTGGCGCTGCTGCGCTTCCTCTCCGACGAGATGCGCCGCCGCGCCGAGGCGGCCAAGGAGTACGAGGTCACCAAGCTGGAGGACCTGCGCCGCGAGCTGGCCGAGCGGGCCGAGCGCGGCGAGCTGCGCCCCGGGGAGAACACGCGCTGGCCGCGGATCGTGGCCGTGATCGACGAGTTCCAGTACCTGTTCGCCTCCCGCGACTCGGTCACCCGGGACGCCGTGCGGTTGCTGGAGGACGTCGCCCGCCGCGGCCGGTCCCAGGGCATCCACCTGGTGCTGGCCAGCCAGGACGTGTCCGGGATCGAGGCGTTCTGGGGCCGTCCGGCGATCTTCGAGCAGTTCGTGGTGCGGATCGCGCTGCCACGGGCCCGGCGCATCCTCGACGAGCGCAACGAGGCCGCGCTCGACCTGCCCCGCTGGCACGCCGTCGTCAACCACGAGTCCGGGATGCGGCACGGCAACGAGATCGTGCGGGTGCCCAACGCGAGCGTCCGCGGCACCGTCGACGTCGTCCAGCGCCACCTGCACGCCCGCTACGCCGACCACCCGCCGCCGCGGCTGTTCGACGGCACCCGCGCGCCGCTCACCGAGGACCTGCTGGCCGACGCGCGCCCCGACGGCGAACCGGTCGCACTCGTCGGGCAGTGCATCGACGTGGCCGGCAGCCCGGCCGTCGTCCGGCTGCCCGACGTGCCGGGCCGCAACATCGGCGTGCTCGGGCCCGGCCTGCAGGACGCCGTGCGGCTGCTGGACTGCGCCGGCGCCGCGCTCGCCGCGACCCACCAGTACGGCACCGCCGAGGCCGTGCTGGTGCCGCTGGTCGTCGACGCCCGCAAACCCGCCGACGGGCTCGCGACCCGGTTCACCGACCACGGCCACAGCACCCGGACGGTGCCGCTGGAGGAGTTCGGCCAGTGGCTGCGCGAGGTGGCCGCCGACATCACCACCCGGCTCGCCGGGACGCCGGGGCCCCCCGTCGTCGTGGTCCTCTACGCCGCCGACGCCGCCGACTCCGTGCTCGACCGGGCCGGCACCGAGGCCCTGCGCACGCTCATCCACTTCGGCCCCGAGGTCGGGGTGCACGTCCTGGGGTGGTGGCGCAGCGTGCCCCGGCTCAAGGCGCTGCTGATGATGGGCGCCGCGGCCGACGACATCGGCGCGTGGGTCGCGCTCGACGTGCAGGGCAGCGAACTGCAGACCCTGGTCCCCGGCATGCTGCTGACCTGGTCGCCGCGCCCCGGTCGCGGCCTGTGGTTCGACCGCGCGCGGCACGCCGACCCCGAGGTGGTCATCGTCCCGATCCCGGAGGTGGACCGGTGAGCACCGGCGACCCGCTGCGCAAGCGCCCGGCGGAGTCCCCCGCCGCCGCCTACAAGAAGGCGATCCGGGAGGTCACCGGGGGCATGGAAGGGGAGGTGAAGCGCAACGAGGAGCGCGTGCGGCAGCTGCGCGAGCGCATCGCCGA
The DNA here is from genome assembly GCF_018531445.1 of Pseudonocardia lacus. GTDB lineage: Bacteria > Actinomycetota > Actinomycetes > Mycobacteriales > Pseudonocardiaceae > Pseudonocardia > Pseudonocardia lacus. The sequence continues at coordinate 7,103 of NZ_JAHDTH010000067.1, forward strand.
CCTCGACCGCGACCTCTCCACCGCCGCCGACCGCAGGCTGCTCGTCCGGATCGCCGCCAACCTCGCCTGGGAGGACGCGCTGGAAGCGCTGTGGGTGGAGTCCTGGATGACGATGAAGCCGTTCCCCAAGCCCGACCGCATGGCCAAGGCAGGCGACGCCATGGAGCTGGCCGCGGAGATCGAGCGGAAGGCGGCGGACCTGCTGGCCGCCGTGCGGGGGCGCAGCGTCGACCGCCACTGACCCGGCTCAGTCCAGGTCGTCCTCGTCGTCGCGGGCCAGGAACGTGGCCAGCCGCTCGACGGCGTCCTCGAACTGCGGGTTGAGGTCGACGAACGCGCGCAGCCGCAGGGCCAGCCACTCGACGTCGAGCTGCTCGCCCTCGCGGCGCTGGGTCAGCTCCTCGATGCCCCGGTCGGTGAAGTACACGGCGACAGGTTAGCCGCCCCCCTGGTTCAGGAAAGCCACGATGCTGCCCGCAGAGGGCAGCATCGTGGCTTTCCTGAACTACGGAGCGCGCGGGGATCAGCCCTCGAACGCCGCCTCCATGATGGCGTTCTGCTCCACCTCGTGGACCTTGGACGAGCCCGCGGCGGGCGCGGCCATGCGGCGGCGGCTGACGCGCTTGATCCCGACCAGCCTGGGCAGCTTCTCGGGCAGCTCGAGCCCGAAGAACGGCCAGGCGCCCTGGTTGGCCGGCTCCTCCTGGACCCAGCGGACGTCCTCGGCGTTCGGGTAGCGCTCCAGCACCGAGGCGAGCTGGCGGTCGGGCACCGGGTAGAGCTGCTCGATCCGGACCACCGCGGTGTCGGTGATGCCGCGCTTCTCGACCTGCGCCGCCAGCTCGTAGTAGATCTTGCCGGTGCACAGCAGCACCTTGCGCACGCCGGTGGCGCCGCCCTCGGCACTGCGGTAGCGCGGGTCGTCGACGACCGTGCGGAACCGGCCGCCGGTGAAGTCCGACAGCGGGCTGACCACGGCCCGGTTGCGCAGCATCGACTTCGGGGTGAAGACGATCAGCGGGCGCTGGATGCCGTCGAGGGCGTGCCGGCGCAGCAGGTGGAAGTAGTTCGCCGGCTCGCTCGGGTAGGCCACCGTCATCGAGCCCTCCGCGCACAGCTGGAGGAACCGCTCGATGCGCCCGGACGAGTGGTCCGGGCCCTGACCCTCCATGCCGTGCGGCAGCAGCAGCGCGACGTCGGAGGTCTGGCCCCACTTGGCCTCACCGGAGGAGATGAACTCGTCGATGATCGACTGGGCGCCGTTGACGAAGTCGCCGAACTGGGCCTCCCAGGCCACGAACGCGTTCGGGTTGGCCACCGAGTAGCCGTACTCGAAGCCGACCGCGGCGAACTCCGAGAGCGCCGAGTCGTAGGGCAGGAAGCGCTCCTGGCCCTCCGACAGGTTGCGCAGCGGGTAGTACTCCTCGCCGGTCTTGCGGTCGATGACCACCGAGTGCCGCTGGACGAACGTGCCGCGCCGGGTGTCCTGCCCGGACAGCCGCACCAGCTTGCCGTCCATCACCAGCGAACCCATCGCGATCAGCTCGCCGAAGGCCCAGTCGACGTTGCCCTCGCGCGACATCTGGTGGCGCCGCTGCAGCACCGGCTTGACCCGCGGGTGCACGGTGAAGCCCTCGGGCAGCTCGACGTGCGCGTCGCCGATGCGGTGGATGACCTCCAGCGGGACCGAGGTGTCCAGGTCCGGCGGGACCAGCTGCTCGTGCTCGACCGACGGGCTCACCCTGGCCGGGGTCTTCTCCAGCTCGCGGACCTCGTTGAACACGTGCTCCAGCTGGTTGGAGAAGTCCTTGAGCGCGTGCTCGGCCTCCTCCATGGAGATGTCGCCGCGGCCGATCAGCGACTCGGTGTAGATCTTGCGGACGCTGCGCTTGGCGTCGATCACGTCGTACATCGACGGCTGGGTCATCGAGGGGTCGTCGCCCTCGTTGTGGCCCCGGCGCCGGTAGCAGATCATGTCGATCACGACGTCGTTGTGCCAGCGCTCGCGGTAGTCCACGGCCAGCTTGGCCACCCAGACGCAGGCCTCGGGGTCGTCGCCGTTCACGTGGAAGACCGGGGCGCCGATCATCTTGGCGACGTCGGTGCAGTAGGTGGAGCTGCGCGAGTGCTCCGGGGCGGTGGTGAAGCCGACCTGGTTGTTGACCACCACGTGCACGGTGCCGCCGGTGCGGTAGCCGCGCAGCAGGGCCAGGTTGAGCGTCTCGGCGACCACGCCCTGCCCGGCGAACGCGGCGTCGCCGTGCATCATCAGCGGCAGCACCGTGTAGCCGTTGTCGTGGCCCTTGTCGAGCAGGTCCTGCTTGGCCCGCACGATGCCCTCGAGGACCGGGTCGACGGCCTCCAGGTGCGACGGGTTGGACGCCAGCGAGACCACGGTCTCGCCGTCGCCGAACATCCGGAAGTACTTGCCCTCGGCGCCCAGGTGGTACTTCACGTCGCCGGAGCCGTGCGCCTGGCCCGGGTCGAGGTTGCCCTCGAACTCGCGGAAGATCTGGCTGATCGGCTTGCCGACGATGTTGGCCAGCACGTTGAGCCGGCCGCGGTGCGGCATGCCGATGACGACCTCGTCGAGCTCGTGCTCGGCGGCCTTGTCCAGCACCGAGTCGAGCAGCGGGATGACGGTCTCGCCGCCCTCCAGCGAGAACCGCTTCTGCCCGACGTACTTGGTCTGCAGGAACGTCTCGAACGCCTCGGCCGCGTTGAGCTTGCTGAGCACGTACTTCTGCTCGGCGGCGCTGGGCTTCTGGTGCGGCACCTCGATCCGGTCCTGCAGCCACTGGCGCTGCTCCGGGTCGGAGATGTGCATGTACTCGGTGCCGATGGTGCGGCAGTACGAGTCGCGCAGCAGGCCCAGCACGTCGCGCAGCTTCATGTGCTGCTGGCCGCCGAAGCCGCCCACGGCGAACTCGCGGTCGAGGTCCCACAGGGTGAGGCCGTGGCTGAGCACGTCGAGGTCGGGGTGGCGGCGCTGGCGGTAGTTGAGCGGGTCGGTGTCGGCCATCAGGTGGCCGCGGGTGCGGTAGGCGTCGATCAGCTCGATCACCCGGGCGGTCTTGTCGACCGCGCCCTCGGGGATGTCCTGCACCCAGCGGATCGGCTCGTAGGGCACCCGCAGCGAGCGGAAGATGCCGTCGTAGAACTCGTCGTCGCCGAGCAGCAGCCGGTGCACGCGGCGCAGGAAGTCGCCGGACTCGGCGCCCTGGATGATCCGGTGGTCGTAGGTCGAGGTCAGCGTGATGATCTTGCTGACGCCGATCTCGGCCAGCCGCTCCTCGCTGGCGCCCTGGAACTCCGCGGGGTACTCCATCGCGCCCACGCCGATGATCGCGCCCTGGCCCTGCATCAGCCGCGGCACCGAGTGGTTGGTGCCCAGCGTGCCCGGGTTGGTCAGGCTGATCGTGGTGCCGGCGAAGTCCTCGGCCTGCAGCGCGCCGTTGCGCGCCTTGCGCACGATGTCCTCGTAGGCCGACCAGAACTGGGCGAAGTTCATCGCCTCGCAGCCCTTGATGGACACGACGACCAGCGAGCGCTGCCCGTTGCGGCCCGGCAGGTCGATCGCCAGGCCCAGGTTGACGTGCTCTGGCTGGACCACCGCGGGCTTGCCGTCGGCCTCGGTGAAGTGGCGGTTCATCACCGGGAAGTCGGCCAGCGCCTTGACCACGGCGAACCCGATGAGGTGGGTGAAGGAGATCTTCCCGCCGCGGGTGCGCTTGAGCTGGTTGTTGATCACGACCCGGTTGTCGGCCAGCAGCTTGGCCGGCACCGCGCGGACGCTGGTCGCGGTGGGCACGGTCAGCGACGCGTTCATGTTCTTGACGACCGCGTTCGCGGCGCCGCGCAGCGGGGTCGTGGAGCCCTCGTCGGCGGCCGCCGCCGGCCGGGCGGCGCGGGAGTTGCTGCCGGCCGCGGGCTTCGCCTTCGGGGCCGACTTCTGCGCCGACTTCTGCTCGGCCCGGCTCGGTGCCGCGCCGTTCGTCGAGGGCATCGCCTCGCGGTCGGCCACGCGGCGGCGCTCGGTGGGCTCGGCCCGCTCCGCGGTGGGGGTGGGCGCCGGCGGGACCGCCGACCGGGTGGGCCGCCCGTTCGCGGCCGACTCCTTCGCGCTCGTCGTGGCCGTGGCGCGGCCGGACCCCTCGTCCGTGCTCTTCCCGCCGGCCGCGTCCGTCGCCTCGGCGGCGTCGTCGACGTCCGCGCCGGCCTCGGCGTCGGTCGGGCGGTAGTCGGCGAAGAACTCGTGCCAGGCCGGGTCGACCGTCTCGGGGTCGTCGAGGAAGCGCTGGTACATCTCCTCGACGAGCCACTCGTTGGGCCCGAACTGGCCGGCTGGACTGGAGGTACTACTGGTGGACACGCTGAGGACCGCCTCTATCGGATCGCATCGTCATCACCGAGGACTGCCTCCAGGTTAGCCCTCCGGACATGGGGCGCATACCGCACACCGGGCCGCGGCGCCACCCCCCGGGACCCCCCGCCGGGGTGGTGTTCGGCGTTCTCACGCCGTGCTGGCCTCGGGGCGCAGACCGGGCCCGTCGACGACGGCCGTGCGCACCGCCGTGGTGCTGATGACGGTGCCGGCGGGCAGCCCGGCGCGGGAGTCGGCGCGCACCGTGTCGCGCTCGCCGGCGAAGCGGCCGTCGCTCGGGTCGATCAGCAGCTCGGAGCGGGTGGGCCCGGCGTCGTGCACGAGGGCGAGGCAGTCCTGCCCGTCCAGGTTCACCGCCCGCCCGATGCTCACCGACGGCAGCCCGGTCAGCGCCTTGTACAGCGCCGAGCGCAGCGGGGCCGGGACCAGCCCGGTGCGCAGCGCGGTCACCGCCGCCGCGAACGGCCCGAACCAGCTGCCGGGGTTGTCGTCGACGAGCTGGTCGAGCAGCCGCTGCGGGTCGAGCGGCAGGCGGCGGAAGAACTGCGGGCTCGGGTCCTTCCAGCTGCCCCGCGGGGCCGGGCCGGGGCTCGCGCACTGCCCGTCGGGCCGCAGGTCGCGGTCGAGGTCCAGGTCGACGTCGTAGTCCTGGTAGCCGGCCGAGGTGTCGAAGGCGCCGTGCGGCGCGGCGAAGATGCCGACCGGCGCGACATCGCGCAGGTCGAAGCCGTCCTCCAGGGCCTGCTGGGCCGACCCGGTCAGCCACCGCTGGCCGCCGGTCAGCTCGCGCACCAGCAGCCAGTCGCGCTCGGTCTGCTTGGGGACCCACAGGCGCAGCCGCTGCTCGGAGAGGAACTGGTGCGGGCCGAACGTACCGAGCCACCAGGCGTGCGTCTCGACGTACCGGTACTGATCAGGCCTCACCGGTCGGTCGGACACGGCGAGAGCGAGGTCGAGCAACGGGGGCGCTCCTGCGTTCGGGGGCGGGGGTCGGGTTCGAGTGTGGGCCCTCACGTTCCGTCAGCGACAACAGGGGCCCGAAGTGGCCGCCCGGGTCAGTTCCGCCACCGCTGGAGCAACGCGAGGCGGGAGGTCACGCAGCGTGCGCCGGACGGGCGGCCATCCGGGTGATGGGGGAAGTCCCGGTGGGCCGGCCGCATGGTTCGGGTGTAGCGGACCGGGCGAACGGTGGTCAAGCCCGGGTGCAAGCGAGCCCGCTCGGCCCCCTGCCGGCCCACCGAGCCGCCGACCCACGTCGCAGAGTGTCTGTACCCGGCGCAGGGTCCCCGGCGTCTGCGCCGGGTACGGAAAGTCTGCGACGTCGGGTTGTGGATCACCGGCGGTGGCGCCGCGCAGGCGCCTCGGGCCCGGCGCCCCGGTTCACCTCAGCTCAGCCACTCCTTGACCGTGGCGATCAGCTTCGGGACGTCCGTGCCGACCGGGTTGAGCTGCAGGTGCGTCACCCCGGCCTCGCGCAGCGCCTCGATCCGCTCCTTCACCTGCCCGGGCGGGCCGATCAGGGTGGTGCGGTCGATGTAGTCGGCGGGGAGGGCGGCGGCGGCCTCCTCCTTGCGGCCGTCGAGGTAGAGGTCCTGGACCAGCTTCGCCTCGTCCGCGTAGCCCTGGCGCTGGAAGACCGTGTTGTAGAAGTTGCGCCCGCGCGCGCCCATGCCGCCGATGTAGAGGGCGGACACCCCGCGGGCCGCGGCCCGGGCGGTGTCGAAGAACTCCTCCTCCAGCGCCAGGATGCCGCCGCCGGCGATCTGCAGCGTGCCCAGTTCGGGTGCGCGCTTGGCCAGGCCCGCCCTGAGGGCGGGGCCGAAGATCTCGGTCAGCTTCTCCGGGAGCACGGAGATCGGCAGCCAGCCCTGGGCCATCTCCGCGGTCATCTCCAGGTTCTTGTCGCCGAGCGCGGCCACCCAGATCGGGATGTCGGCGCGCTTCGGGTGGTTGATGATCTTCAGCGGCTTGCCCAGGCCGGTGCCCTGGTCCTCGGGCAGCGGGATCTTGTAGAGACCGTCGTGCTGCACGCGCTCGCGCCGCCACACCGAGCGGCAGATCTCGATGACCTCGCGGGTGCGCGCCACCGGCTTGTCGTAGGGGACGCCGTGGAAGCCCTCGATGACCTGCGGCCCGGACGCGCCCAGGCCGAGGATGATCCGGCCGCCGGACAGCGCGTCCAGCCCGGCCGCGGTCATCGCCGTCAGCGACGGCGTGCGCGTGTAGATGGGCAGGATCCCCGACCCGATCTGCACCCGCTCGGTCTTGGCGGCCAGGTAGCCCATGAGCGACACCGCGTCGAAGCTGTAGGCCTCCGGCACCCACACCACGTCGATCCCGGCCCGTTCCAGGGCGACCGCCTTGTCGGCACCGGCGACCGGGTCGTCGCTGTACTGGAGCATCGTCGACAGCAGCATGCTCAGGGTCTAGTCGAGCGAAGATCGGACGGTCAAGCCTGACCGCAACTAAGTGACGATCGCGCGTGTCGCGGGTGGCGGGCCCCAGGCGCCGGCCCGGGGGCGCGAGGCCCACCACAGGCGCGCGTAGAGGCGCAGCAGCGGCGAGGGGCCGGTGCGCGGCCGGTGCGCCAGCCGGTGCTCGGCGGCGGCGCGCTCCAGGTCCCGGCGGCGCAGGTGGGCGACGACGTGGTGGCTGTCCAGCGGGTTCACGGCTGCTCCTGGTCGGGCGGGAGGGGTACGGGCAGGTAGGTGGCGAACATCAGGCGGACCGGCCGGGTGCCCGCCGGGCGCGCGGTGGGGTCGCCTTCGCGCTCGGCGTAGCGCTCCATCACCGCCTCGATCTCCTCGCGCATCCGGGTCAGCTCGGCGGGGGTGAGGTAGGGCGTGCGCGAGCGGACGCCGCTCTGCTCGCGCCAGGCCTCCGGCTCCCGGTCGAACCGCCGGAACGCCTCCTTCATCCGGCCGACCTCGTGGTCCAGGAAGACCTCGTTGACGGTCTCGGCGGCCATCGCGGCCTCGGGCTCCAGGCCCTCGGTGCTGATGCTCAGCCTGCGGACGGTGATCCGCCACGGCTTCTCCCGGCCGCGGCCGGGGTCGGCCGGCTCGACGAAGCCGTACTTGGCCAGGATCCCCAGGTGGTAGGAGCAGCTGGCGACGCTCTCGCCGGTGACCTCGGCGCACCGGGTCGCCGTCGCGCTGTCCTCGAGGCGGAGCAGCTCGATCAGCCGCCAGCGCAGCGGGTGCGACAGCGCGCGCAGCGCGAGCGGGTCGGTGACCCTCCCGGGCAGGTCCTCGGTCATGGGGTCAACATACCTTTATCAAGGAGTCTTGAACAAGGTTTCTTGCGCAAGACTCCTTGATGATGCTGCGGCTAGGGTTCGCCGGTGACGTTCTGGGTCGTCCCCGCCGCCTACGTGCTCCTGCTCCGCCGCCCCGCCGACGGCTCCGCCGGGGCCGACGAGGTCCTGCTGCAGCTGCGCCGCAACACCGGCTACCGCGACGGCCACTGGGCGGCCGGCGCCGCCGGCCACGTCGAGCCGGGCGAGACGGTCTTCGAGGCCGCCTGCCGGGAGGCGGAGGAGGAGCTCGGCATCACCGTTACGCCGGACGCACTCGCCCCGCTCACGGTCATGCACCGCACTCAGAGCAACCGCTCACCGATCGACGAGCGGGTCGACTTCTTCTTCGCGGTGCGGCGGTGGAGCGGACGAGCGGTCGGCAAGGAGACCGCCAAGATCGGGGGTCTGCGCTGGTTCGCCCTCGATGACCTGCCCGAACCCGTCGTCCCGCACGAGAAGGTGGTGCTGGACGGGCTGCTGTCCGGCGCGCTGCCAGCGGTCGTCGCGCACGGCTTCGACGGTCGGTGACGGGTTTCGCGGCCGCGCCGATCGTCAACTCCGCGTGAACTGTCGTCCGCGATCGCGAGTGCTCCCGAGTGCCAGGCGCCGGCCCCCGCGTGCGCCGAGAACGACAGGAGACACCCGTGCGGCACGGATCGGACCAGGACATCTTCTCCCAGACCGCGCACAGCCCGTCCTTCTTCGACCTGAGCCGCAAGCTGGGTGACGGTGCCCGCGACCTGGTCGACTTCTGCATCCCGTGCAACCCGTACTTCCCGACCCCGGACATGTTCGCCGAGCTCGCGGAGAACCTGGAGAGCGTGCTCAAGTTCTACCCGAGCGCCAACGAGACGATCGCGAACCGGCTGGCCAAGGTCCTGCAGCTCAACCCGGCCACGATCGCGATGTCCAACGGGTCCACCGAGCTGATCACCTGGATGGACCACATGTGGGTGGAGAGCTCCATCGCCGTCCCGATCCCGACCTTCGGCCGGTGGACCGACCAGCCGATGGAGACCGGCAAGCGGGTCGACATGTTCCTGCTGCAGGAGAGCGAGGGCTTCGCCCTCGACATCGACGAGTACATCCGGTTCATCCGGGCGCGCGGCTCGCGGGTGGCCGTGCTGTGCAACCCGAACAACCCCGACGGCGGCTACGTCCCGCGCCGCGAGGTCCTGCGCTTCATGGACGAGCTCTCCGACCTCGACCTGGTGGTCGTCGACGAGTCGTTCGTGGACTTCGTGGAGATCGAGCCCGGCGCGTCGGTCGCCAGGGAGGCGACGATCCGGCCCAACGTCGTGGTGCTCAAGAGCCTGGGCAAGAACTTCGGCCTGCACGGCATCCGGTTCGGCTACCTGGTGGCCAACCCGGCGCTGGCCCGCAAGATGGCCCAGATCCTGCCGAACTGGAACCTGAACTCGCTGGCCGAGGCCGTCGTCTTCATGCTGGGCAACCACGTGCAGGCCTACGAGGACAGCCTCTCCCGGCTGGCGATGGACCGCTACCGGATGACCATGGAGCTGTCCCGGCTGCCGGAGCTGCACGTCTTCCCGTCGCAGGCCAACTTCCTGCTGGTCAAGCTGGAGAACGGGGCCAACGGCACCGACCTGCGCGACCACCTGCTCGCCGAGCACCAGGTGTTCGTCCGCGAGTGCGGCAACAAACTGGGGATGACCAGCCAGTTCCTGCGCCTCGTCGTCCGCCCCGAGCCGGACGTGCAGCGGCTGGTGGCCGGCATCCGCCAGTTCAGCCACGACCGCTGGGCCGGCCAGCGCGAGCAGCGGCTCGTGTCGGTGCCGACGCTGCTGGCCCGCAACGTGTCCTGAGCGCGGCGACGCGGCTCGACGGGGGCCGGCGAGCTGGTCGGCGCGGTCGATCCGGGCCGCGCGCCGCCCGGTGGAGCCGACCCGGCCGGACGGCGGCCGGTGGCCCCCCGCGCTCCGCTGACCGTGCCGCTCGTTACGGTGATTGTCCCACCTGCCGTCGCCGGCCGTCCCCGGCGCCGACCGCTCGGAGCTCCCCATGAACTCTCCCCTGCAGGCGCCGCGAATGCGGGCGGCCGTACGTCGGGTGAAGGCCGGCGGCGAACGGTTCCTCGGTGGCGTGCTGCCGGGCGCCACCGCCCGCCGGCTGCAGACCGCCGCGTTCGCCGACGAGTGGAGCGCCGACAACCTCGACGCCCGCCAGGCCACCGGCCCGCTCTGGGTCGTGCTGGGCGACTCGGCCAGCCAGGGCATCGGCGCCACCACCCGGGAGAGCGGCTACGTCGGCGTCATGCACGAGCTGCTGCGCCGCCGCGACGCCTGGCGCGTGATCAACCTGTCGAAGGCGGGCGCCGGCGTGCTCGACGTGCTGGCCCGCCAGCTCCCCGAGCTGGTCGCCCTCGCGAACGTCGACGAGCCGGCCCTGGTGACCTGCCTGATCGGGGCCGAGGACATGGCCCGGCGCACCCCCGGCCTGGACACCGCGCTGCGCCAGGTGATCTCGTCGCTGCCCACCGGCTCGGTGATCGGCCTGCTGCCGCACGGCCCGCGCACCGCCGGGGCGCTGAACTCGGTCATCCGCGAGGAGGCCGAGCGGCACGCGATGCGGATCGCCGTGCTGCCCCCGCGGCTGCCGGGAATGCGCATCGGCCGCGACGGCCGCTTCCTCGACGACGTCGGGCACGCCGCATGGGCGCGCGCCGTGCTGGCCGCGGCCGACGGCCCGGTCGCGGTGGCCGCGCCCGCGACGGACCCGCGGCTGCCGGTCGTGCCCCCACTGGACACCTCCCCGCCGACCGACCCGCGGCTGCCGGTCGTGCCGGCGCTGGACACGTCCCCGAAGACCGACCCGCGGCTGCCGGTCGTGCCCGACGCCGCCGCGGCCGGCGATACAGACGCCGACACGGCAACCGACGACGCCGCCGCGACCGACCGCATCCACGAGGCCGCGGAGACCGACCGCATGACGGCCGCCGAGCTGGCCGCCGCGGCGCCCGCGGTCGCGGAGGCCGAGCGGCAGCTCGACGAGCAGGAGCCCGCCGCGGACGGCGAGGAGCCGGCGGCCGAGGTGGACGAGCCGGTCGTCCAGGTCGACGAGCCCGCGGCCGAGGCCGCCGAGCCCGACCTCGACGAGGCGGTGGCGAAGGCCGACGAGGCGGACGCGCGGGCCGACGAGCCGGTCGCGGAGATCGACGAGCCGGCCGACGGCACCGTCGACGAGCCGGTCCGGGCCGAGGTCGACGCGCCCGCGGAGCCGGTCGTCGAGGAGGCCGTGGTCGTCGAGGAGCCGGTCGTCGAGGAGCCGGCCGTCGAGGGGCCGGCCGCGGAGGAACCGGGCGTCGACGAGCCGGTGGTGGCCGAGGTCGTCGCCGCGGAGCCGATGGTCGAGGAGACCGTCGTCGAGGAGCCGGTGGTCGAGGAGCCGGTCGCCGAAGCGCCCGCTGTCGAGGAGCCCGCTGTCGACGAGGCGGTCGCCGACGTCGCGGTGGCCGAGGTCGCCGACCCCGCCGTCGAGGCCCCGCCGGCCGAGCCCGCCCCGTTCGGCGGCTTCGGCGGGGACGCCCCGGCGTCCCGCCCGGGCGCCGAGGCCGTGTCCGAGCCGACCGTCGAGGAGCGGACCTTCACCGCCCCGTCCTGGTACCCCTCGCCGAACCCGCGCCCGTTCGGGTCCGACGGCCCCGCGACCACGACCGACCGCGACGAGCCGCGCGCCGGCGCGGAGGTCGAGCGGGTCGAGAGCGCGGCCCCCGAGCGCCGGAACCCGGCCCCGGACGCCGAGGTCGACCTGTTCGCCCCGGCGCTCCCGCGCCCGGCCGAGGCCGACGAGCTGCGCGGCGACGAGGGCGGCAACGGCCGCCCGCACGGTGCCGACCATCAGGGCCACCAGGGCCACTCGTCCAACGGGCACCTCAACGGCCGCGCGGAGCGCGCCGACCGCTAGCCGGTCGGCGTCGGGGGGAGCACGGCCGCATGCACGACGGCAGCGGACGGATCATCGTCAACCAGCTCAGCAAGCGGTTCGGGTCGGTCGCCGCCGTGAACGGCCTGAACTTCACGGTGGAGCCGGGCCTGGTCACCGGGTTCCTGGGCCCCAACGGGTCGGGCAAGACCACCACCCTGCGGATGGTGCTGGGCCTGGTCCGCCCGACCGCGGGCCAGGCGCTGGTCAACGGGGCGCCGTTCGGGCGGCTCGGTGAGCCGGCCAAGGTGGTGGGCGCGGTGCTGGAGGCGCAGGGCTTCCACCCGTCCCGCACCGCCCGCAACCACCTGCGGGTCTGCGCCGCCGCGATCGGCGTGCCGGACCAGGTCGTCGACCACGCGCTGGGCTCGGTCGGCCTGATGGACGCGGCCGGGCGCAAGGTCGGCGGATTCTCGCTGGGCATGAAGCAGCGCCTGGCGCTGGCCGTCGCGCTGCTGGGAAACCCGCAGATCCTGGTGCTCGACGAGCCGGCCAACGGGCTCGACCCGGAGGGCATCGCCTGGCTGCGCACGTTCCTGCGCGGGTTCGCCGCGCAGGGCCGCGCCGTGCTCATCTCCAGCCACCTGCTGGCCGAGGTCGAGCAGACCGTCGACAACGTCATCGTGATCAGCCGCGGGTACACCGCCTACCAGGGCTCGCTCGACCAGTTGCGCGCCGGGCAGCGCTCGCGGGTGCTGGTGCGCTGCCCGGACCCGGGCCGGCTGGCCGAGGCGCTGGCCAAGGCCGACGTGCTGGAGATCGACACGCTGCCCGACGGCAGGCTCGCGGTCAGCGGCGCGCCGCTGCAGACGGTCGCCGAGACCGCGCTGGGCGCCGGCGTCCCGATCTACGAGATGACCGAGGAGAAGGCCGACCTGGAGCAGGTCTTCCTGCGGATGACGTCGGGGGAGTACTCCGGCGGTCAGCCCTACGGCCAGCCCGGCTACGGCGGCCCACCCGGTCCCGGTTACGGCGGTCCGCCCGGCCCGGGCTCCGGTTACGGCGCTCCGCCCCCGGGCTACGGCCCGCCGCCCGGCTACGGCACGCCGCAGCCGGGGCCCTACGGCCCGCCGCAGGGCCCCGGCCAGTACCCGCCCGCCCCCGGCGGGCCGCCGCAGAACTGGGGTGGCCGGTGAACGCGGTCCGTTCCGAGCTCCGCAAGACGTTCACCACCAAGATGTGGTGGGCGCTGCTGATCCCGATCGCCCTGGTCTCGATGGGCATCAACGCGTTCGGCGGGCTGTTCGAGAGCTTCGTCGGCAGCGCCGCGGATGTGCCCTTCGCGCTGCCGTCCCTGCTGCCGATCTCGCTGTCGTTGACCTTCACCCAGCTCGTCGTGTTCGCCGCGGTGATCGGCCTGGTGGCGGCGGCCGGCGAGTTCCGCCACCGCACGATCACCACCACCTACCTGGTGAACACCAACCGCGGCGCGGTGCTGACGGCCAAGCTGCTGATGGGCGGGATCCTCGGCGCCCTCTACGGCCTGACCCTGGCGGTGACCGGGTCGATGGTGGGGCTGGTCGCCCAGGAGGCCAAGCCGGAGTTCGGTGAGCTGCTCGCCCCCGTGCTGGTGGGCACGGCCGTGTTCGCGCTGTGGGGGGTGATCGGCGCGGGCGTCGGCATGGCCATCGGCAACCAGGTCGGCGCGCTGCTGGTGGTGCTCATCTACCTCCTGGTCGTCGAGGGGATCGCCACCCTCGCGCTGCGCAACGCCGGGAGCGAGACGGTCAGCACGATCCCGAGCTACCTGCCGGGCAACGCCGGCGACGTCGCCGTCGTGTCCGAGCCGGCCCGCAGCCTGGTCGCGCTCGTCCCCGACGAGGCGGGGGCCGACCCCGACGAGCTCGTGGGGCTGCTCGGCGGCGTCACCAACCCGGCGTCGACGGTCGGCTCCCTGCTGGTGCTGGCGGCGTGGGCGGCGGTGGTCGTCGGCCTGGCCGCGTTCTTCAGCGCCCGCCGCGACATCACCTGACCCACCCCCGTCGAGAACGAAGTTGTCGTGATCGAACAGCCCTGTTGATCACGACAACTTCGTTCTCGACGGGCGGCGTCGGGGGCGAGGCTTAACGTGGGAGCGTGCCCACCGCTCCTCCCGCCGGCTGGATACGCCGGCTCGCCCACGCATGCCTGCGCCACCGCCGCATCGCCATCGGCGCCCTGCTCGCCTCGGCGATCGGCGTCAGCACCGAGGCAGTGGTCCCGCTGCTGGTCCGGGTGGCCGTGGACGACGCCGTCGCCGGCTCCACCGCCGCCCTCACCCCGGTCGTGCTGGCCATCCTCGGGCTGGCCGTGTTCCGGTTCGGCACCGCCTTCCTGCGCCGTTACCTGGCCGGCCGGCTCTCCCTCGACGTCCAGCACGACCTGCGCCGCCAGGTGTTCGCCTCCGTCCAGCGCCTCGACGGCCGCCGCCAGGACGCGCTGCGCACCGGCCAGGTCGTCTCCCGGGCCATCACCGACCTGCAGCTGACCCAGTCGATCCTGTCGATGGTCCCGTTCACCCTCGGCATCACCGTCCTGGTGCTGGCCTCGGTGGCCGCGATGCTGTGGCTCTCCCCGCTGCTGACGCTGATCGCGCTGGTGATGCTGCCACTGGCGGTGTGGATCACCATGCGCACCCGCAAGGCGCTGTTCCCCGCCACCTGGTCGGCCCAGCAGCGGGCCGCCGACATCGCCCAGCAGGTCGAGGAGACGGTCACCGGGGTCCGGGTCGTCAAGGGCTTCGGCCAGGAGGCCCGCGAGGTCGCGGCCCTGGAGACCGCGGCGACGCGGCTGTTCGCCGAGCGGATGCGCGCCGCCCGGATGACCGCCCGGCTCACCCCGACGCTGCAGGCGCTGCCCACCCTCGGCCAGGTCGGGGTGATCGCCTTCGGCGGCTGGATGGCCCTGGAGGGCTCGATCACCATCGGCACGTTCGTGGCCTTCACGACGTACGTGGCCCAGCTGGTCGGGCCCGCCCGCATGATCGGCGGGCTGGTGGTGGCCGCGCAGCTCGCGCGGGCCGGCGTCGAGCGCGTCTACGACGTCATCGACGCCCGCCCCGACGTCGTCGACCCGGAGTCGCCCCGGACCCTGCCCGACGGGCCCCTCTCGATCGAGCTGGAGGGCGTCCGGTTCGGCTACACCCGCTCCGACCCCGTCCTGGACGGCGTCGACCTGCGGGTGGCGGCGGGCGAGACCGTCGCGCTGGTGGGGCCGCCGGGCTCGGGCAAGTCCACGGTCGCCCAGCTGCTGCCGCGGTTCTACGACCCGCAGGCCGGGCAGCTGCGCCTGGGCGGGGTGCCGCTGCCCGAGCTGCGCCTGGCCGACCTGCGCCACGAGCTGGGCGTGGTGTTCGAGGAGGCCTTCCTGTTCTCCGACACCATCCGGGCCAACATCGCCTACGGCCGGCCCGACGCCACCGACGAGGAGATCGAGGCCGCGGCCCGCGCCGCCCAGGTGCACGCGTTCGTCGCGGACCTGCCCGACGGTTACGACACGATGGTCGGCGAGCGCGGGCTCACCCTGTCCGGCGGCCAGCGCCAGCGCGTGGCGCTGGCCAGGGCCGTGCTCACCGACCCGAGGGTCCTGCTGCTCGACGACGCCACCTCGGCCGTCGACAACACCACCGAGGCCGCCATCCACGAGACGCTGCGCGAGCTCACGGCCGGGCGCACCGCCCTGATCGTCGCGCACCGGCGCTCCACGCTCTCCCTGGCCGACCGCATCGCGGTCCTCGACGCGGGCCGCGTCGTCGACGTCGGCACCGAGGCCGAGCTGACCGAGCGCTGCCCGCTGTTCCGCTCGCTCATGGTCCCCGGCGCGGACGCCCCGGCCGCCGAGCGGGCCACCGGCGGCCCCGGCGGCACCACCGCCGAGCTCTGGCCCGACCCCGCGACGATCGCGGTGAGCGCCGAGCCCACGGCGAGCCGGACGGCCGCCGGCCCACCCGCCGGGCCGGCCTCGATGATCGGGGCCGCCCCGCCCACCCCCGAACTGCTGGCCGCCGTCGACGCGCTGCCCCCGGCCACGGAGCGCCCCAGCCTCAGCGGCGAGGACCCGACCGCCCCCGACCCGGGCTTCCGCCTCGGCCGCCTGCTGCGCCCCGTGCGCGGGCTGCTGGCGTTCGGCGTCGGGCTGGTCGCGCTCGACGCGCTCACCGCGCTGGCCTTCCCCAGCGTGGCCCGGCTCGCCGTCGACGGCGGCATCGACGCCGGCTCCGGCGACGTCCTGCGCACCGCGGCGATCCTCGGGATCGCCGTCGTGGTGGTGGGCTGGCTGGCGGTCGCCGGGCAGACCGTCATCACCGCGCGGGCCGGGGAGAGCCTGCTCTACCTGCTGCGCGTGCGCAGCTACGCCCACCTGCAGCGGCTCGGGCTCGACTACTACGAGCGCGAGCTGTCCGGCCGGATCATGACCAGGATGACCACCGACGTCGACGCCCTGTCGACGTTCCTGCAGACCGGCCTGGCCCAGGCCGTCGTCAGCCTGCTCACCGTCGTCGGGGTGACGGTCGCCCTGCTGGTCACCGACGTGGAGCTGGCGCTGGTCGCGCTGGCCGTGCTCCCGGTCCTGGTGGCCGCCACCCTGTTGTTCCGCAAGCTGTCCTCGGCGGCGTACACCGAGGCCCGGGAACGGGTCAGCGTGGTCAACGCCGACATGCAGGAGAACGTGACCGGCGTGCGGATCGCCCAGGCCTACGTCCGCGAGGAGCACAGCGCCACCGCCTTCGGCGAGCGCAGCGACGCCTACCGGCGCAGCAGGCTCCGCGCCCAGACCTACATCGCCACCTACTTCCCGGGCGTCGCGCTGCTGTCCGACATCGCCCAGGCCGCGGTGCTGGGCGTCGGCGCGTCGCAGGTGGCCACGGGCACCCTCACCCCCGGCGTGCTCACCGCGTTCCTGCTCTACCTGGGCCTGTTCTTCACCCCCGTGCAGCAGCTGTCGCAGGTGTTCGACGGCTACCAGCAGGCCCGCGTCGGCCTCACCCGCATCTCCGCGCTGCTGCGCACGCCCACCTCGGTCCCGCCGGAACCGGTCGGCGAGCCGGCCGCGGTGCCCGAGCGGCTGCGCGGGGAGGTCGAGCTGCGCGGCGTCGGCTTCGCCTACACCACCGCCGACGGCGACGCCGCCCCCGCCCTGCACGACGTCGACCTCCGCGTCGCCGCCGGCGAGACCATCGCCCTGGTCGGGGCCACCGGGGCGGGCAAGTCGACCCTGGTCAAGCTGCTCGCCCGGTTCTACGACATCGGCTCCGGCGAACTGCTCGTCGACGGCGTCGACATCCGCCGCTACTCCCTCGCCGAGTACCGCCGCCGGCTGGGCGTGGTCCCCCAGGAACCGCACCTGTTCGCCGGCGACGTCGCCGACAACATCGCCTACGCCCGCCCCACCGCCACCCCCGCCGAGATCGAGGCCGCCGCCCGCGCCGTCGGCGCCCTCGACTTCGTGCGCACCCTCCCCGGCGGCTTCCACCACCCGGTGGGGGAACGCGGCCAGGGCCTGTCCGCCGGCCAGCGCCAACTCGTCGCCCTGGCCCGCGCCGAACTCGCCGACCCCGACGTCCTGCTGTTCGACGAGGCCACCGCCGCCCTCGACCCCGCCACCGAAGCCGCCGTCCTCGCCGCGGGCGACCGCGTCACCTCCAAGCGCACCGCGTTCGTCGTCGCGCACCGGCTGGCGACGGCGGCCCGGGCCGACCGGATCGTCGTGCTGGACGGGGGGCGGATCGTCGAGCAGGGGACGCACGTGGAGCTGCTGGCTGCCGGGGGGAGGTACGCGGAGTTCTGGCGGGCGGGGGAGTTGGAGCCGGCCGCCTAGTGCGGTGGCCATGAACGTTCACCGGTTCGCGACACGCCGACCGATGTCCCGAGACTGGCCTGGACCTGTTCCACCCTCGACCCCGCCAGCAGCCCCGGGATCGAGGAGGTGGGGCACGGGTGGCCGAGCCCGTCAAAGCCCGTCGACTGTCTGACTACGAAGGTCAGCGGCTGACCCAGATCGTGCGCCGAGGCCGGGGCAACCCGATCCGGGTCCGGCGCGCGACGATCATCCTGGCGTCCTCGTCAGGGACACCGGTCACCTCGATCGCCCGGCTGGTCGCCGCCGATGAGGACACCGTCCGGGACGTGATCCACGCGTTCAACGAGAAGGGCCTGGCCGCGCTGGACCCTCAGTGAGCGGGAGGCCGTCCCCGCCTGATCAGTGACGAGGACATCGGGTTCATCGTCTCGACGGCCACCACCCGACCGACCAAGCTCGGATGTCCGTTCACGCACTGGAGCCTGCGCAAGCTGGTCGCCTACCTGGCCCGGTGCCACCAGCGCCGGATCGTGATCGGTCGCGAGCGGCTGCGTCAGATCCTGCGCGCCGAGCACGTGTCGTTCCAGCGGACCCGCACGTGGAAGGAGTCCACAGATCCGGACAAGGACGCCAAGCTCGACCGGATCGAGGAGGTCCTGGCCCGGTTCCCGGACCGGTGTTTCGCCTTCGACCAGTTCGGGCCGCTGTCGATCCGCCCGTGTCACGGCTCCACGTGGTCACCGGAGTCGAAGCCGACGCGGTTGCCGGCGACCTACACGCGCACGCACGGGATCCGCTACTTCCACGGCTGCTACAGCATCGGTGATGATCAGCTATGGGGCATCACGCGTCGACGCAAGGGCGGTGATCACAGCCTGGCCGCGCTCAAGAGCGTCCGCGCCGCCCGCCCGGACGGCGCACCCATCTACGTGATCATGGACAACCTGTCGGCGAACAAAACCCCGAAGGTCCGCGCGTGGGCCGCGCGCAACAACGTCGAGCTGTGTCTGACCCCGACCTACGCGTCGTGGGCGAACCCGATCGAGGCCCAGTTCGGGCCGTTGCGCAGCTTCGTGATGGGCGCCTCGAACCACCCCAACCACCCGGCGCTGGCCCGTCGGCTGCAGGCGTATCTGCGCTGGCGCAACGCCAACGCCCGTCACCCCGACGTCCTCGCCGCCCAACGCAAGGAACGCGCTCGTGTCCGCAGCGAGCGCCAACGCCGCTGGGGCCGCCCGGCCGCAGCCTGACCTGGCGGACCTATGTGGTCACCGCACTAGGTGGTCCGGTTTTGAGGTGCCGCCGGCGGCGCCTGCGGCGAGCTTTGAAGTCTTCGCAGGGGCGGTGGGGTCTTCGCAGGTGCTGTGGATCTTGCGAAGACCATGGCGACCCTGCGAAGACGACCGGCAAGGGTGCGCGGGCGCTCTCCCTGGCCGAGTCGATCATGTGGTTCGGGATCCTCGCAGACCTGGCGAGGTGCTCGCAGCCCGCCGGCGGGCTGCGACGACCCAGCCAGTGCTGCGACACCTACCCTGCGCTGCGAGGACACCCCACCGGGCGCTGCGAGGACGCCCCACCCGGCGCTGCGACGCTCACCCCGCGCTGCGAGGACCCCCACCTGCCGCTGCGACACCCACCTTGTGCTGCGAGGACATCCCGCCCGCCCCGCCCAGCCGCGAAGCTGGCCGCGAAGCGGCCACTCCACGCCCGGAAGCCCCTGCTCGATCAGAGGTCGCCCTCCGCGTAGGAGCCGTCGGAGGCCCCTGAAACGCCGGAGGCCCCTCACAGCCCGCCGCCCTTACCCGCGGGGCAGGTGATGCTTGCCGGACCGCTGCATTCCTGCCCGGAAGCGGGCAGAAAACTTGGCATCGCCGGCGGGGTGGCGCATGATCTCGCAGTGCTCACTGGTCCGTACGACGATCTCGTCGCACATCTGGTGCGCAGCACACCGCTGAGCGCGGGTGAGGCGGCGCGGGTCGTGGCCGAGGTGATGGGCTACTTCGCCGAGTCGGTGCCGGACTTCGTCCGGCGCCGGCACGGCGAGCTGAAGCGTCGCGGCCTGCGCAACGAGCAGATCTTCGAGTTGCTGACCGCGGAGCTGGCGGGGCGGCGGTTCCGGCCGCCGGAGCTGTCCGCCCGCCAGATCCGCCGGATGATCTACGGCTGAGAGGGACCGGTATGTGCGGAATCGTCGGATACGTGGGCGCGCAGGACGCGGCCCCGATCCTCATCGAGGGCCTCGGCCGGCTGGAGTACCGCGGCTACGACTCGGCGGGCGTGGCGCTGGCCGGCAAGAGCGGGTTGAAGGTGCGCAAGGTGAGCGGGCGGGTGGCCGACCTCGCGGCGGACCTGCCGGCGAGGTTCAAGGGGGCGCCCGGCATCGGGCACACCCGGTGGGCGACGCACGGGGAGCCGACGCCGGAGAACGCGCACCCCCACACCGACACCGCCGGGCGCATCGCCGTGGTGCACAACGGCATCATCGAGAACGCCGACGAGCTGCGGGCCAAGCTCGTCGCCGACGGCGTCGAGTTCGCCTCGCAGACCGACACCGAGATCGTCGCGCACCTCATCGCCGCCGCGTTCGCGGCCGGTGCCGCCGACCTGGAGCAGGCCGTGCGGCAGGCGCTGCGCCAGTGCGTGGGCGCGTACGGGCTGGCCGTGCTGGACGCCGAGAACCCCGACCGCATCGTCGTCGCCCGCAACGGCAGCCCGGTGCTGCTGGGGGTCGGCGAGAAGGAGATGTTCGTGGCCTCCGACGTGGCCGCGCTGATCGGGCACACCCGCCAGGTCGTCTACCTCGACGACGGCGAGCTGGCCACCGTCACCGCCACCGGCTACCGCACGTTCACCCTGGACGCGCGGACCACCGCCAAGAGCCCGTCCACGATCGACTGGGACGTCGTCGGCGCCGAGATCGGCGACAACGCGCACTTCCTGATCAAGGAGATCAAGGAGCAGCCGCGGACGATCGCGCGGGCGCTGAGCGGCCGCATCGACGAGCGGTTCTCCACCGCCCACCTGGGCGGGCTCAACATGTCCGTGCGCGAGGCGCGCGAGATCAAGCGGGTCCAGGTGCTGGGCTGCGGCACCGCCTGCTACGCCGGTGAGCTGGGCGCCCAGCTGATCGAGGACCTGGCCCGGGTGCCGGCGAGCTCGGAGCCGGCCTCGGAGTTCCGCTACCGCAACCCCGTCGTCGACCCGAACACCCTGTACGTGGCGGTGAGCCAGTCCGGGGAGACCATCGACACCCTGGCCGCGGTGCAGGAGCTGCAGCGCAAGGGCGGGCGGGTGATCGGCATCGTCAACGTCGTCGGCTCGACGATCGCCCGCCAGGTCGACGGCGGCATCTACCTGCACGCCGGCCCGGAGATGTCGGTGGCCGCGACCAAGTCGTTCACCTCGACGGTGACGGCGTTCGCGCTACTGGCGCTGCACCTGGGCCGCATCCGCGACCTGGCCCCCGAGCAGGGGCGGCGGATCATCGCGGGGCTGCAGAAGCTGCCCGAGCAGGTCGCCGAGCTGCTCACCCGGTCCGACGCGATGGCCGACATGGCCAAGGAGATCGCGCAGAGCAACAGCGTCATGTTCGTCGGCAGGCGGCGCGGCTGGCCGGTCGCCCGGGAGGGCGCGCAGAAGCTGAAGGAGGTCTCCTACGTGCACGCCGAGGCCTACCCGTCGGCCGAGCTCAAGCACGGCCCGCTGGCGCTGATCAGCCCGGAGATGCCGACCGTCGCCGTCGTCCCCGACGACGACCTGCTGGACAAGAACACCTCGACGCTCTCGGAGATCAAGGCGCGCAAGGGCCCGGTGATCGCGTTCGCGCACCGGGAGCTGTCCACCGACCTGGCCGACCGGACGTTCGTGGTCCCGAAGAACGAGCCGGAGCTGGACTCGATCCTGATGTCGATCCCGCTGCAGCTGCTGGCCTACCACGCCGCCGTCGTCCTCGGCCGCGATGTCGACAAGCCGCGCAACCTGGCCAAGAGCGTCACCGTCGAGTAACCCCCTGGCGCCTGATGACATTCGGACGGGCGCGAGGGGCGAGGAAGGGGGAGGAGGGTGCGGGTCACGGTCGCGTCGCGTTCCTTGCGCCCGTTCCGCGCCGGTGTAAGGCTCGCGTGATCTTTCCATCGTCGGGAGGTCGCACGTGTTCGGATCGGCCAAGAGGCTCGCGGCGCTGCTCGCCGCGGGGGCGCTGCTCGCCGCGGGATGCGCTGAGGAACAGCCCGCAGCGGGTGGGCAGGGCGGGGAGGCCGAGGCCGGCCCGTTCAAGATCGGTGCGGTGCTCGACATCACCGGCGCGGGCGCGAGCCTCGGCGTCCCCGAGCGCGACACGCTCACCCTGCTGACCGAGGAGCTCAACGCGCAGGGCGGCATCGACGGGCGCCAGGTCGAGATGATCATCGAGGACAACGCCTCGACCGAGGACGGCGCGGCCCGCGCGGCCACCAAGCTGATCACCGAGGACCAGGTCGACATCCTGCTCGGGGCCAGCCGCACCGGCCCCAGCCTGGCGATGCGCCCGATCGCCGAGTCCACCCCGATCCCGATGATCTCGCTGGCCGCCAACGCCGCGATCGTCAACGGCTCGCAGTGGGTGTTCAAGACCGCGCAGAACGACTCCGTCGTGATCGAGAACATCGTCGAGGACGCGGCGTCGAAGGGCTACAAGACGCTGGCGCTGGCCCGCGACGCGTCCGGCTTCGGCGAGGGCGTGCGCGAGCTGTTCGACGAGATCGGCGGCCCCAAGGGGGTCAGCGTGATCGCGGTGGAGAGCTTCGCCCCGGACGCCACCGACTTCACCGCGCAGATGGTCAACGTCCGCAACGCGAACGCCGACGCCGTCGTCATCTGGGGCATCCCGCCGGCCGCCGGGCTGGCGCAGAAGGCGTACGTGCAGCTCGGGGTGGGCAAGCCGGTCTACCAGAGCCACGGCATCGGCAACCAGGTCTTCCTGGACACCGCGGCGGAGGCCGCCGACGGCCTGGTCGCCCCGCTGGGCCGGCTCGTGGTGGCCGACCAGCTTCCGGAGGACGACCCGCAGAAGAAGGTCATCACCGACTTCATCGCCGCCTACCGGGGCGAGTACGACGCCGCGCCCTCGACGTTCGCCGGGCACGCCTACGACGGGTTCCAGCTCGCCGTCGACGCCCTGCGCAACGCCGGCACCGAGCCCGAGGCCGTCCGCAGCTACCTGGAGGGGATCGACGACTTCGTCGGCGTCTCCGGGACGTTCAGCATGAGCCCGGAGGACCACAGCGGCCTCACCGCCGACGACCTGGTGCTGGTGACGGTGGCGGGCGGAAAGTTCCAGCTCGTCCCGTGACGGCATGAGCGACTTCCTGCAGTTCGTCGTCGCGGGGTTGTCCGCCGGGGCGGTGTACGCCCTGGTCGCGATGGGCTTCGTGGCGATCTTCTCGGTCAGCGGCGTGATCAACCTGGCGCAGGGCGAGTTCGCCGCCATCGCCGGGCTGTCCGCGCTGAGCTTCACCGACGCCGGGGTGCCGCTGCCGGTGGCGATGCTGCTCGCGCTGCTGGTCGTGGCCGTGGTGGCGGTGCTGATGCAGCGGCTGGCCATCGCCCCGGTGCGCCGCATGACGACGCTCGTGTCGATCATCCTGACGCTCGGGGTGTCGACGGCGCTCAAGGCGCTGCTGCTGCTGATCTACGGGCCGCAGGGCCGCGGGCTGGCCCCGCTGCCCGGGTCCGACCTGGTGATCGGCGGGGTGTCGGTGCGCGCCCAGGAGCTGTGGATCCTCGGGATCACGGCCGTCGTCGCGGTCGCGGTCGCGGTGTTCTACGACCGCACCGTGCTGGGCAAGGCGCTGCGGGCGTGCGCGGAGCAGCCGGTCGCCGCCCGGCTGGTCGGCATCTCGCCGAAGGCGGCGGCGACGGTCGCGTTCGCCGTCGCCGGCCTGCTCGGGGCGGTGGCCGGCGTGCTGGCCAGCCCGATCCAGCTCACCCAGTGGGACTCCGGGCTGCTGCTGGGGCTCAAGGGCTTCGTCGCGGCCACCCTGGGCGGGCTGGTCTCCATCCGGGGCGCGGTGCTCGGCGGGCTGGTCCTGGGCGTGCTGGAGTCGCTGACCGCGGGCTACGTCGACTCCGGCTACCGCGACGCCGTGGCGTTCGTGCTGCTCATCGTGGTCCTGGTGGCCCGGCCGGGCGGCGTGTTCGGCCGGCACGCCGAGGCGAGGGTGTAGTGGCCCGTCCAGCAAGGTACGCCGGGTATCTCGGCGGCCCAGACGCCCGCTGGCTGCGTTGCCGGCCGACCCGAGTACGCCAGGTACGAGGGCCGACCGGCGCCTTGCCAGCGAACGTCTGGATCCACCGATACACCCACCAACCTCGCTGGACGGGCCACTAGATGAAATCCCGTTCCGACGCCGTCGGCGTCGTGCTGCTGCTGGTGGCGCTGTTGCTGCTGCCGCTCGTGCTACCGGTCTGGGTGACCGGCACGGCCGTCTACGCCACGATCTACGCGATCGCCGCCATCGGGCTGTCGCTGCTGATGGGGCTGGCCGGGCAGGTCAGCCTGGGCCACGCCGCGTTCTTCGCGGTCGGCGCCTACACCCAGGGCATCCTGGTCACCCGCACGGCCGTGCCCGGCCTGCTGGCCGCGCTGATCGCGGTCGCGCTGGCGATGCTGGCCGCGCTGCTGGTGGGGCTGCCGCTGCTGCGGCTGCGCGGGCACTACCTGGCCCTGGCCACGCTCGGGCTGGGCATCATCCTGACCGTGGTGGCGATCGAGACCCCGTTCCTGGGCGCCACCTCGGGCATCTTCGGCATCGACAAGCCGGAGTTCGGCGGCCGCCGCTACGACTCCCCGGCCGAGTACCTGTGGCTGCTCACGCCCGTCGTCATCCTGGCGATCGTGGGCGCCCGCAACCTCGTGCAGAGCCGCGTCGGACGCGCGCTGGGCGCGGTCAACGACTCCGAGGTGGCCGCCGAGACCCTGGGCGTCGACACGTTCCGGCTGCGGCTGCAGGTGTTCGTGCTGTCCGCCGGGTACGCGGGCGTCGCGGGCGTGTTCTTCGCGCACTGGCTGGCCGTGGTCAACCCGAACTCGGCGAACTTCGCGCTGTCGGTGGAGTTCCTGCTGATGGCCGTGCTCGGCGGGCTGGGCACGGTGTGGGGCGCGGTGGTCGGCGGGTTCGGCGTGGAGTTCCTCGACGAGGGGCTGCGCGAGGTCGTGCCGCTCGTCGTGCCCGGCGCCACCGGCGAGGTGCAGCTGATCGGCTTCGGCATCGTGCTGACGCTGGTCATGATCTTCCTGCCCGGTGGGCTGCACCAGGCGTTCCGGGCGCTCACGGCGCGCAGGGCACCCACGGAGGCCACCGAGGAGCCGGCGGCCCCGGACCCCGGGGAGGGGCCGCTGCTGGCCCGCGAGGGCCGCCCGGAACCCGGCACGGTGCTGCTGTCGGTGCGCGGGCTCACCAAGCACTACGGCGGCGTCACGGCCGTCGACGGCGTCGACCTCGATGTCGCCGCAGGCGAGATCGTCGCGCTCATCGGGCCCAACGGCGCCGGCAAGACCACCTGCTTCAACATGGTCAGCGGCGTCGTCGAGCCCAGCGCCGGCACCGTCGAGGTCGCCGGCACCCGCATCGACGGCCGCAAGCCGCACGTCTTCGCCGCCGCCCGGGCCACCCGCACCTTCCAGAACCTGCAGGTCTTCGGGTCGGCGACGGTGCTGGGCAACGTGATGGTCGGCCGGCACCTGCGCAGCCGGGTCGGGCTGCTGCGGTCGATGCTCGGCTTCGCCGCCCGCCGCGAGGAGCGCGAGATCGTCGCCGCCGCCCGCGAGGTGATCGACCTCGTCGGGCTCACCGCCGACGCCGACCGCCCCGCCGCCGACCTGCCGTTCGGCCGGCAGCGGCTGATGGAGGTGGCCCGCGCCCTGGCCGTCGAACCCGACCTGCTGCTGCTCGACGAGCCCATGGCCGGGCTCTCCGGTGCCGAACGGCGCGACCTGGCCCGGCTGCTGCGCAGGCTGCGCGCGGGTGGGATGGGGATCGTGCTGGTCGAGCACGACGTGGAGGCGGTGCTCGCACTGGCCGATCGCGTCGCCGTCCTCGACGACGGCGTGCGCATCGCCCTGGGCACCCCGCAGGAGATCCGCGACGACCCGGCCGTGGTGGCCGCCTACCTCGGCGTGGACGACGACGACCCGGAGGCCGAGCAGGCCGTCCAGGCCCTGGCCGAGGTGACCCACGATGAGCGCTGAGCAGGGTGTCGAGGCGGTCGACCTCCAGGCCGGCTACGGGCGCATCGAGGTCCTGCGCGGGATCAGCGTCGCGGCCGCGCCCGGCGAGGTCGTCGCGGTCGTCGGGGCCAACGGGGCCGGCAAGTCGACCCTGCTGCGGGCGCTGTCCGGGCTGATCGCGCCGACGGCGGGCCGGGTGCGCCTGGGCGGGGCCGACGTCACCGGCCGGGGCCCGGAGGCCATCGCCGCGGCCGGGCTGGCGCACGTGCCGGAGAACCGGCTGGTGTTCCCGACCCTCACCGTCGACGACAACCTCACGCTCGGCGCCTGGACCCGCCGCCGCGACAAGGCGGGCCTGCGCGAGCGCCGCGAGCGGGTGCTGGAGTACTTCCCGCGCCTGGCCGACCGCCTCGCCCAGGCCGCCGGCACGCTCTCCGGCGGCGAGCAGCAGATGCTGTCGATCGGCCGCGGCCTCATGGCCCGCCCGTCGGTGCTGGTGCTCGACGAGCCGAGCCTCGGGCTCGCGCCGCGCGTGGTCCGGGAGATCTTCGCGACGCTGGGGCGGCTGCGCACCGAGGAGGGGCTGGCGATCGTGCTGGTCGAGCAGAACGTGCGGGCGGCGTTCAAGGTGGCCGACCGGGCCACCGTGCTCGACCGGGGGCGGGTGCTGCTCGAAGGGGTGCCGAAGGACCTGCTGGGCGACGACCGCGTCCAGCAGGCGTACCTCGGCGGGGGCTACGCGGTGAGCTAGCCGCCCCCTACAGCCGCCCCACCAGGTCCCTGGTCAGGCTCTGGAACCCGACCCGCTCGTAGAGCGCGACGGCCCCGGTGTTGATCTCCATGACGCTGACCGTCCAGAACGTGCAGCCGCGCCGGAGCAGCTCCTCGCGGCCGGCCTCCAGCAGCGCGGTGCCGGCCCCGGTGCCGCGGGCGGCCGGGGCGACGGCCAGCGACTCCACCTCGCCGTGCACGTCGCCGAGGTCGAACGTCGGTCCCGAGCGGACCAGCCGGAAGAACCCGTAGCCGATCGGCTCCGGCTCGTCCGGGCGGCGCGCGAACCGCAGGAAGCCACTGCCCTCGGCCAGCCACGCCCGGTACTGCGGGTGGCGCATCTCCCAGGCGGCGTCCGCGTCGCGCACCGGCACGCGGTCGCTGATCAGCTGGTCGTGGTGGGCGACCATCGAGCGCCACAGCGGCCCGACGGCGTCGACGTCGGCCTCGGTCCCGGACACGATCTCGATCTCCACGGTCCCACGGTAATCGGAGCCGGCCCGCCCGGTCGGTCGAGCCGTCGCGCCGCGCCCACGGTGGGGGACGATCGGGGTGCAACGCCGCGTGCCGTGCCGGCCACCGGGGGGTATGAGCATGGGAGAGGGAGCGGCGCGGGTGGACGCCGGGTCCCTCGACGACCACACGCTGTGGGCCGCGGCGGCCGGCGGCGACGGCGACGCCTTCACCGCGCTCTACCACCGCCACGCCGACGCCGTGTGGCGCCACGCCTACCGGCTCACCGGCACGCGATCCACCGCCGAGGACGTCCTGGCGGCCACGTTCCTGACGGCCTGGCGCCGACGGTCCGAGCTGCGGTTCGCCGCCGACTCGGCGCGGCCGTGGCTGCTCGCCGTGGCCGGCAACGAGGCCCGCACCGAGTGGCGGCGCTCGGCGCGCCACGAGCGGCTCGCGCGCCGCGTCGGGGCCGCGCCCGCCGAGCGCGACCACTCCGACGCGGTCGTCGCCCGGCTCGACGACCGCCGCAGGCTGCACCGCGTGCTGGAGGCGCTGGGCGGGCTGCCCGACCGGCTCCGCGAGGCCGCCGAGCTCTGCATGGTCGCCGGGGTGCCGCAGGCCGACGCGGCCCGCGCCCTCGGTATCGCCGAGGTGACGCTGCGGTCCCGCGTCCACCGCGCCCGCGCCCGGCTGCGGGCCCAGCTCGCCGAGGAGGAGCTGCGATGAACACCACCGACGAGCTGGGCCTGCCGGCCGCGCCGCCGCTGCCGCCGGACGTGCGCGATCGGGCCCTGCGCACCGTCCTGGCGGGGATGGCCGGCGCCGGCGCGCCCGTGCGCAACCGTGCCCGGCGGTGGGCCCCGCTGCTCACCGCGGCCGCCGTGGTGCTGGTGGCGGTCGTGGTCGCGCTGGTG
>NZ_JAHDTH010000068.1 GCF_018531445.1 Pseudonocardia lacus
GCCAGTGGAACCGGCGCCCAGCCGAGCGACCTCGGCCGAACTGTCACACCCCACCACCAGAATCAACCGCGCAAGACCGGCCCCGACCGGTCACGATCACCTCCGGATCCGGGACGAAAGATCCGGGCTAGCCAGTATCAACCGTCAGCTACGCAGGAGACAAGACCACGAGCATCCCTTCCAACCCGGTCGAGCGTCCCGTCCGCAGTGAGGAATGATCATTCAGGCATGCCAGATTTGCTCTCGCCGCCCAGAAACGGATCAAGGACAGCGGGCTGATCCGGAAGCCGACCAAGTCCCTAGCCGGCGCGCGGACGCTGCACTTCCCGGGTTCGCGATCGAGATGTTGCACCGCCGGCGCTCCGACTCCGGTGGTCGAGGCACACTCTTCCCCGACACCCTCGGCGGCTGGTGCGACCCGTCGAACACCCCTCACAATCTGCACAAACGCCCGCGCCGCGGCGGAGTTCGCCTGGGTGACGAGGCATGTCTCCGCAAGACCGCGGCCACCGAACTGGAACACGCGGGGCTCGGCCCGCCAGATCGCCGATCAACTCGGTCACGCTAAGGTGTCCGTGACCCAAAGACCGCTATCTCGGCCGGCGCGCTACCAGTCGAGAGGCAGCCGAAGCATTGGATCGCGCACGAGCAGAAGGAGGGCCGAGAGTAAACGGCACCAAGCGGTATGTGGATCACTGCCAAGATCAGACTAGAACGCTCTGACCTGAGAAGGAAGCTCCTCCGGTTGGACTCGAACAACAACCCTGCGATTAGCTGTTCGAGTTTCGCGATCACTGCTGGCCTATCGCGAATACGGCTGTCTACCTGCAGTCATGGCACAGCACATTCGTGAACACTTGCCGCCATCGGCGACTGGGATTGGCTGTTTCAGGTGGGATAAATGTGGCTTCGATCATGAACGCGGCCTGTGTCAGTGGCGCGGACCCGGCGCCCGGTTGCCCAGGTGGACAAGCGCGGGTCTGGTGCTTCGCCTGGCCCGACCGTGCCCGCTCGATCCGGACGTGCCGCTTCCGGCGCTTCCGAAGCCGGACGTTCACCGGCTGATCGTCTGGTCCGCGGCTCAATCCGGCTCTCGGGCTCACTCGGCTGCCGTCGGCGCGACCGGCCTGGGCCCGGCCGGCACGGCGAGGAGTGCCGCACGTCCGGCTGCCCGCCGCCGATCACCCAAGCGCGGACCACACCCGATCGCCACGCGAACTGACCACGCTCGCCGGAGCCCCTGGGCAGCCGGAAGGCCAGCCGCATGGCTGGGGTTGACACGGCCGTCGCTAACTCGGCGCGGTGGTCGGCCGCGTAGAGGAAGCTGCGCTCGCCGCCCGGCGGAGCGGGGTCCCCGCGCCTCGACGTCGGGTCGGTCAGCTCTCCGCCGGGTCGTCGGGCGTGGTCCCGCGGCCGCGGGTCGAGCGGCGCGCAGGTGGCCGCGGGCCTGCAGCGGGCGATCGGTCGCGGGATGCGTCGGTGCCGGGCGCCGGTCTGCTCGGGAAGCGCCGAGGCCGGCGTCGGCTCGCCGAACACCGACACGTCGGCGTCCGGCACGCGCAGCACCACGGCTCCGGGAGCGCAAAGGTCACCGGTTCGGCGTCCGCGGAACCGGCCCAGGCCCCGGCGATGGCCGAGCCCCGGCAGTGCGGGCGCGACCAGCTCCGTCGGTCGGACGGCCAGACCGCTCGGCCTCTCGCGCTGCAGTGCGATGAGCGTGCTGCCGGGTCGCCCGGGCTGCGGCCAGCGCGCTCGGCGGCCGACCGGCTGGCCTGGCGCTGTGCAGTCAGCTCGGCCAGCCTGCAGCCGAGAACGACGGGTTGGCGGGAGCGGCTCACGCAGGCAGCGACGTCCGGCCGTTCGGCCGCCGCCCGGCCCGACGTACTCCGACGGCAGCAGCAGCGCCGCGCCGAGCAGCTTGACCGTGACGCCCAGCGTAGAACCAGGACCCGCACGCCAGGGTGAAGCGCGTGTCGGGGTTGAGCAGCCTGTGCAGCCGCAGACCGGCCCGGCCGCCGCTCTCAGAAGTCGTGCCCGACCACCAGCCTCACCTGCTGGTCGACACGTGATCGGAGCGGCGTGATCGTCGGCGCGTAGACTCGAACGGTAAGCATCGACCCGGATGCAGAAGGAATCAACGGATGGTTGCAGATCAGGCGCAGGCAGGTGTCGCCGAGCGCATTCTGGAAACGGCCATCGACGAATTCTCCGCGCACGGCTTCGCGGGCGCCCGGGTCGACCGGATCGCAAGCAACGCAAAGGTCAGCCCACGCTCCCTCTACTACCATTTCGGCAACAAGAGGGATCTTTACGTCGCGGTGTACCGACAGCTCCAGTCTGAGCACTTCACCGATTTCCTGCAGCACGTCAGCACGGACGATCTCGCCGGGTTGCTGCTGGCCAACCTGGACCGGGCGGCCAGTCCGCGGTGGCGGCGGTGGGCTCGACTGAGCATGTGGGAAGCACTGCAGCCGACCGGCGTGGGGGCTCACGAGTACGATTCGGTAAACGGCGACCTGGTCGCATTTCGTCGCGCCCAGGAAGAGGGCCGACTGGATCCGTCGTTGGACCCGCACCTGCTTGCGCTGGCGTTCACCGCGATCACGTTCTTCCCGTGGATGGTGCCCGGCGAGGTGATCCGCACGGTCGGACTGGAGCCGTCGGACCCGGAGTTCGTCGACCGGCAGACCCGACTGGTGACCGACCTCGTGGCACGCCTGCAGGCCGCCGTCGACCGGCCCGACGCCGCCCACCGCACCAGCACGGGCTGACCCCCCGAGGGCTCGCCCGCTCACCCTGCGCGATCAGTCGTTCGCGGGCCTCACCAGGTCATTGACAGTAAGGGAAAACTTCCTTACCGTCGCTGCCGCTGGTGCCGGGGCGCCGAGCCGGTCCGAGGACCGGCCGTCGGCCGCCTGCGGCGACGGCCCGACCGCAAGGAGGCGGCGATGCCGGAGAGCAGGACGCTCGGCCGACTCGTGGCAGAACACGCCACGAACCGCGGCGACGCGGAGGCGCTCGTGTTCGGGGATTCCCGACTGACCTACGCGCAACTGCTGAACGCAGTCAGGCGGACGGCAAAAGGATTTCTCGCACTGGGCGTGCAGCGCGGCGACCGCATCGCCGCGTGGTTGCCGAACTCGGCCGAATGGGTCGTGGTCGACCTCGCCGCGGCTGCCATCGGGTGCGTTTTCGTCGGGCTGAACACGTGGTACACCGCGCCCGAACTGGAGCATGCGATGCGCGACTCAGGCGCTTCCGTGCTGGTGGTCACCAGCCGGTTCCGCCGTCACGATTACGAGTCCGAGTTCGCCCGGTTGCGCGCCGACGCGACCGCAGGCGATGGCGCGGTTGTCGGCGGGCTGCCGGCCCTCGCCCACGTCGTGTCGTTCACTGACGGATTCCCGGGTGCCACCACGTCGATGGCGGACCTGCGGGCCGCGGGCGACGGCCTCGACGACGACCGCTGGTGGGCCGCGATCGACGCAGTCCAACCGGAGGACCCGGCGAATCTGCTCTACACCTCGGGCAGTACCGCCCGACCGAAGGGGGTCGTGCTGGTGCACCACGGCCTGATCGAGAATGGTTTCTCGATCGGCTCGCGCCAGCACTTCCGCCCCGACGACCGGGTCTGGTTCGGCACTCCGCTGTTCTTCAGCTTCGGCTGCGCGAACGGCCTGATGGCCACGCTCAGCCACGGCGCGGCGCTCGTCTTGCAGGACGACCTCACGCCCGCCGCGGTCGTGGAGACGATGCGCACGGAGAAGTGCACGGTCTATTACGCGAGCGGCAACGTCACGATGGCGCTGCTGGACATGCCCGACCTCGACGCGTCCTCGCTGTCCCTGCGCACCGGCCTGGTCAGCGGCTCGGCCACGGTCCGGGCCGTGGTGGAGAAGCTCGGCATCACCGAGGCGTGCAACCTCTACGGCCTCACCGAGACCTACGGCAACTGCACGGTCACCGACGCGAGCGAGCCGCTGGACGTGCGGGCCACCTGCAACGGCACGGCGCTGCCGGGCAACGAGATCCGCATCGTCGACCCCGACACCGGCCGGGTGCTGGGCCCGGAGGAGGAGGGCGAGATCCAGGTCCGCGGCTACGTCACCCCGGGCTACTACAACGACCCCGAGCGCAACGCCGTCACCTTCACCGAGGACGGCTTCTTCAAGACCAGCGACCTGGGCTTCATTGACCGCGCCGGCCAGCTGCACTGGATCAGCCGGCTGGACGACATGATCAAGACCAGCGGGATCAACGTGGCCCCGGCCGAGGTCGAGGAGGTGCTCGATCGCGAGCCGCGCATCCGGCGCAGCTACGTCGTCGGGCTCCCGGACGAGTCCCGCGGGGCGATCGTGGCCGCGTTCATCGAGTTCGAGGACGGCCAGGAGATGACCCTGGAGGAGGTCCGCGAGCACTGCGCCGGGTCGCTGTCGAGCTACAAGCTGCCCCGACTGATCGAGGCGATCAGCTACGACCAGGTGCCGTTCACCCCCACCGGGAAGGTCCGCAAGAAGAGCTTCCGGGAGAACTTCCTGGCCCGGACCGCGGCGGGGAGCTGACCGTGGCCGGGACGGGACCCCTGCGGGGCATCCGGGTGTTCGACATGACGGTCTTCATGGTCGGCCCGTGGGCCTCGATGCACCTGGGCGCGCTGGGCGCCGACGTCATCCACGTCGAGCGCCCGCTGTCGGCGGGCAGCGGCATCCCGGAGATCCCTCCGCAGGTCAACGGGATGTCCGCGGGCTACATCGCGTGGAACATGAACAAGCGCGGGATCGCGCTGGACCTGAAGTCCGAAGCCGGGCGGCGGCGCGCGGTGCAGATCGCCGGGCAGTGCGACGTGTTCCTGGTCAACATGCGCACCGGGGTCGCCGAGCGGCTCGGACTGGGCTACGACGAGCTCAAGGCCATCAACCCGGGGCTGGTGTACTGCTCGATCACCGGCTGGGGCCGCACCGGGCCGCTGGCCGACGAGCCGGCGACCGACGTCGTGGTGCAGGCGGTCAGCGGGTTCTGGTCGGCGGCCGGCGCCGAGGGCGCGGCCGGTGAGTTCCACCGCCACTACACCCAGCTCGACGCCACCACCGGCAACGCCGCCGCGCAGGCCGTGCTGATGGGGCTGCTGGCCCGCCGGCGCACCGGGCGCGGCACCCGGATCGACATCACGATGCTGCAGTCCGCGGCCGGGGTGCAGGCCCTGCCGCTGGGCAGCTACCTGGCCACCGGGCAGTCGCCGCAGCCGTCCGGATCCGCGTCCGGGGTGGCCGCGCCGGACGAGGCGTTCGGCTGCCGTGACGGCCGCTACGTCGGTGTCTCGGTGCGTACGCCGGGCCAGTGGACGAGCTTCTGCGCGGCCCTCGGGAAGCCGGAGTGGGAGGCCGACCCGCGCTTCGCCACCAACGCCGACCGGATGGCCAACCGGGCCGAGCTGCGCGCGCTGCTCACCGCGGAGTTCGCGGCCTACCCGCTGGACTACTGGTTGCTGCAGTCCCGCCGCCACCGGGTGCCGGCCGCGCACCCGCGCGGCTTCGAGGAGATCCGCCGCGACGTGCAGGTCCGCGACAACGGCTACCTGGTCGAGATGGAGACCCCTTGGGCGCGGGTGACCACCGGCGGCCCGCCGTGGCGGTTCTCCCGCACGCCCGCGGCCTGGCACTCGCCGACCCCAGGCATCGGGCAGCACGACGCCGACGTCGACACCGAGTTCGGGGTCGCCGCCAGCGACCCGGCGGTGCTGCGGTGACCGCGCCGCTGCACGGGACGACCGTGCTGGAGCTGGCCGAAGGCGTGGCCGGCCCGTACCTTGGCGAGCAGCTGGCCATGGCCGGCGCCGACGTCGTCAAGGTCGAGACCGGCGCTGGCGACTGCAGCCGGGGCTGGGTCCCGCTGCTCGACGCGGGGCTGAGCGGGCCCTTCGTGGCGCTCAACCAGGGCAAGCGCTCGATCCGGGCGGACGCCGCCGACCCGCGGTTGATCGCCTGGGCGGACGTCGTCATCACCGACGACACCCACCCGGGCGCTGGGTGGTTCGGCGGCCCGCAGGGCATCGGTGCGGCGAACCCGCGGGTGGTGTGCTGCTCGATCTCCGGCTACGGGCCCGACGGCCCGGCCGGCGGGGAGGCGGGCGGCGACCTCCCGGCCGAGATGGCGTCCGGCGCCAGTGCGTCGATGGGCGAGCCGGGCGGCCCACCGGTCCGGATGCCCGACGGCTACCCGTCGGCGGTCGCCGCGGACTACGCGGTGCAGGCCGTGGTCGCCGCGCTGCTGGAGCGCGAGACGTCCGGGCTCGGCCAGCTGGTCGACGTCTCGCTGCTCGGCGCCATGATCACCATGCGCTCGACGCTCTGGGTCGCGCACTCCGACCCCGACGAGTGGTGGGGCTTCCACCTCGACAACGCCGTGAAGCGGCCCTACCGGGGCCATCGCACAGCCTCCGGCCAGGCGTACATCTCGGTCGGCGGCCAGGCCTTCGACGACGGGCTCGCCGACCGGCTCGGCATCCCGGAGATCGGCGACGACCTGCGCTGGCCGCTGGCCCGCGCGGAGGGGATCAACCCAGGGTCCCGGCACACCGACGAGCTGGCCGATCTCTGGGTGGAGCCGCTGTCCCGGTTCACCGTCGACGAGCTGCGCGACCTGCTCGCCCCGTACGGCGGGCAGGTGCAGCCGGCCAACACCTACCCGGAGCTGGTCGAGAGCCCGGCGGCGCAGGCCGTGGGGCTGGTGCGCGAGTTCGACCAGCCCGGGGTCGGCCGGGTGCGCGGGATCGCCGCGCACTGGGAGTTCGACGGCGCGAAGCCGCCCCCGCTCGGCGGCGCGCCGCTGCTGGGCGAGCACACCGAGCAGGTGCTGGCCGAACTGGGCGGGCCGACCGGCACCGCACCCGACGAGGAGGGGTGAGCGATGGACCTGGGCAACGTGCACGTGGTGATCGGGCGCGGCCGGGTCGGTGACGCCGTCGACCTGGCGGTCGAGGCCGAGCGCCTTGGCTTCGGCGGGGCCTGGGTGCCCGAGGGCGCGGCCGGGGCCGAGGCGTTCAGCACGCTGACCGCGGTCGCCCTGCGCACCGAGCGGCTGGAGCTGGGCACCGGGATCGTCAACCCGTTCGCCCGCACGCCGTCCACGCTGGTGCAGTCGATCTCGACGGTGGCCGGCTGCGCGCCCGGCCGCACGCTGAACATCGGGCTGGGCGCCAGCAGCCGCTACGTCGTGGAGAACCCGCACGGCACGCCGTTCAGGCAGACCGTGGAGCGCACCGGGGAGACGATCGCCATCGTCCGGGCGGCGACGCGGCAGAAGTCCGTCGACTTCGACGGCGAGGTCTTCCACGTCCGCGACGTGCGGTTCGTCCCGCCGCCGACCGGCCCGGTGCGGCTGTTCGTGGCCGGGCTCGGGCCGAAGATGCTGGCGCTGACCGGCACCGACGCCGACGGCTGGCTGCCGATCTGGCCGTCGCGGCGGTCGTTCGACGTGCTGCGCGCCCCGGTGGCCAACGCCGCTGCCGCGGCCGGGCGGCCGATGCCCGCGGTCGCCGCGTACGTCTACACCCACGTCGGCCCGGACGCGGAGGCCTCGCTCGCGTCGCTGCGCCGGGCGCTGGCCTGGTACATGGTCAGCGCCGGCGCCGGCTACCAGGCGATGTTCCGCCGGGTCGGCTACGGCGACGTGGTCGACGAGGTCAACGCGAAGTGGAAGGCCGGCGACCGCGAGCGCGCCCGGTCGGCCGTGCCGCGCGCTGCCGTCGAGGACATGTGCCTGTCCGGCGACCCGGCGACCCTGCCCGAGCAGATCGCGGCCTTCCACGCCGCCGGCATCGAGACGATTGTGCTGCAGTTCCCGCCCGACGTCGGGGTGCCCGAAGTCGCCGAGATCGTCGGGCGGGTGGCCGGGGCAGCCACCCCGGCGGTCGCGGGGAGGTCGTGATGGCCGACCTGCGGCGGCTGTCCGCGCTCTGCGGCGAGGTCGCCGTGGTGGGGGTGGGCGAGACCGACTACGGCACGGACTACGTGCGCACCCGCCGCGGCGAGAAGCCATACGACAGCTACGGCTACGCCGCCCTCGCGCTCAACCGGGCGCTCGCCGATGCCGGGCTGACCAAGGACGACCTGGACGGCCTGATCGTCGGCGGTCCGATCGCCTACGAGCGGATGGCCGAGATCGCCGGGATCGAACCGGGCTGGTCGGGCTCCGGCGACGCGCCGACCTCGGTGACCCAGGCCGTCATGGCCATCACCGCCGGGTTCGCCGAGACGGTGGCCATCGTCTACGGCAACGACCAGCGCACCGCCGGCACCGCGTACGGCGGGCCGCAGGCGATGGGCGGCGAGGCGATCCTGTCCTACGTGTACTTCGCCCCGTGGGGGATGACCTCGCAGGGCGCGCTCTACGCGATGATGACCCGGCGCTACATGGAGGTGCACGGGCTCGAACCGCACGAGCTCGGCCAGGTCGCGGTCGCCCAGCGGGCGTTCGCGGCGCTGAACCCGAACGCGGTCATGCGCAGCCCGATCGACATCGACGACTACCTCGGCGCCCGCTACATCGCCGAGCCGCTGCGCCTCTACGACTACTGCCTGATCAACGACGGCGGCGTGGCCATGATCCTGACCACCCGCGACCGCGCCCGCCGCGGCCCGAACCCGCTGGTCACGGTGGCCGGGTTGGGCCGGGCCGACGAGAACATCGGGGCCACCACGCTGCGCCCGCGGCTGGTCACCTTCTACCACGAGGGCCATGCCAAGGTCCGCGAGCAGGTCTACGGCACCGCCGGGATCGGACCCGGCGAGGTCGACGTGCTCGGCGTCTACGACAGCTTCAGCTGCCACGTCCCGTACGCGCTGGAGGGGATGGGGTTCTGCGAGATCGGCGACGCCGGCAAGTTCCTGGTCGAGAAGGGCGTCGGCCCGGGCGGCGCGATCCCCACCAACACCTCCGGCGGCCACCTCTCGGAGAGCTACATGCAGGGTTGGAACCACCAGCCGGAGCTGGTCCGGCAGGCCCGCGGCACGGCGGGCGAGCGCCAGGTGCCGGACGTGCGCCACACGCAGTTCGTCTCCGACGTCGCCGGCAACGTCATTTCGGTCGTCTACCGGAGCGAGCGGTGAGCGCGCCGGCGCGGCCCGCGCCGCGGCGCGGGCTCTACGACGACCCCTTCTGGGACCACGTCGACCGGCGCGACCTGCGGCTGCAGAAGTGCACGGACGACGGGACCTTCCGCTACCCACCCGGCCCGGCCTGCCCGACGTGCCTGTCGCTGGACTGGTCGTGGGAGCCGGTCAGCGGGCACGGGTCGGTGCTGTCCTGGGTGGTCTTCCACCGCCAGTACTTCCCCGAGTTCCCCCCACCCCACGTCGTCGTGGCCGGGGAGCTCGCGGAGGGACCGATCCTGATCGCCGACCTGGCCGGCGAGCTGCCCCCGGAGATGTCCGCCGGGACCCCGCTGCGGATCCGCTACGACGCGGCCACCGACCCCGACGGCCGCGAGCGCACGATCTTCCGCTGGGAGATCGGCCCGGCCTGAGCAGTACCGCACGGCGCATCACCCCTGAACCTCGGTCCAACGGTGTATTGAGAGGTCACCCATGCCCGCAGCACTGCGCATGGTCCGGTCGTCCCCCATCGCCTACGTCGACAACGCCCGGTTGACCCGGTTCCACTGGGTGCTACTGACCGGGATCGTGCTGGCCCAGATCCTGGACGGCTACGAGCTGGTCACCCCGTCCTACGCGCTGCCCGGGATCGGCAAGGACTTCGCCCTGACCGCTGGCGCGCTCGGGCTGGTCGGTACCATCCAGAACCTCGGCCTCCTGCTCGGCGCGCTGATAGCCGGCAACCTCGGCGACCGGGTGGGCCGGCGCACGCCGCTGGCCCTGGCGGTCACTCTGTACTCGATCGGCGCCCTGATCTCCGGGCTGGCCCCGAATTCCGAGATCCTCATCCTGGGCCGGATCATCGGCGGCATCGGGATCGGCATGCAGTACCCGGCGATCTTCACCCTGATCGCCGAGTTCGTCCCGGTGCGCTACCGGTCCAAGGCGATGCCGACGATGCTGTTCGCGACCGGGATCGGCACCGTGGTCGGCGGTCTGGGCGGGGTGTTCCTGATCGCCCCGCTGGGCTGGCGGGTCGGGTTCCTGGTCGGCGTCCTGCCTATCGTGCTGCTGCTCTGGGTGTGGCGGTCGTGCCCGGAGTCGGTGCGGTTCCTGCTGCTGGTCGGCAAGACCGAGCAGGCGCACGCGGTCGTGCAGCGCATCGCCCGCAGCCAGGGCGAGCAGGTCGAATTCGTCGCCGAGCCCGTGGTCACCGCGACCGCGCAGGCCGCGCCGAGCACAGCCGAGATGGGCAGGCTGCTGCGCCGCCACCTGGCCCCGCTGGTCGGGCTGACGCTGACCATCTTCTGCATCAACCTGTCCAACTTCGGCGCGGCGACCTGGATCCCGAGCCTGTTCATCGCCGGCGGCGCCACCGAGCTGCGCAGTTACCAGCTGACCCTGACCAGCGCGGTCATCTCCACCGTCCTGGCGGTGATCGTCTCGATGGCGTTCCTGGACGTGGGGCGCGAGCGGCGGTTCGGGCTGGCAGCGGTGTGCGCGTTCGGCGCCGTGTGCTTCGGCTTGTTCGGCGTGTCGTTCCTGCTCAATTGGGATCTGATGATCGCGGTGGTGCTCAGCGCGCTGTTCGCGATGGCCGCGAGCGCGGCGAACGTCTACTACTACACGCTGGCCACCGAGCTCTTCCCGACCGCGGTGCGCAGCCAGGCGGTCGCCTACGCGACCGGCTTCGGCCGGCTCGGCGCGGTGCTCGGCCCGGTCGTGCTCGGCCTCCTGCTCGGGGCGCTCACGGTGCCCACGGTGATCTACATCTTCGCGGCCCCGATGCTGCTGGCCAGCGTCTTCGCGCTGACCCTGATCCGCGGGCGCACGCGCAACACCAGCCTCGAGGCATCCTCCGGCGACGAGGCGCTTGTCGAGACCGAGAAGGCACCCGAGCAGGAGGTCAGGTGAGCGAGGTGCGCGGCGAGGTCGCGATCGTCGGAGTCGGGCACACCGAGCAGGGCGAATTCCCGGGCGTCTCACCGGAGACGCTGTCCGTGCGGGCCGTCCGCGCGGCCCTGGACGACGCCGGGATCGACCGGTCCGCGGTCGACGGCCTGATCACCTGCAAGTCGATCCAGGGGCTCAACGCGGACGTCACGGTCGGGCCGCTGCTCGGGATCAGCCCGCCGTACTCCCAGACCCTCGACTACGGCACCTGCAACTTCTCGCTGCACCTGGCCGTGCAGGCCATCCTGTCCGGGCTGGCCAGCACGATCGTGCTCTGCTACGGCGCCAACGCGCGCACCGTCCGGTTCCCGTTCGGGGCCGCGCCGGCCACCCTGGCCGGCGCGGCCGGGCTGATGCACATCGCCGGGCCGGCGGCGATGGCGCTGCAGCGGCACAAGGCGCTCTACGGCACCACCGACGAGCAGTTCGGCTGGATCGCGGTCTCCGAGCGGGAGTGGGCGGCCAGGAACCCGCTGGCGATCTTCCGGGAGCCGATGACCATGGACGACTACCTGGCCATGCCCTACATGGTCGAACCGCTGCGCCGCCCGGATGTGACGATGCTGGCCGACGGCGGGGTGGCGCTGGTCGTCACCACCGCCGAGCGCGCGGCCGACTTCCCGCACGACCCGGTGTACGTGCTGGGCATCGCCGAGCAGAGCGCGATCCAGGGCGAGCAGCGACCCGGCTACGTGATGCGGCCCTGGCTGGCCGACGTCGCCACCCGGATCTGGGGCACGACCGGGCTCAAGCCGTCGGACATCGACGCGCTCTACATCCAGAACCCGACCGCGGTGTGGGTGTTGCAGATGCTGGAGGCGTACGGCTTCTGCCCGGAGGGAGAGGCCGGGCCGTGGCTGGCCGAGGGACATACCCGCCCCGGCGGCGACCTGCCGCTCAATACCAACGGCGGCCAGCTCTCGGAGAGCTACATGTGGGGCTGGCTGCACATGGTCGAAGCGGTGCGCCAGCTGCGCGGCGACGCCGGTGAGCGCCAGGTGTCCGGCGCCGAGGTCGCCATGTACTGCTCGACCCAGGCCTGGGTGAAAGGAGGAGCGTCGATCCTGTCGACGCGCACCTGATGACCACCACCTACGACAAGCCCCTGCCCGACGTCGACGACCCGGACATGGGCCCGTTCTGGGCTGCCACCCGCCAGGGCCGGCTCACCGCCCAGCGCTGCGCGGACTGCACCACGTTGCGGTTCCCGGCCACCCCGGTCTGCGGCACCTGCCTGTCCGAGGACACCGGGTGGGTCGACGTGTCCGGGACCGGCACGATCTGGAGCTACGCCGTCTACCACCGCGCGTTCCACCCGGGGTTCCGCGGCGAGCTGCCCTACGTCGTGGCGATCGTGGAGAACACCGACGGGCTGCACTACACCGGCCGGGTGTTCGGACCGCGCTCCGCGGTCGCCGTCGGCGCGCCGGTGTCGGTGCGGTTCGACGCGGTGACCCCGCAGGTCAGCCTGCCGTCGTGGGTGGTGGCGGGCTGATGGCGACCGGGTGGGTGCCGTTCGCGGAGCTGCCGGTCGTGCCCGGGACCGAGGAGCACCACGCGTGGGACGTGTGGGGCCGCGACGACGAGCTGGGCGCGCTGAACCTGGTGGGTCCCGAGCAGGTCCGCGCGGCCTGCGGGCTGGTGCGCAGCGGCACGGTGGTGCCGTTGAACCTGCCGCTGGACGAGCCGAAGCCAGGGCTGTTCCCGTCGAGGGAGCCGTTCCGGCACGTCGTCACGGCCAGCCGGACCGGCCGCGACGACCGGGTCGACGGGCTGTACCTGCAGGGGTCGAGCCAGTGGGACGGGCTGCGGCACATCCGGTTCCGCGAGTTCGGCTACTGGGGCGGACGCCAGGAGGACGACCTGGACGGCTCGGGTGTGCTGGGGATCGACCGCTGGGCCGAGCACGGCATGCTCGGCCGCGGGGTGCTGGTCGACCTGCCCGGTCACCTCGGCCCGGATCTGGCCCCCGACCAGCGGCTGGGCGTCGGCCCGGAGCTGATCGAGGAGATCCTGGCCGCCCAGGGCGTGCAGTTGCGCCGGGGCGACTTCCTGGTCCTGCGCACCGGCTGGCTGGAGTGGTTCCGCGGCTTGCCCGAGGCCGAGCGCGCCGAGCTGGTCGGGACCGTCGGCCACCCCGAGCACCCGCTGGCCTGCCCGGGCCTGGCCGCCGGCCGGGACACCGCCGCGTACCTCTGGGACCGCGGAGTGGTCGCCGTCGCCGCCGACAACCCGGCCATGGAGGCGCTGCCGGTCCAGCGCGACGTCGGCTTCCTGCACCGCAGGCTGATCGCCCTGCTGGGACTGGCCGTCGGTGAGTTCTGGCTCCTCGACACGCTGGCCGCGACCTGCCGCGCACAGGGCAGCTACGAGTTCCTGCTGACCTCGGGAGTGCTGCCGCTGCCGTCCGGCGTGGGCTCACCGTCGAACGCGTGTGCGGTTCTCTGACGGCCGGCACCTGGGCCGGACGGGCACGAATGCTGCTCGATCCGAGATTGGCCACCTGGGCGTGGCCTGGTTCTACGATGACGCCACCGGCGAGAAGCGTCCGTCACATCGGACGTCCACGTCGGACCGGAAGGCGAGATCATGCACGGGCGTTCGGCGTGGCGCGAGCGGTTGAGCCGCTACAGCTGCATGGCCCACGGCACGTCGTAGCCGATCACCCACGCCGTGTACGGAGCCACGACGGACTGCTCCACGAGTATCAGCAGGTCGCATGACGTGCACCGAGATCGGGCGCCCACAGGTCCGGCCGCCGCTGGGCTCGAGCCGCCGTCCGGACACGACACGGTCTACCGCACGGGCACCTTCCCCAACCCCAACTCCGCCCGGTCGTAGGTGCCCTCGGTGACCCCCGCCGCCCGCAGCTTGACCTT
The DNA here is from genome assembly GCF_018531445.1 of Pseudonocardia lacus. GTDB lineage: Bacteria > Actinomycetota > Actinomycetes > Mycobacteriales > Pseudonocardiaceae > Pseudonocardia > Pseudonocardia lacus. Next base: position 13,925 of record NZ_JAHDTH010000068.1, read on the forward strand.
CTGGGTCTTGCCGGTCTCGGTGCGCGGGAGCTCGGCGACCAGCTCCAGGTACTTCGGCACCATGAACCGCGGCATGGTGTCGACGCAGTACTCGAACAGCTCGCGCGGGGTGACCTCGGCGCCGTCGACGAGCACGACGACGACCTTCACCTCGTCCTCGCCGTGCTCGGAGGGCAGCGCGATCTGCCAGCTCTCGGCGAGCGCCGGGACCAGCTTGCCGTCCTGGTCGCGGGCCAGCAGCCGCTCGAAGACGTTGCTGATGTAGTACTCGTCGCCACCCGCGCGGGTGGTGTGCGGGTCGAGCGAGTTCGGCTCGACGCCGATGCCGATGACGAAGTCCTGGGTCTCGGCGGTGTTCGGCGCGGCGCTGCCGCCGCCGCCCCCGCACCCCGCCAGCAGCAGGGCGACCGCGGGGATCAGCGACAGAACGGCTCGGCGACGCCACGACCTGCGTCCTTGCAGCGATGGCATGGGTGGTCCCTCCCGGGGGCGGGTCGGTCTGGCGGTGGGTGGCGGCACGGGTCTACGGGGGTGACCCGGCGGGGCGGCTCAGTGCTGCCGCCCAGTACTGCCGTTCGGTAGTACCGACAGAAGGCCTGCGCGGCGCGATGTAGACGATCGGTAGTGCCTTCGGTCGACGTCAGCGAGGGTCTCCCGCCCAGACCAGCAAGATGGCCAGCTCGGTGGAGCCAGTTCGTCCGACTGCGACGCCAAGGTAGTACGACCGATCGGTAGCGTACGAAGCGCCTTGACAAGCTGTCAACGGCCCGTGAAGGTCACGCTCTGGGATCGCGGCCGCCCGGTCGTGATCCGGTGAGGAGTGGGGGTCGCAGATGGTGCGCAAGGTCCGCGACCTGGAGGTCCGCCTCGCCGAGGGCAACGAGAAGCTCACCCGGCTCATCGACGCCGCGGCGCACCTCTTCTACACCTCGGGCTATGACGCCACCTCGGTCCGCGACATCGCCACCGCCGTCGGCATCCTCAAGGGCAGCGTGTACAGCCACATCGACTCCAAGGAGGACCTGCTCTACAGCATCGTCTCCGAGGCGCACGGCCGGTTCGTCGCCGCGCTCGACGAGGTCCGCTACACCGAGGGCAGTCCGATCGCCCGGCTCCGCGCGCACCTCACCACCTACCTGCGGCTGATCATGACCAACCTGGAGAAGGTGCGGGTCTACGACCGCAACTGGCGCAGCCTGTCCGAGCCCCGCCGCGGCAACATCGCCGCTCGCCAACGCGCCTACCAGGAGGGCGTGGCCGACCTGATCAAACAGGCCCAGGAGGCCGGCGAGGTCCGGCCTGACCGCAACCCCGCCATGCTGGCCCGCCTCGTGCTGTTCTCGCTCAACTCGCTCAACTCGTGGTTCGACCCCCGCCTACACGACGGCGAGGAGGTCACCCGCGAGTTCGTCACTACGCTCATCGCCGGACTGCAGGCCGACGCCGGTCCCGCGGCGGAGAAGCGGTGACACCGGTGGAAGGAGGCGAATCCGCCTGCCGCATCAGGCTGCCCACCAGCGATCCTCCTCGCCGGCGGCCCGGTCTCCTCCACCCGCGAGTACGCAGATCTCCACGGTTTCACCCTGCAGCCCGCATCCCGGCAACCCGGAGGTCCCTCGAACTGGATGGGCGCGCGCAAGGAGGGAGCGATACGCCGGGCGGCCCCGCATGCCGACTCCGGTCCGCCGGCGCGGAACGGATCATCCGAACGCCGGCGTGCGGCTCCGCGGATCGCTCACGCGTCGTCGACGCCATCGCCCGATGTAGTGGTGCCGCCGTTGCGCAGGAAGTGACCCGGCGCCCGAGCACGTGATGAGCTGGCCGTCGTCCAGCAACAGGGGCAACCAGCTGTAGGCGGCGCCAGCTAGAGCGCCAGCCGGTCGCTGGGGCTATCCGCGTGTGATTACGTGGGCGTCATGGCCTATGTTCGCTCCCAGCGCATAGCGTTGTGGAACGGGCGCTACTCCGTCGCCTTCGGGTGTCCCGTACCAGCCGCGACCCAGACGACCCGGCGCTGCTCGTCCGGGCAGTACCAGATCCGCCCGCTGGCGGTCACCTCGTACTGCCACTGCTCAAGGACGCGACCGCTGATCTCGCGCGTCGCCAGCTGGCCACGTAGCCGGTGCTGGCGCGACGGGTTCTCCGGTTGGGTCGGCCGCTCGGTCAGCACGACCCAGGCCTCCCAGGTGTTCGCCCGCGCGACCCGGCACAGCTCCTCCCAGCCTTTGGCAGCCTCGGAAGTGGCGAACCTCGCTTCCCAACCGTCCGGCCGAGCCGGCGGCGCCACCCGTTCCCCGTTTCGCCGGCACCGTTCAGTCCTCCTTCGGGGCCGGCACCGGACCGAGGTCGTCGTCGAGCGGACCGGTCAGTTCCTCCACGAGTGCCGGGTCGGCATGCACCGCAGCAGCGGCTCGCCACTCCAGCAACACCTGTCCCAGCACCGACCACCGCCCGGTCTCGGCCGAAGCACCGACCGCTCGCACGAAGTCGACGGCGAACCGCTGCCGATCTTCTACCGGTAGCAGGTCAGCCCAGGGGAACTCCTCGGTCAGCACCTCCGCGGCTTGCTCAGCCGACAGGTGTGCGAGCGCGTTGCGCAGCGCCCGTGCAGCACTCACGGCACCCTCCGCGGCGGCGGCCACCTCGTCCTCGCGGACCAGAAGCAGCGACACCCCGTCACGGCGTCGCAGCCGTACCTCACCGCGATCGGCCAGAGCCGCCACGGCCTTCGGGTCGCGCTGCAACTCGCTCCACTGGACCTCGGTCGTCACCGCTCAATCATGAACTTGTTCAGGATTGTCTGCAACTGTCTGGTCCTGTCACTGCGCGTCATGCTCGGGGCGCGGCAACCCGCTCGCCGAGCAGGGCGTGAAGCCGAGCGCGGAGCGCGCTCTTACGTCGCTCGTAGAACGTCAAGAAGTCGGCGACGTCTTCAGGGACGTCCTGCAGATCGTTCTCGTTGATGTAGGTATCGCGCTGCTGCGGCGACCCGAAAGCAGCGGACAACCACGCTGCAGGCAGACTCGCCTGCTTTTCTACATTGGCCAGTCCCGCGAGCAGCTGGAGGTTGGGCAGGCGGTCGACCGCACCCCGGAACGTCTCGACGTCCTCGTGCGCCACACCAGCGCGGAGGAGCCGTCGCGGGGTGAACACCGAACGGGGGAAGATGTGGTCCTCGTGGAACGCTTTGCTCAGGTCCAGGCCGGGGTAGAGCATGGCGAGCACGGGGAACGTGCGTTGATGCCCGTACTTCAGCTCCAGCAGCTCATCGATCTCGGTCGGCTCGAACTCCAGCGACTTGCCGATCGCGGCCATCCCGTGCTGGACGGCTGCGACGGGGAATTTCCCGCCGAGGTGCTCATCAATGGCAAGGCGTATCCGCGCAAGAGTCGTGTCGAGACCCGACCCCCAGATCCCCCGCTTCATCAACGACCGGTTGACCCAGGTCTGCAGTGACTTCCGGTCCGCGGCGTGCGCACTCGAGTCCAGGTAGGAGTCGTCCAGACCCTTCGACGCGAGGAAGTAGGCGATGGGGATGACCACGCTGTGGGCGGTGAGACTGCGACTGGACAGGCCGAACCTGGTCAGCAGTGTGGCCGCCCGGATGAGCGCCGCCCGGGTTACGTCCCACGATTCTTCGACCTTCTTCATGTTCTCCTGGGTGAAGTTCGAGACGCGGAACCTCAGGTCGACGCCGGCGACCATGAGCGCCGTCTTGAGCACCACGTCCTTCGAGAAGGAGAACTGCCGCGATCCACCGGTGTTCAGCTCCTGGACGAGCGCACGCACCTCCTCGCGAGCATCCAACTGCTGCCACTGGTTCGTCGCCATCGAGAGGAGCAGGTCGGAGTAGGACAACGCAGTACCACCGCTGTTCACCCGGACGAAGATGTCGAGCACCTTGTCGGCGTCCTGCGAAGTCTCGAGGTAGTAGTTGATGGGCCGGTTGACGCGGACCGCCTCGTAGAGCGCGTAGAGCCGGTCGTAGTTGCCGGGCTGGTTGGTGTCGATCGAGCGCTCGTGGAGGGCGTTCATCAACGCCCGACCCGCGTTGGCGAGAGCGAGGATGTCACCAACCGGGTACCAACCGGCCGGTTCTCCAGGCTCGGGCTGCGCCTCGGCGTCGCTGAGGAAACGCAGGTCGTACCTCAACCCGAGCTCCTCGTGATCGGGGTCAGCCAGCAGGTTCAGGTGCAGTCGCTTCTTCGGGAAGGCGTCGGCACTGTTCCACCAGGCGTACTTCTTCTTCTCGCTGTGGCTGCCGTAGATGGCGATGTTCAACGAGGTCAGGCGCTGTTGGCCGTCCAGGATCGCGATTGTTGAATTGCCGGTGGGCACCACCGCTCTGGTCGCGTACGGGTTGTCACGTTCATGGTAGTGCGTGAGGAAGTCGTAGAAGGTGTAGCTGGCCGCGGTCGTTTCGTTGACCTTCCAGAAGAGAAACGATCCGATCGGGTATCCGCGCATCAAGCTGTCGAACAACCGCCTGATCTGCTCCTGGTCCCAGACGAACTCGCGCTGGATCGCCGGCAACAGGTACTGCTTCGCATGGATCCCGGAGAGGACTTCCTCAACGGTCACCGGGGTCTGAAAGGTCACCAATTACTCCTGTGCGCAAACGATGGGTCGAACGTCTGGAAGCCTCTGCGCCGGGATCGACCTCGTTCGTGCGGGCGGCCGCGCCCGCAACTCCCTGGGCAACGGCTCGGAATGCACCACCACGAGCTCCCGGTTGGCCCGCGTGAGGCTCGTGTAGAGCAGCCCGTGCTGCCCCGCCCGCGTCGGGAACGCGCTCGGTTCGACCACCACGACGGCGTCGAACTCCAGCCCTCTGGCCTGCTCCGGGTTCAAGACACGCACGGCCCGTCCCTGACGGACGAGCTTGCTGACGTCGTGCGGATCGACGGTGAAACCGGCCCGCCGCAGCGCCCGCATCACCTCAGCCGGGATCAGCGCGATGACGGCGACGGTCCCGCCCGGGTGCCGACCGAGCAGTTCCGTGGCCTCCTCGGCGACCCGGGCGCTGACCTCCGTGGGTCGTACCTTGACCTGGCGCGGTGGCGTGCCTCCGGCCTGCAGCGAGTCCACCGTCCGCTTCAGGCGGGGCAGGAGCCGGTCGGCGTACCGCATGATCTCCGCGGACGTGCGGTAGCCGCGCCGCAGCTCCTCGGTCCGCGACCCCGGCGTGCCGAGTTCCTCCACCACGTCCGGCCAGCTCGGACAGCTCCAGTCGAAGCGACGCTGGCTCATGTCGCCCAGCAGCGTCCAGCCGCCGGCCGGGTTGACCTGCCGCAGCACGGCCCACTCCAGCGGCGTGAGGTCCTGCGCCTCGTCCACCACGACGTGGTCGTAGGTCGTCGACGGGGAGGCGACGGCGAGGCTGCAGGCCGCCAGCAGGGGCAGGTGTCGCCGCGACCGACGGGCCACGCGCAGGTCGGGTAGCGCCCTCAGGTACCTCCGCCAGGCGACATCCCGCGTCACCCGGTAGCGGCCCACGTCAGCGACGCGGAGGGCCTCGTACACGGCGACGATCTGGTCGGCGTGCGCGGACCGCGGCCGCAGCCCGCCGGTGGTGCGAAGCAGGTTGGCTGTGTACTCGGCCAGCTCGGCGAGGTGGGCCTCGACGTCGCGGTCCTGGGTGGGCGGGCTGTCGTCAATGGCGTCGGGGAGCCGGCGCAGGTCGGTGAGGATCTCGGTGAGCGAGGCCGTCCCGACGCTGCCGGGGTTCTCGACGAGGTCGGTCAATACACCTTGGATATGGTGGCGGTAGTGCTCGGTCGGGCCGACGACCAGCACCCGCTCGCGTCCCTGCTCGCGGTGGGCCAGGAAGGCCGCGCGGTGCGCGGCGATGATCGTCTTGCCGGTGCCGGGCGGACCCTGGACGACCAGAGTGGCGTCGGGATCGGCGGTGACCAGGTCGTACTGCTCCGGTTGGAGCGTGGCGAGCACGCTGGACAACCGCTCTCGGCGCGGCGCCGCGATAGCCGCGAGCATCGCCCGCTCGGCCCGCGGCTTGGGGACGGGTTCCGCAACCGCAGCCGGTCGTTCCCGAGGGGCGCTCCTGCCCGGGAGGCGACGCCGCGCCGGAGCCTTGGGAACGGTCAGGGCGCGCGTCGCGAACGGCGGCTCAGTCCCGCGGGCGGGGCCGTCGTCGTCGATGTAGTCGTCGATCCGCCCGCGGCGCCGGACCAGGGTGCGGGTGACGGCGACCTGGTCGCACAGCTCGTGTCGGGCCCGGCCGCGGAAGAACGTGCTCGCGATGGGTGCCGCCCAGCTGAAGACGACCAATTGGTCTTCGTCGACGTGGCCGGAGCCGATGTAGAAATCGAGCCCGTCGAACAGGTCGGTCGGCTCGGCGAGCGCGACCCGGCCGACGAGGCCCTTCTCCGCGGGCGCCACGGTGCGCGGGGGCGTGTGCCGTGTACCCGGGCCGTGGCGAACCGTTACCCGGTCTTCCCGGCTGCGCTCCAGCGCCTTGCGGTACCGGTCGTCGGTGGCCTGTTCGTCGGCGATGATGCGCGCGAGTCCGCTGGTCATCAGACGATCTCCAGGTAGCAGGCGGCGAGGTGGGTCAGCGTCATCAGCGCCGGTCCGCTCCGGTGCAGCGACCGCAGCGCGGCCTCGTGGCGTTCCAGGGTCCGTCGTCGCTGGGCCTCGAACAGGTGCAGACTCCGACGACCGCGGGACCGGGCGGTCTCCAGCCGCCGGTCGATCACCGCTAGCCTGCGCTGCCGCTGCTCGGACAGGCTCACCCGCCGCGCCTCGACCAGGGCGTCGGCCTGCATGCGCCGCCGGTTCTGCTCGACGGCGAAGCGGCCCTGCAGCTGGTCGGTGGCCAGCTCGATCGGGTCCACGAGCTCATCGGTCCAGTCCAGGTCGAACGCGGTGGCCCGCAGCTCACCGCGGGCCAGCGCGGCCAGCAGCGCGTCCGGGACCGTGGACGGGGCCTCTTGGCCGTCAAGGTCGGTCGCGGCGCCCCACAGCTCCCGGCTGCCGCGGTCGCCCTCGCCGCTCACCAGTGCCAGGACCACCGCGTACCGGCCAGATGGCGCGGTGGCGTCGTGCACGCAGACGTTGGCGAACCGGGCCTGGCGGTGCCCAGGCACGGCGACTGCGGCCAGCACGAGCGGGTGGGTGGCCGTGAGCAGGGAGCCACCGCCGGTGCGGGCGTCCTCCTGGTCGAGCACCAGGCTCAGGTCGCGCTCGTCACGCAGCAGGTGTTCGAGGTCGGTGACCTCGTTCTGCATCCGGTGCCCGCGGCGGACGACATCGTGGACCTGGTCGGCCATGGTCGCGTTGCCACGCAGCACCACCCGGGAATCGTCGATGCGAACGGCGCCACGGGCCGTCTCGGCCCAGTCCTGCAGCAGATGGGCCAGCTCCCGCTGTCCGACGTAGCGACCGCCGCGCAGCAGGTCGCGCTCCAGCCCGGACACGTCCACGTCGTTGCTGACCAGCAGGTCCGAGGTGGCGTCGGCGAGCCGTTCGGCCTCGGCGCGCTTGCCCTCGATCGCGGCCAGGAACTGGTTCTCCTTGGCCTGGCGCTGGGCGTCGCTCAGCGAGAAGTCGCACACCGCCTCCAGCACGGCCGGCAGCCCGTCCTGGATGATCGGTTCCAGCGCGCCGATGGCCTGCTCGAAGACACCGATCCGCTCCAGGACGCGTTTGAGGATCTTCTCGTCGATGGTCTGCTCGTTGTAGAAGTTGACGACGAGGATCTTCTGCTCGGGCTGGCCGATGCGGTCGATGCGGCCGATGCGCTGCTCGACCTCCATCGGGTTCCACGGCAGGTCGTAGTTGACGACGACGGAGCAGAACTCGAAGTCCAGGCCCTCGCTGGCGACCCGGTTGGCCAGCAGGATGTCGAACTCGCCTGCCCGGAACGCGGCCATCACCCGGCGCCGCTCGTCGCGCGGCACCCCGCCGTGCAGGACCGCCACCCGCGCGTATGGGGACAGGCGTCGCTGCAGGTAAGCGAGGGTGGGGCGGGAGAACGTGAACAGCAGCGCCCGGCGGCCCTGCTCGACGAGGTCCTGCACGAGCCGGAGCAGGCGGTCGAACTTGAAGTCGTCGGACAACGCCCGCGCGGCCGCGACCAGCTCGGCGTGCGGTGGGATCGGCACGACCGGGGTGGGTTCGGCGAGCGGGTCGTCCTCGTCAGCCGGCACCCACTGGGCAGCCGAGCCGAGGACGGCGTCGCGGGCAGCGGGCAAGCAGGCGCTGGCCAGCCGCAGGGGCATCTGCATGCAGAAGTGCAGCGGTTGCCCGGCGTGGTCGGCCCGCCGGACGCACCACTGGACGTACTGGTCGTAGAACTCGTGCTCGGCGGCGGTCCAGACGACCTCGACCATCTGCGGCTCGCGCAGCGCCTTGTCCTCGTCGATCTCCGCCTTGCGGGTGCGGGTGATCACCGTGGACAGCGCGTTGAACTCAGCGAGGTGGCGCCGGACCTCGACCACGTCGGCCGGGGTCAGCTCGTCGCGGGCCAGCACGTCGCGCAGCGCGGGGAAGTCCGGCCGGCTCATCAGTGCGGCGCCGAACGTCATGGTCTTCAGCCGGTCCAGCACGGCCAGACGGTCCGCGCCCGACACCGTCCGGTCCAGCAGCGTGCGTTCCAGCTGGTGCAGCACAGCGTTGGGTTCCAGGCGCAGGTTGAGCACCTCGGGGTCGTCGAAGTCCTCGGGCGCGAGCAGTTCGAGCATGCTGAACAGGTCGCGGTTGCCCAGGTTGACCGGGGTAGCGGTGAGGAACACCCGGGCGTCGGCCCAGTCGCCGAGCTGCTCGCCGAGGGCGTGGCTGCGCGTGCCCGGGTTCCGCATGGCGTGCGCCTCGTCGACGATGATAAGGTCGAACTGCGGCGGCAAGTCGGCCAACTCGTCCAGCCCGTCCCACGCGCGCAGCCGTTCGAGGCTCGTGACGTGGGCGAACCGCTTCGGCAGCCGGTTCGCCCGATGCTGTTCCAGGAACCGGGCGAGCCCCGGGTTGTCCAGTTCGGTGACGGCGAAGTCGAACCGCTCCGCCATCTCCGCCTGCCACTTCCCCACCAGCGACGACGGCGCCACGATCAGGACCCTGGCCGCGGCGTGCCGGGCCTCCAGCTCGGTCCAGATCAGGCCGGCCTCGATCGTCTTGCCTAGGCCGACCTCGTCGGCGACGAGGATCCGTGTCGCCCCGGTGTTCAGCAGCCGCAGCACGGGCTTGAACTGGTACGGCCGGAATACCGTCCGGGTGGCCCGGAACGAGAAGACCGTGTCGGTCAGCGACGCCGCCAGCTTCCCGCGGGTCAGGGTCGCGCCGAACCGCTCGACCGTCGACGGCCTCGCCTGGACCCAGTCCGCCGGCTCGCTGCCCTCCGGTGCTGCCTCCAGGTCCGACTCGGCAACCCGCTGGTCGGTGCCGTCGAGCCGGATCTTGTAGAGCCACGAGCCAGCGTTGAACGCCCGTTCCCGGACCTGGGAGTCCCGGCCGCCGACGCGGGTGACCACGTCCTCGCCCACCGCGAACGCCGGCATCGGCACCGGCTGGCCGTCGTCCCACAGCTGCTCCGCCCAGTCGTAGGCGTCGCGGAGCGGCTCGTCGTCGGTCAGGTCTGCGACAGCGACAGCCATACCGTCGCTGGTGGCACCGGCGTTGACCACCAGGGCCAGCGGCTCGTCGAGTCCGGCGAACCAGTAGAGCCCGCGCGGCAGCGCGACCTCGGCGGCGGTGCGGATCGACCCGACATGGTCGACGACGTCCCGCACCCGACCGCCTACGACTACCAGGCGTGCAAACCGGATGGTCTGCAGGAGGGCGAGCAGGTCGGCCGGCTGGGGGTGGTAGCCGAACGTCGTGGCCACTTCCTCAGCTGAACGTACGAATCGCGCCATGCACCGCCCCGTCCCTCACCTCGCCGTGCAGGGAACATCGGTCGTGGACCGTGGAACGCGACGCCTATGTCAGATTTGCCTCTTTCCGGGGGAAGACCTTGCTCCGGTCGAGCTACCCAAGGTGACGCACGAGCGCTGAGCTGACGAAACGCCATGGCTCGCTACAGCGAGGCACAATGCGACCCCACTGTAGGGAGCTCGTCTCCCCGCTTCCGCGCGTCGAACCGGCCAGCCGACGACGACCGCTGGAGTCGCGTTGACCGCTCCCCATACCCGACGGATCCTCCCGCTTCGACTGGGCCGTAGTGGACCCCGGACTCCTGCGCACGATGCTGCTCGCCCGCTACCGAGCCGCCCGCCGCACTGCCGACCTCGACCGGATCGAAGAACTAGACGACGCCCACCTGATCGTCGAGGCCGAACGCTCGCTCGGCCGCCCGCTGCAGCTCAACCACCTGCCGGTCCTGGTCGACGTGCTCCGCGAGCACTGGGTCCCCGTCATGGACGACGAGGACGGCCGCCCTGTGCGAGTTGGTCAAGCTCGGGCTCGCTGGCGACGCCTGCACCCAGCGCACCCGCTGACGCCCCCGACAGGTTGAGGTCCTCCGCCAACGCCGCAACACCGACAACCTGCAGCGCAATCTGCGCACCTGGTTCGTCATGCTGCACACGACCAGCGACGAGGTACCGGGTCCACGAGCCCAGTACCGCTCGCGACCGCGCCGCGGTCGACCTGGTCGGCGTCGGCGAACTCGGCCGCGCGCCGTCCCGCACCAGGTCGCGGCTTGGGCGGAACTGGATGACTTGGACAAGAGGACCGGCCGTTGCGGCCTGCTCGGACTCCCCACCGGTGCGGGCAAGACCTGGACCGCGGTCGCCTGGCTGCAGCGTGGCCTCGACGCAGACCCCCGTCTGCGCGTGTTGTGGCTGGCCGAGCAGCGGAAATCGTCGTGTAGCCGGCTCATCTTTCCCGGGAGCAACTCGGCCGGGTAGCCGCTCTGAAGAACCGTCTCCGGAGCCGCCAACACCATGGCCACAGATTGACCACATCGACCAGCCCGCGAGCTGTGGCGACCACATGACAGCCACGAGAACGATGAGCGCCGAAGCCATCCTCGGACCGGATCCGATCCCGGGTGGAGGACGATGGCATGGACGAGCGGCCCGAGCGCCTTTGGGGCGTCACCGAAACGGCCGGATTTCTCGGCATCCCCGCCGCCACCCTCTGCCAATGGCGCTACCGCGGCTACGGCCCCCGCTGCCGTCGAGTTGGCCGATACCTCCGCTACGACCCGCGGGACGTCTGGAGCAGCCGCCCAGGCGCAGCGCAGGGCGGTCCAACTCGCTGATAGACCGGCGGTCTTCGTCGCTGAACGTAGCCAACGGCGCGGTCTGCGCTCGTCGTCCACTTAGGACAATCAACAGCTCTTGTGCCACGGATGTGCCATGGAAACGATCACTTGGCACGTTTCCGCAGCCCACAGGCGTGGAGCGGACGAGCTGGCCTGTAAGCCGGACGAAGATCGACATCTCGCAACGCTTCTCGAAGTCTCTCGCAACCTGCCGTGAGCTGCAGAAAGGGGATACGAGAGGCTCTGACGTCTCACAGCATTTTCCATGATCGTGTGCCCGATCCGTGCCATCCGATCATGGCCAGCCGGGCTGGAAGGACTCCCGGCGCGCTCACGCTCGGCTACCGAACCCGACCGCCGACAGGTCCGGCAAATTCGGGCCAGTGGTGATCGTACGAGGGACCCGCCGCGGGTCGTCGCGATCGCCCGGTACCGCCGGTACGAGATCCGGGTCAGCGTGCAACTGACCACCGGCAAGGGCGGGGGCGCCCGGCACTGGCGGGTCGCCACGATCTAATAGCGGCCCGAGGGGGCTATGCGCTGCTGTACCTCGGCCTCAGATCCTGCTGGCTCGCCCGTCGAGGACGCGGTCGATGTCATGGCTCGTTCGGTGAGGTTGGCGGGAGCGCGGCGCTGGCGGCCGCCGGCTAAGATTCAATCTCGTCACTGCTGACTGCGAGCAGGACAAGCCCGCCGGAGCCGCCGACGGCAAGATGTGCTGCTCGGCCCGCTCGGGAGCCCTCGTTCGGCACCGTGACGGTGGCGACCGCAGCGACAGGCCCCGCGAACACAGCGCTAGCTGACTCGATGCCGGTGGTGAGGTCCCACAACCGCACGGTCCCGTCGGTGCTGGCGGTGGCGAGCAGGGTGCGTCCGTCGGGCGCCCCGACCGCCGTCACCGCGGTCACCGGGCCCGTGTGGCCCGTCAGCAGGTTCCCGACAGGGGCGCCAGTGGTTGGGTCCCACAGCCACACCGTCCGGTCCCAGCTGTCGGCGGTGGCGAGCAGTGAGCGTCCGTCGGACGTCTCGACCGCGGCCATCGCCGTCACCTCGCTCGGGCGGTGTTTGGTCAGTGGGTCCCCGATCGGGGCGCCCATGGCCGGGTCCCACATCTGCACCGTCCCGTCCCAGCTGTCGGCGGTGGCGAGCAGTGAGCGTCCCTCGGACGTCTCGACTGCGGCCATCGCTGTCACCGCCAGGTTGTGGCCGGCCAGTGGGTTCCCGACGGGGGCACCGGTGGCCGGGTCCCACAACCGCACCGTCCGGTCGTCGCCGGCGGTGGCCAGCAGCGTGCGCCCGTCGGGCATTTCGACTGTCGCCGCGGCCTCCACCGGGCCGGTGTGGCCGACCATTGGTTCCCTGACCGCGGCGCCGATAGTCGGGTCCCACAACCGCACCGTCCCGTCGTGGCTGGTGGTGGCCAGCAGGGTGGATCCATCGGTCATCTTGATTGTGGCCATCGCGGTCACCATGTCGGTGTGACCGGTCAGTGGGCCCTCGACAGGAGTGGCGGTGGTTGGGTCCCAGAACCGCACCGACCCGTCCCAGCCCCCGGTGGCCAGCAGAGCGCGCCCGTCGGGTAGCCCGACCGCGGCCACCGCCGTCACCGAGCTGGAGTTGCTGGTGAGCGGATGTGCGGCCGGTATGTCGGTTGGGTCCCACAACCGCACCGTCCGGTCCCAGTTGGCGGTGGCCAGCAGGGTACGTCCGTCAGGCAGCTCGACCGCCGCCATCGCCTGCACTGCGCTGGTGCGACTGGCCAGAGGGTTCCCGATGCAGGTGGCCGTGGCCGGGTCCCACAACCGCATCGTCCGGTCCAAGCTGGCGGTGGCCAGCAGGGTATGCCCGTCGGGCATCCTAACCGTCGCCATCGCCCACACCGGGCGGGTGTGGCCGGTCATCGGGTCCCCGACCGGGGCGGCGGTGCCCGGGTCCCACAACCACACCGTGTCGTCCCAGCCGGCGGTGGCGAGCAGGGTACGACCGCCGGGCAACTCGACCGCCACTATCGCCCGCACCAAGCTGGTGTGGCCGATCATCGGGTGCCCGACCGGGGTGGCGGTGGTTGGGTCCCACAACCGCACCGTCCGGTCGTTGCCGGCGGTGGCCAGCAGGGTGCGGCCGTCGGGCAGCCTGATTGCCGCCACCGCCGTCACCGGGCCGGTGTGGCCGGTTAGTGGGCTGCCGACCGGGACGTCAGTGGTCGGATCCCATAACCGCACGGTCGCGTCGTCGCTAGCGGTGGCCAGCAGGGTGCGCCCGTCAGGCATCCCAATTGCCGCCACCGCCGTCACCGGGCCGGTGTGGCCGGTCAGCGGGTTTCCGACCGGGGCGGCGGTGGCCGGGTCCCACAACCGCACGGTCGCGTCATCGCCACCGGTGGCCAGCAGGGTGCGCCCGTCGGGCATCCCGACCGCCGCCACTGCATCCACCCCGCTGGTGTGGCCGGTTAGCGAGTCTCCGACCGGAATGCCAGTGGCCGGGTCCCAGAACCGCACCGTCCCGTCGTTGCCAGCGGTGGCCAACAGGATGCGGCCATCGGGCCCGGTCAGGCTGGCCAGGGCGTTGATCCGTGAACGGGTGGTGCCGATGATGTTGTCGGGTACCTCCCAGTGCGCCCAGCGGGCCTGCAGCCGGTACCCGCTGGCCGGCCGCCCGGAGGTGCGCATGGTGCGGCCGGTGCCCGCGGCGTGCGCCACGATGAGGCTGGCGTATCTGTCGGCCGGGGTGATGTCCTCGGCGGCGGTGAGGAAGGGTTCGATGCGGGCCCAGGCGGCCAGGGTGGGCCGGTCGCCGGGGTCGGTGATCGGCAACCCGAGCAGCGCTCGGACTCGTCCGCTGGTCTCCCACGCCAGGAACTCGGGTGGGACGTGCTGATCGTCGAGGGCGTCACCAGCGGCGGCGTGTTCGGTGAGGTAGCGGCGGATGTAGGGGTGCGGCGGGTGGGTCGGGTCGGTGCTGGCGAGCGCGGCCAGGCGGCGGGCTATGCGCTCGTGTACCTCGGCCTCAGTCCCTGCCGGCTCGCCCGCGGAGGGCGCTGTCGGTGTCACGGCTGTGTCGGTGAGATCAGCGGATAAACGTTGCCAGCCAGCGGGTACGACTCGGTCGCATCAGTGCTGATCGCGAGCAGGGCAAGCCCGCCGGGGCCGCCGACGGCTAGATGCGGGGTTCGGCCCGGTCGGGAAGCCTCCGTCGGCACGATGACGGTGCTTATCGCAGCGACAGGGCCCGCGAACACGGCCCTCGCCGATTCGGTGCCGATGACGGGATCCCACAGCCGGACCGTGTTGTCGGAGCTGGCGGTGGCAAGCAGGGTGCGGCCATCGAGCAGCCCGACGGCCGTCACCGCGGTCACCGCACCGGTGTGGCCGGTCAGCGGGTCCCCGATCGGACTGCCGGTGGCCGGGTCCCACAATCGCACCGTCCGGTCGTAGCCGGCGGTGGCCAGCAGGGTGCGTGTGTCGGGCATCCCGACCGCCGCCACGGCCTCCACCGGGCCGGTGTGGCCGGTCAGCGGCTCCCCGACTGGGGTGTCGGTGGCCGGGTCCCACAACTGCACCGACCCGTAGGAGCCGCCGGTGACGAGCAGGGTGCGGCCGTCGGGCATCCCGACTGTCGCCATCGCCTCCACCCTGCCGATGTCCCCGGTCAGCGGGACCCCCACCGGGGTGTCGGTGGCCGGGTCCCACAACCGCACCGTCCGGTCGTTGCCGGCGGTGGCCAGCAGGGTGCGCCCGGCGGGCAGCCTGATCGCCGCCATCGCGCGCACCGAGCCGGTGTGGCCGGTCAGCGGGTCCCCGACCCGGACGCCGATAGTCGGGTCCCACAACCGCACCGTCCCGTCCCAGCCGGTGGTGGCCAGCAGGGTGCGCCCGTCGGGCAGCCTGATCGCCGCCATCGCGCGCACCGAGCCGGTATGGCCACCTGGCGGGTCTCCAACCGGGACGCCGGTGGCTGGGTTCCACAATCGCACCGTCCGGTCGTCGCTGGCGGTGGCCAGCAGGGTGCGCCCGGCGGGCAGCTCGACCGCCGCCACTGCCCGCACTGGGCCGGTGTGGCCGGTCAACGGCTCCCCGACGGGGGTGGCGGTGATCGGCTCCCACAATCGCACCGTCCCGTCGTCGTCGCCGGTGGCCAGCAGGGTGCGCCCGTCAGATAGCCCGACCGCCGCCATCGCCGACACCGATGACGCTGCCCCGGTGTGGCCGGTCAGCAGGGTTCTGACCCGAATGCCGGTGGCCAGGTCCCACAACTGCACCGTCCGGTCGATGCTGGCGGCGGCTAGCAGGGTACGTCCGGCGGGCAGCTTGACTGCCGCCACCGCCCGCACCCGGCGGGCGTGGCCGGTCAGCGGGTTTCCGATCGGACTGCCGGTGGCCGGGTCCCACAACGGCACCGTCCCGCCGCCGCCGGTCGCGAGCAGGGTGCGCCCGTCGGGCATCCCGACCGCCGCCACCGCCGCCTCCACTGCGTCGGTGTGGCCGGTCAGCGAGTTGCCGACCGGGGTGGCGGTGGTCGGGTCCCAGACCTGCACCGTCCCGTCGTAGCCGCTGGCGGTGGCGAGCAGGGTGCGTCCTTCGGCGAGCCTGACCGCCACCACCGCGGTCACCGGGCCGGTGTAGCCGATCAGCGGGTTTTCGATCGGGATGCCGGTGGTCGGGTCCCACAACCGCACCGTCCCGTCATCACTGGCAGTAGCCAGCAAAATGCGCCCGCCGGGACCGGGCAAGCTGGTCACGTCGTTGATCGGGGATCCGGTGGTGTCGATGATGTTGTCGGGCACCTGCCACCGAGCCCAGCGGGCATGCAGCCGGTACCGGCTGGCCGGCCGGACAGAGATGGGAAGGGCGCGGCCGGTGACCGCAGCGTGTACCACCGTGAAACTGGCGTATCTGTCCGCCGCGGGCAGGTCACCGGCGGCAGTCAGGAAGGGTTCTATGCGGGCCCAAGCGGCTAGGGCGGGCCGGTCGCCGGGGTCGGTGATTGGCAGCCCCAGCAGCGTTCGAACTCGTCCGCTGGTCTCCCACGGGAGGAACTGTGGTGGGACGTGCTGGTCGTCGAGGACGTCACCGGCGACGGCGTGCTCGGTGAGGTAGCGGCGGATGTAGGGGTGCGGAGGGTGTGCTGGGTCCGTGGTGGCGATCGCGGCCAGCCGGCGAGCGATGCGCTCGTGCACACCGGGTTCTCGCCCGTGAGGTGTCCCGGTGACGGTGGTCATGGGTGTGGTGCTTGGTGCAGAAGTCGGTCGGGATGTTGGCGGAGGGCGACGGCGAGCAGGTCGTGGGCGGGACGGTGGACAACGCGGTCGTGTTCGACGTCGCGGGTGAGGTAGCCAGCGAGGCGTCCGCTCAGGACCTGTTTGATGGTGGTGTCGGGGTTGGTGAGGGGGCGGTCGAGGACGGCTTCGGCTATGGCGGGCCAGACCTCGGCCCAGGGCACGCCAGCGCCACGGGCGAACGCGGCCGCGCGCAGGACCGCGAGCAGTTCGGCAGGGTCAGTGGGCATGTCCGCGGCAGCGACGTCGGTGAGGTCGGCGCGTAGTAGCCCGACGATGCCTTCGGCGAGGGTGGCCCGCCAGGCGGGGTCTTGGAGGTCTTGACGGTGGGCTGCCTCGCGCAGGCGTTGCCCGGCCAGCCGAGCGTCCAGGAACGAGGGTGCGACAGCATCGGCGACGACGCTGGCCGCGTCGTGACGGGCAACTGCGGCGTCGTTGTCAGCGGCGTCGTTGTCGGCGTCGCGTAGCTGCGCGTGAGGGCTCGTTATGGAGGTGGCGTAGGGCGAGCCCGGGGTGTCGAGGAGGGCTTCGACGTAGCCGGCGATGTCGTCCCGCGTACCGGGGCCGTCGGTCCGGATGGTGTGCACGTCGATGGGGTGGGCGCTGCGGGCGAGCAGGTCGAGCAGCCCGTGCTGATCCTGACCGGGGCCGGGTGAGGACCGCACCCCGACGAGCAGGCGCACCAGCCGCCGCCCCGCGGCGTCGGTCAGGCGCAGCAGCGGCCCGAGCTGGTCGACCACCACGGTGACCGGCTGGATGGCCTCGTCGAGGCCATCGACGACCAGAGTGGCGCGCCCCCCGCGGGCGGTGATCGCGGTAACGGCGGTAGCGAGTTGGTGGCGCAAAGCCTGTCCGGGGTCCTCCCCCGGCGCGGGGGGTTGAGCGGGGTGGCCGAGGGCGTCTAGCAGGTCGCCAGCGATGGTGCGGGCGTCTTTTTGGCGGGCCAGGACCGCGGCGTCGATCGACCCGGGCGGGGGCAGCGTCGCAGGTGGGGCAGCGCTGACGGCGTCGCGGTAGCGGGGGTTAGCGCGTAGGTTCGGGTCGGACAGGGTGACCGCGCGGGCGATGACCGCGGACTTCCCGGTGCCCGCGGCGCCGGTGACCACGAACAACCCGTCGCCCTCGCGCAGGAACTGCGCAACCCGGATGCTGAGCTCGACGCGGCCGGTGAAGTACCAGCCGGGGTCGGTGCCCGAGACCCGTCCGGTGGCGCGGTCGAGCCAGTAGTCCAGCTCCGGCTCCGGCGTCGCGGCTTGAGCCAGCGCGGGGCCGATGGCGTGGGTAAGGGTGGTGAAGCCGGGGTTGGGCAGGCACGGGTGGGGTTGGTCGCTGGGGTTGACCGGCCACACCAGGATTGGGTCGTAGAGAGGTGGGTCGGCGCGGGCGGCCTGGACGAGCTCACGGCGGAATTCCTCCACGCTCAGAAGCGGGCGAGTGATCCCCGAGCGCTCGCGTAGGCGCTGGTCGACCCGGTGCAGCAGTTCGGTGAAGTCGACAACGCGGGGTTTCTCGTCGAAGCGGCCGGTGACGAACACCGCCAGGGAGTCCAGGCGCTGGCGCTCGTAGGGCAGGTCGCGGGCTAGGGCGTCGAGCTCACCGCGCAGCTGCCCGGCGTGGCAGGCGTTGACGATCACCACCACGTGCTCGGCGTCGGAGCCCAGCGCGGCACCGATCAGCTCGCTGGTGGGGTAACCGGTGGCCCACAGTCGCTGCGGGTGGCTGTCGGGCAGCTCCAGGTAGTGACGTTGCCCTTGGCTGAGCCGCCCGTGGCCGGTCAACACGAGCACCAGGCAGTCCGACCCGGTGAGCTCGCGCAGCCCAGTCTCGTGCACGAGGTTCTCAAGGTGGCGTCGGCTGCGCAGCGGCCTGCCGGGACGGGCGGTCACAGGGTGCGGGGTGAAGGCGTGCTCCCCCAGCCGCGGGTTACACCACCAGCGCTGCAGAGCCTGGTCCTGCTCGGCGAGCTTGGCTAGGAACGCCGGGGTCACATCGGCGTAGTCCCGTACGACGAGATTGACCAGCCACCGCTGCACCTGCTGCACCACCGGCTGCTCCTCCTGGTGTGCGCCGACAGGACCGTCACGCTATCGGTTTGCCCACCCGACCGGGTGCAGCACCTCGCTACGATCCCCGACCATGACAGCCCCACAGCGGCAGGAGCAATCTGGGTTGGTGGGGCAGACGGTGCGCGGGCCGGTGTCGCCGGACGCAGTGGTGGTGATTCCGGGGATCATGGGCTCCGCCCTGTGCGAGGGCGATGAGGTGCTGTGGGGGATGCACCGGCTGGGCTGGTACCGCCAGGCGTGGCGCCATCCGTCGTCGCTGGCCCGGCTGGCGCTCACCGACGCCGAACGCGAGGGCGACTACTCGCGGGTGCGGCCGGCCGGCTTGCTGCGGGCGCCGGCGTTCGCGCCGTTCCTGCGCGGTATCGAGCCCTACGGTGGCCTGGTCAACGCGATCACCGAGGTGGTCGCCGACCCGGCCGCGGTGCTGGAGTTCGCCTACGACTGGCGCCTGCCGGTCACCCACAACGCCGCCCTGCTGCACACCGCCGCTGCCGAGCACCTCGACACCTGGCGCAACCACCCAACGTATGAGGAGATGCGCCGCGCGCTGCCCGACACCCGCGAGCCCCAGCTGGTGCTGGTCGCACACTCGATGGGCGGGCTGCTGGTCCGCGCCCTGCCCTCGGGGCTGGATATTCGCGCCACCACCACCTTGGGTACCCCGTTCGACGGGGCGGCGAAGGCCGCGGTGATCCTCAACGCCGGCCGCGGCGCCCCCGTGCCGCTGCCGCGCACCATACTGCGAGAACTGGCCGCAACCCTGCCTGGCCTGCACGACCTGCTGCCCGTCTACCGCTGCGTCGATGATCTGGACGGAGACGGTGACCCGCGCCGGCTCACCCCCGTCGACGTCGAGGCGTTGGGCGGGGACCGCGAACTAGCTGCGGCGTCGACAACCATGCACACCGCCACCGCCGACAACCCGCTACCCGACCACTACGCCATGATCGGCGTCCGCCAGCCCACCCCGGCCACCCTGACCCTGCGCGACGGCGTCGTCGACGCTCATCAGCACACCTTCCGTGCCCGCGGCGGGGTGTTCGACCGCGATGCCGACGGGGTGCTCGTGCGCTACCTCGAACACGGCGACGGCACCGTCCCGCTTAACTCCGCTCACCCGCGTGGGGGGCCGCGCCCGACTTCGATCACCCAGCAACACGGCCCGCTCGCGTCCTGCCGCGAAGTCTGTGAGGCCGTCCAGGCAGTGCTGCTCGAACGCGCACCGGACGAGGATCGCCTCGGCTCCGATGAGGTTGGAGTCGACCTGCCCGACCTGGTCGACGCCGGCACCGAGTTCGACATTGCGCTGACCTGGATCGACGGCCCCACCGACGCCATCATCACCGTGCAGGACGAGACCGGCCACATGGTCGATCACCCGACGATCTACCGAGCCGCCGGCGGTTGGCGCGCCGAGGTCCGCCCCCTCCCGGCCGGGATCCACCGGATCACCGTGACCCCGGGTGGCACATCCCCAATCAGCCAACTCGTGTTGGTCGACGACGCGTGACGGCGATGGGCCAGCACGCACGAGCTGCCAGGGTGGTCGAGGCGCCCGGCGAGGATCGAGCCCACCACTTCAACGTGCACAACAACGTGCACGACCGGCGTCCGTCCGCCGACGCTGGCGGCGGCGCCGCTGCCCGGCAACTGCTCGTACTGATCGGCGCCCCCGCAGCGCCGGGTCGGTGCCGATGACCACCGGCAGCCAGCAGGCCCCAGCAGGCGAGCCCGGAGAGCCTGAGGAGTCGGAAACTGGTGTACACGAGCGGATCGCCCGTCGGCTGGCCGACCTCGCTGCCACCGACCCGCAGCACCCGCCGCACCCCTACATCCGCCGCTACCTCACTGAACACGCCGCCCACGGCGGTGTCCTCGACGACGCCCATG
Source organism: Pseudonocardia lacus (assembly GCF_018531445.1). Classification (GTDB taxonomy): domain Bacteria; phylum Actinomycetota; class Actinomycetes; order Mycobacteriales; family Pseudonocardiaceae; genus Pseudonocardia; species Pseudonocardia lacus. The sequence continues at coordinate 34,377 of NZ_JAHDTH010000068.1, forward strand.
TGCCAGCGGAGTTCCTGCCGTGGGAAACCAGCGGACGGGTGCGGGCTTCACTGGGATTGCCGTTCACCCACCCCGATGACCGGCCGGCCCTGGCGGCGTGGGCACGGATCGAGCCCTTCCTCACTGCCGACACCACCGCTAGCTGTACTGACCGGACAGGTTGGTCAACCTGGTGATGGGCGGGACCCGTCCGATGGCGGTGTGGGGTCTGTGATGGTTGTACTCGTGGATCCAGCCCGGTAGGGCCTTTCGTCGCTGCGACTCGCTGGT